>NZ_JBXWOA010000010.1:0-154495 GCF_059610645.1 Ruegeria sp. CDSC054 | reverse complement strand
GACGCGTCGAACACTGCTAAGATCCAATGAACACATTACAACCTGATGAGACACTCGTTGGGTTCAAATGCACAACCGAGAATTTGAAGCAGGTCCGATCAATGCTTTCTCATCGTCTACTTCTCTGTGGCTATGCAGAGCAATAATCCCACCCTTAGCAAATCAACCTATTTGGACCGATAGGCTCTGACGTCAGACATGTTTGGATGTCTGCGATTAGTAGGTTTTAACAGAAAATGCGATACCGAGTGATCATTTGCTGCGCTGACTCCAACGTCCGAATACTGTTCATAGCGGGCGCGTCGTCGCTGGCTCACCATTTACTATCCCAAAAATCTCTGAACTGAACACTCATAAACAACAGACGTTTAGACGAAGGAGAATTTCCATAGTTTATCGAAAGATGTCTTCCAGCCAAGCTTCAAAACGCTGTTTGGCTACCGCATCCGCTTTTGTGTTTTGCCCTGAAATCAAATAGTGGCTCTGTTCTATAGGAACTGCTTCACCAACTATGGCGACCTTTCTTCCGGTCTCAACTGCGGTTTTGGCAAACCTCTCGATAACGATCGCATTGCCGCCACCTGCGGCCACGATGTCCACTGCGGCTATTGTCGTGTCGACCACAAAGGTTGATGCGAATTGGGTTTGTCGAACCCCGATTGCGGAAAAATACCGTTCCCACATTTGCTGGAAACCCAGAATGTGAATGAGTGGCCGTTGTTGCAGATCTTCGATGGAAGGGGTTTCTTCCTCGACCATCTTGGGGGCAATTGGGACGATACGTTCAGTAGATATTTTCCGAGAGGGGATTTCATTCCAATCGCCACTTCCTGTCCTCAGTTCAACATCGACATTTTCGCGGCCTGCGGATTCAGCCCAAATGTTCGAGATCAGCTTTATGGAAATATCGGGATGAATCCGCAAAAACTCGGGCAGCCTATGAGCGAGAAACAAGGTCGCTGTAGATATTGGCGCGCGCACGACCAGCTCGTGCTTCTGGTTTGATCCGAACAGGCTGATCGTTGACAGATCGATGTCTCTCAGGGCTTGCCGCACGGAAAAAGCGTATGCCTGACCAACTTCGGTCAGGCTAAGATTGCGTGCGGCACGATAGAACAAGGGGCAGCCAAGTTGTGCTTCCAGCGAGCGGACATGAAGGCTGAGTGCCGATTGTGTGATACCCAGCTCGGCTGCGGCAGCAGTAAAGCTCAGATGCCGCGCTGCGCATTCAAAGGACCGAAGCCAGATAGGGTTAGGAGATCGCGGCATTCTTAGCACCGAAAATTTTCGCTGATACCTGCCGGTTTTATTCGTTTTACACCTTGCCATCAACGTCTGTAGTTTTTTTCAAAGTAACATCTTTGCCGATCATCCGGCAGGAACTGGAACAGGGAAGCACGCACATGAAAGTTGGGTTTATTGGTCTTGGAAATGTCGGCGGGAAACTCAGTGGCAGTTTGCTGCGGAACGGCATTGATCTAACGGTGCATGACCTCAATCCCGAACTTGTGGATGATTTCGTGTCGCGTGGGGCAGCCCGGGGTGAAAGCCCGGGCCAACTGATGCGCGATTGCGATGCTGTTATCACCTGTCTGCCGTCTCCTGCCGCTTCGGATGTTGTCATGCAACAGATGCTGCCCGAGGTGAAACCGGGCAAAATCTGGATGGAGATGTCCACCACTGACGAGGCCGAGGTCAAACGCCTGGGCGCAATGGTGATGGACGCAGGAGGCGCAGCCGTGGATTGCCCGGTTTCGGGTGGATGCCACCGCGCGGCGACGGGCAATATCTCGATCTTTGCGGGGTGCGATCGTGCTACGTTTGACCGCATCGCGCCTTTCCTGAAAACCATGGGTCGCCGCATTCTGCACACTGGCGATCTGGGCTCGGCTTCGGTTCTGAAAGTTGTGACGAACTATCTGGCCACGGCCAATCTTGTCACCTGCTGCGAAGCGCTGGTCACCGCCAAGGCAGCCGGCATGGACCTGAACACGACCTATGAAGCGATGAAGATCAGCTCCGGCACGTCTTTTGTGCATGAAACCGAAAGCCAGGTGATCCTGAACGGCAGCCGGGACATTTCCTTTACCATGGACCTGGTCAAAAAGGATGCCGGTCTGTTCCAGCAGGTGGCCGACCGCCACAACGTGCCGCTGGAAATCTCGCCTATGCTGGTGCAGATTTTCGAGGACGGCATCGAGCGCTATGGCGAGCGTTGTTTTTCGCCCAACATCATCAAACGTCTGGAAGAGGCCACAGGTCTGGATATTCTCGCCCCCGGGTTTCCGCCGGAAATGATGGATGATGAGCCGGAAGAACCCGGTTACGAGGTGATCCCGCAAGGTTTTGAACGCGAAGCCGCTGAATAAAAAAAACGGCTGAATTGTAGCGCATCTGTACATTCGGCGGGCACCCAGCAACGCGCAACCTGACGGCCGCGGGAATCGAGCATCTATCAAGAGTCGATCGCGATCTGGTCGAAGCGGGAGTGAGTGCACCTGATAGGTTCACCACTGCCGCGCTGACGGCCAGCGACTATGAGAACCAAGAGGAATCCGGCGTGCCGGTACATAATCTCATTGGCGCATACTATGTACCAGCAACCTTCTCTAATTGAATAAATTTAAACTGTCTCACTGGCGTTGGAGCCAGACAGAAGATCAGGTTAAAAAACGGGTTTTTAACCACTCGCAAAAAGCGGTGGAATCGTGTGATCCGGCCGTACCTGTTTTGTGTTGCAAGACGTAGTGAGCCTGACCCGTATCAACGGGGGCACCGACAATTCTGATCTGGCGCCCGCTCGCGATGGCCTGCTGCGCGAACCGGTTGATCATAATAGTGCAGCCGCTTTCCGCGGCCACCAATTCGCAAGCGGCGACCGAGGTATCGACGATAAGGCGCGGAGATATATCAGCATTGGGCAGACCACGGGCCGACAGATACCGCGCCCAATGGTCGTCGAACCCGAGAACGTGAATGGCAGCGTGCGCCATCAGGTCCTCGGGTGTTTTGATCATTGGCGCGGTGCGCACACCGCAAACTGGAACGATGAATTCATCAGAAAGCTTGACCATGCGCGTGTCGGAATGGGTTTGCGGAGCCAACTGGATGTCAACGTCCACGGGATGCCCTTCCTGGCCGCTCTGCCACAGAGAGGTGACAAGTTTGATCCCGATACCGGGATGAGCTGTCTGAAAGGTCGCAAGTTGCGGCGCCAGCCAAATGATCATGGCCGCCGACGCCCGCACAACGATCGTCGTCTCCAAGGCAGGCCTAAACAGCCCGTTTGTGGAAAATGCGATGTGCTCCAGTGAATCCCGGACTGATATCAAATAGGCCCGGCCGATTTCCGTCAGTTGCAGGCTTTTGGCCTTGCGAATGAACAGCTTCTGCCCCAGCTGACCTTCCAGCGCCTTCATGTGTTGACTGACAGCCGTTTGTGTCAGCCCCAGCTCTCGACTGGCGGCGGTAAAGCTTAAATGACGTGCGGCGGCCTCGAAAGTGCGAAGCCAGTTCAGATTGAGATTGCTTTTCATTGCCCATTCATAAGTTTTTTATGTGCATGGACGCAAATTGTTTCATTTTCCTTCATTCCGGTCGGCAGTTAGACAAAAGCAACCGACGACGAAGTCGACCAGAAAAAAGGAGCGATCTATGCCGGAGATCAATCAAGATACAGACACCGACATGGTATTGAGCCTTGTGGATCTGGAGCGCTATCCCATTGCGGATCTGGAAAGTGCCGAAGGCGCTGCGTTTCTCAAGACCTGTCAGGACCAGATGGAGGAAAATGGCTGGTGCAATCTGGATGGGTTTATCCGTCCCGAGGCACTGGCAGCACTGGCCGATGAATCCAACGCCTTGCTGCCCACCGCTGACGTGCTGACTATCAAGCGCAACATCTACCAGGGCGCAATTGATCCGTCGCTGCCCAAGGATGATCCGCGCCGTAAGGAATATACGCATGTGGCAACGCAATTGGCGGACGATCAGCTGCCAAAGGAAACACTCATCCAACAGCTTTATCAGTCGCCGCGTTTGACAGACTTTGTGCGCCGCGTCCAAAAGAAAGAGGTTCTGCATCGCTGTGCCGATGAGTTTCAGGCGCTGAATGTCGTCGCCCTGCATCCAGGAAGCTGGCACGCCTGGCACTATGATACGACGGAATGCACCGTGACGCTGCTGTTGCAGGCCGCTGAAACCGGTGGTGACTTTGCCTTCTTGCCGAACTCGCGCACCGACGAAACCGAAGACCGCGAGGCGGTGGATCGTTTGCTTGCTGGCGATATGTCCCATGCACAGAAGTTTGACCGGGGCGCCGGTACTTTTACCCTGTTTCGCGGTGGCTATTCTTTGCACGGGGTGACAGAGGTCGAAGGGTCGACCCCCCGCGTCACCGCGATCATGACCTATGACGAACAGGAAGGCCGCGTGATCAGCGACGACATCAACATCCGGATCTATGGTGATCGCGTCAAAAATATTCTCGCGGAGCGCGCAGCCTCCACTATCAACGCATAAAGGACCAAGCCATGAAAACTGCTCTACTCGTCATTGATGTGCAAATGGCGCTGGCCCATGAGGATGCCGCCGGTGCCGTGCGATCGTGCCCCGAGGCAGGCGAAAATATTGGCCGACTTCTCAGCCGGTTTCGCGCGCAAGGTGACAAGATCGTCCATGTGCACCACCACGGGCTTGACCCCGATGATCCATTTCATGCGGATGCGCCTGGTGCTGTTGTTCAACCCTTTGCAGCACCGCAAGGGGACGAGCCGGTGATCATCAAATACGTCTCCAGCGCCTTTGCCGGAACCTCGCTCGAGGCCGATCTTCGCGCTGACAACATCGAGCGTGTAGTCATCTGCGGGGCCACGGCCAATCACTGCGCCGGGTCCGCCGCGCGCTCTGCAAGCAGTCTGGGCTTTGAGATGGTTTATGCCTCTGATGCCGTCTGGTCTTATGACGCGACCGGGCCGGACGGGGTGACCCACAGCGCCGAGCAGATACATTCGGTCACGCTCGCCAACCTGCAGGGTGAGTTTGGTGAGGTATGTTCGACCGACATCATCCTGAACGCGTAAGCAATATAACTAACCCCGAGGACGGCGAAGATGCGCATTGGATTTATTGGGCTTGGCACAATGGGCGGCCCGGCGGCCCTGAACCTGATTAAGGGCGGGCATGACCTAACGGTCTGCGACCTTGATCGGAACCGGGCAGAAGAGCACCTGGCGCTTGGGGCGAAGTGGGCAGAGACCCCTGCGGCAGCCGCGCAAGCGGCGGACATCGTGTTCACCATGGTCTTTGGACCAAAGCAAATCGAACAAGTGGTAGGTGGCGACGTTGGGCTGCGATCCGCCATGTCCGCGGGGCAGGTTTGGGTGGATATGACAACCAACAAGCCGGCTTTTGTGCGCGAGCTTGCCGCCACCTTTGCTGAAAACGGTGTACAGTTGATTGATGCGCCGGTCACAGGTGCCGTCGATGGTGCACGCACCGGCAACATGCCCCAATTTGCAGGTGGGGATGAGGCGACTGTCGCGCGTATTCGCCCCGTGATGGAACTGATGGGTCCGCTTCATTACATGGGCCCCAGCGGCAGCGGGTCCGTGACGAAACTGGCCAGCAATCAGCTTTGGGCCATCCACGCGACAGCCATGGGTGAAGCACTTGTCATGGCGGTGAAATCAGGTGTCGATCTGTCACGGGCCTGGGACGCGCTTAAGATCGGGGCTAGCGAAAGTTGGTGCATGCATCACGACGCCCCGTCCGTTTTTGCCGGACATTATGATCCGTCCTTCACACTGGATCTGTGCCAAAAGGATCTGGGCCTGATCGTTGAGGCCTGCGACGACGCCGGCACCGCCGCCCCTGCCACACGGCTGGTATGCACGCAGTTCGAAGCGGCCCGCGAAAGATACGGGGGCGACAAGGGCGAATTGCATGTGGTGAAGCTTGAAGAAGACAATGCTGGCGTGTCACTTCGCCTTGACGGGGATTGGATCCCGCACTGGGAAAAATAACGAGGGGCCCAATCTGGGCCCTAACCCCAAGGTCCCGCGGCGCTGGTTAATAAGCGCATCCGCGGCCCAACATTCGACGTACCGCTTTGACGTGGTAGCTGGCGTAAATGTTGATTCTTACCGTTCCAACCCAACATCCTGAACAGGAATACCCAAACCGACTTTCTTTCTTCCCATGACAACAGATGTGCGAAAGCGACGGACGTTTGAGTTGTCGAAGAACAATCGTTTCGTGAGTTCCTGAAAATCATCCATATCCTTTGCGGAGCAGACGAGACAGAAGTCGGCGTCTCCGGTGATGTAATAGCACTGCTGTACCATAGGCTCTGATTGCGCCTGACGAGAGAATGCGTCGATCTGATCCTGACGTTCGCGTTCCAATTCGACCATGACAATGAAGCTCATCGCGACACCCAGCTTTTTGGGATCAACGATTGCAACTTCTGAAAGAATTGCGCCCGAGGTTCTGAGCGCCTTTAACCGCCGCTGAACGGAGGCCACGGACAAGCCTGTCTCGGACGCAAGCTTTTCGAGGCCCATCTTGGCATCGGCTTGCATCAACTGAAGCAGGTTTCGGTCATACTGATCGAGTTTCATGAGAAATTCCCTATAGGGTAAGAAAATTTCCCGAAAATTCGGAAAAATTGACCATAATAGGTCATCCTTCGCGTGTACAACTTTCGGTATGAAAAATCCAACGATACTCGATGTTGCAAAACCGCTGGCTCTGCTGGCTACATGCCCCGCCTATAAACCAAGTCCGTTGGAGACACGCAGTCTCCAAGACAGACCTATTCTGATCAAGGACGAAACCAACAGGATGGGATTGGGCGCTTTCAAAGCTCTCGGAGGCGTTTACGCTGTTGCCAAGCTGATAGAAGCGCGCGTCGGCCACCCTTTGGAAGCAAACGCCTATTTGGATGATTCCGTAAAAACCATCGCACGCACGATGACTTTTGTCTGTGCCAGTGCAGGTAATCATGGCATGGCCGTGGCGGCCGGAGCGCGGCTGTTTGGCGCAAAGGCCCGCATTCACCTTGCCGAAACAGTGCCAGAGGATTTTGCAATTCGCTTGCAGGACAAAGGCGCGGAAGTTGTCCGATCGGGCGACGATTACGAGGCGAGCGTTGCGGCAGCCATAGCCGACGCCGAGGCGTCCGGCTCAATCCACCTCGCCGATGGATCGTGGCCTGGATATACGGAACCTCCGCGGTTGGTAATGGAAGGCTATACCGTCATCGCCGAAGAAATGCAGACAGAGTTGGAAAGCTCTGGGAATTGGCCAAGCCACGTTTACTTGCAGGCAGGTGTTGGTGGGCTGGCTGCGGGGATCGCTTACATGATCCGGTCCACCTGGTCGGTTCAGCCAAAGATCATAGTGGTCGAACCTGATGCAGCCCCTTGCCTTGCCGAAAGCGCCCGGGCGGGACAGATCGTAACGGTTGAGGGCCCCGTGTCCAATATGGGGCGCTTGGACTGCAAAACGCCTTCTATGTTGGCTTTCGAAATTCTGGAACGGTGCGCCGACGACTGGGTAACGGTCACTGACTTGCAGGCCGTGGACGCTGTAAAACATGCTCGCGATCTGGGCTTTTCCACTACGCCATCTGGCGCAGCGGGGCTTGCAGCCTTGTTGACGGACGAGGCCAAATTGCCGTTGATCGTGCTGTCCGAGGGAGATGTTCCCGATGCTTGATCTCGTTGCGTTTCGCCGTGATCTGCATGCTCACCCTGAAATAGGCTTCGACATTGATCGGACCTCGGATCTGATCGCGACCGAGTTGGAGCGCGCAGGGCTTGAGGTCACTCGGGGTGTAGGCCGCACGGGCATTGTGGCCACCTTGCGCCGTGGTCCGGACGAAACAGCAATCGGTTTTCGAGCCGACATGGACGCGCTGCCGATACACGAGGCCACCAACTTGCCGTACCGTTCGGGAACGGAAGGCAAGTTTCATGGATGTGGCCATGATGGCCACAGCACCATGCTGCTGGGTGCCGCGCTGGAGCTTGCGGCAGACCCGTCTTTTGACCGCACCATTCACTTCATCTTTCAGCCGGACGAAGAAAACGGAAACGGGGCAGTCGCGATGATCTCGGACGGTTTGTTTGTACGCTTCCCGATGGCCGCAATCTTTGGCCTTCACAACATGCCCGGAATGGAGCTTGGTCACTTTGCCACTCAAGCGGGCTCATTCTGCGCGTTCGAGGATAATTTTGAGATACGCGTTCAGGGTCAGGGCGGGCACGCGTCGATGCCGGAAAAAGGCGTTGATCCGATTGTGACTGGGGCCGCAATTGTGCAGCAGTTGCAATCGATCGTCTCTCGCTCGGTTTCGGCGAGCGAGCATGCGGTGGTTTCCGTAACGGAGTTCCTGACAGACGGTGCACGAAACATCTTGCCCAGCAACGTAACCCTAAGGGGGGATTGCCGGGGCTTTTCCAGGGATGTGTCCGAAAATATCGAGCGCCGAATGCGCACCATTGTCGCCGGTGTTTGTGCCGCGCAAGGCGCAGAGGCGGAGGTTGATTACTCGACTTCCTTCCGGCCATTGGTGAACGATGCCAGAGCCACTGACATGATCGCGGGTGCCGCTCGTGAGGTTGGCAGCGTTGATGCGGATTACGGTCGGGTAGGATTCTCTGAAGATTTTGCAGAGTTTCTTGCCCACCGCCCCGGGGCCTTCATCCTGATGGGCAACGGAGTGGAGGGCAACAATTCGATGCCGCTTCATAACCCGTCGTATGATTTTAACGATGAAGCAATCAGGCACGGGATTGCGTTCTGGACCAGCACGGCACGACGGGAATTTTGATGGCAAGTGACGCCTGAGCAAACGTCAATAATGGGCAATTTTTCCACCCCTGCTGTCCCCAATCGAACCTTCGGCTGATCTCATGCGGCAAATGTTCTCTTTGTTGGGCCACTTCATCTGGTGACCACCGCTAGGGTCGGTCGCATCGAGACCCAGAAACATTGTGGGAAGCAGGTGACGCAAAGCCTCATGGTCACGAACTTCGACCCGGCAGATCGCGGCGACTCTGTTTCGTATCGTCTTCCGCGCCATATGAACCAAAACCTGCGAGGCGGGTGCTTTTTTCTTACGCCGACGGCAGATCCCAAAGGTTAATAGATGGTTAACATATCTCGGTACTTGATTGCGCGGCGATCTTCTTGTTTTACTGAAAATCAAATCAACCCATGCCCAAACGCGGTGTGAATATACAGTGACAATCGGTAACAAAACTCTGAATCTACAGAACTTTATGACGATGCGGGCAATGGAGTAGCAAGATGAATCAAGACGATGGATCATCACGCAATGAGTTTGGGAACCCCGGCTCGATTGACGATATGGTGGCGATGTATCTGGAAGCGCTTGAGGGTGTTCTAGGCTCGCTGCGGGACTACAGCGAAAAGGGTGCACGGGTCGAACCCGACGTGATGTTTCTGCTTGCACAGGCACAAGCCCGGTGGCTCAGTTCAGCTTTGCGGTACTGGCAGCAGATTGCGACCATCGTCTCGACCCAAGGGACAGACGCGATCGAAGCAACCATACCCAGTGCGGATGGCCCGTCATTGGAGGCCAGACAGCTGATCGTGCTGGACAAGGCCCGTGCCGTGTTGCGCGAAATATCGGATCTGTCGCTGAGCGAGGCAAAACTGTTGCAACGTGATCTTATGGAAATCGAGGCTGAGCTTCGCAAGTCAGTCGGCCCCGAGGGTGACGACCGGGAAGGCCCCCATCGCTATGCAAAATCCAAACCATGAATAACGAAGGTGCCCGCGCCGATTGGGTGATACCGGAACTGGGATTTGAGTCTGAGACCGAACGGTTGCGCACAGCCATCGGCGCGTGGGTTGAATCCACGCCGGAAGAGATGCGCCCGCAGTTGGAAGAACAATTTCTGGCCGGCTCAAAGTATTTTCGCCCATTGACCATCTTTGCCTGTCAGACGGCTGTCGGCAGCGAGGAGATCACGGATGAGACCATCCAGTCGGCCGTAACGCTTGAGCTGTTTCATAACATGACGCTGGTTGTGGACGACATTCTGGACCAGTCGGACGAACGGCGCGGCAAACCGACCATGCACACGGCCTTTGGGCAACTTGCGGCGCTGATGACGTCCGGGTTCATGGTTGCGGAAGGCTATCGGATGATGGCGACCGAGCCGAAGGTGGTCGGGTTGTTGTCCGAGCTAATGTCCCGGCTTGGCGCGGCCGAGATCGCGCAGTGGAACAGCCGCACGATGCCGCGCGGGGTCGAGGATTGGCGCAAGCTGGCGCAGGAAGACACTGGTTCGATGTTTGAGGTGGCTGCTTGTCTCGGTGACCGTAGCGAGGGGTTGCGCCATTTCGGTGGTCTGCTGGGCACCCTGTATCACGCCTGTGATGACGTGTCCGACGTGCGTGGAACCGAAGCCCTGGGCGGTGGGGGTGAAGAGGATATCCGCGACGGGATTCTAACCCTGCCAGCCGCGATCGCCGTGCGCGAGCCTGTGATCGCTGAAATGTTCCGCGATCCAAACCCGGAAAATTACGACGCCCTGGCCGAGGCCTTTCGCGCCGCATTGCCAGAAGCCGAGGCCGAACTGGACCGGATCGCTGCAAGCGCGATAGCTGAGGCAAATCGATTTGCCCGGAACCCCAAAAAGCTGATCACACTTGTGGATCGCACGCGGGCTTTGGGCGAAGCCCGCTGATCACAAATAGGCGCGTGCCGCTTTCAGATACTGGCTGTCGAACCCTTCTTCGAACTGCGCCACCAGCGGTTCGATAAGCGCGCGTTGCGCGTCTTTTGTAGGTAGCAAGGTTGCCAGACCCAGTGCCGCGCGCAGTTGCCATGCCAGCGCGGACCGGCTTTCGGCCGCGTCAAAGGCAGCGCGATAATGTCGCTCTGCGCCACTGGTATCGCCACGTTTCTGCGCCAGTTCCCCTTTGACCAGACGCAAGTCAAGGACGTGGTTCAGTTCGCCTCCATCTTGCAATGGTTGGTCTAGCCCGTCCAGAACACGTGCAGCATCCTCGATCCGGTCCTGCGCCAGCAGCAAGCGCGCGTGATTGGCTTCGAAGCAGACGCGGTGGTAATGGACACCAGCATTCTTACAGGCAGCAACAGCCGTGGCCGTGATCTTTTCGGCCTCTTCCAGTTGACCGAGTTTTGCCATCGCCCGGGCGCGCCAGAACGATGCCCAGACACCCAGGAACCTGTAGCCATATTCTCCGGCAACCGCGCTGCATTCTTCGGTCAGGTCCATGACCTGTTTCCAGTCACCGTTCCAGTCGTGAATGCGGATCACACCGTTGGACAGAGCATAGACAAGCGAATAGGGGTCTGGCAGCGACCGGGTGTAATTAAGGATGTCGTTGCCGACCTTCACCGCCTGATCCGGGCGGCCCAGAGACCAAAGCGCCGCTGCCCGGAAACATTCTGAGATCACTTTGGGCTCTGCGGCCGACAGGCGCGGCCCCGGCTGGTCCCAAATGCCTTCTTCATAAAGCTGCAGCACCCGTTCGCCATAACGCACCGACTCGGCGTAGTCGCCACGGTTGAAATGGGACCATGCCTGCATCGAGGCGGAATAGACTTCATAGCGGGCATTGCCGCTGCGCGTCGCCTCGTCAGCAAGCGCCGCAAAGGTCTCGTGCCCCGAGCTTACATCGCCACGCATGGTTTCAAATGCCCCGATGCCGTAAAGAACCGCAACGCGCAGGTCGGGGTCGTCAACATCCAGAAACAGCTCGCGGGAGCGCTCAAAAGCGGTCTGCGCCTGTGGCGAGGCATAGCTGGTCGCCGCAAAGTGCACGACGCCGATGGTTGACTGCAATTGCAGCTCCAACTTGGCGCGATCAGCCAGGTCGTCGACCTCGCCGACATATTCCAATCCGTTGCTAAGCTGCGCCAGTGCCTCCTTCATCGAGGCCCGACTCCAGGCAGATTTACCAGCTGTCAGCCAATAGGGAACTGACCGGTCGCCCAGACCGGCGGCAACAAAATGGTTTGCCACCTGTTCCGGACCGGACTTGCAGCGTTCGGGAAATTTTTCTTCCAGTGTTTCGGCAATCTTGCCATGCAATTGTTGCCGCCGCCGCCGCAATATGGACCGGTACGCGGCCTCCTGAATCAAGGCATGGCGGAACATCAGGCTGTGACCGGTTTGGTCCGGGTATGCGAGGTCTGCGTCACCGAGTTGCGAAAGCGAGTCTGAGAGCTCGGGCAGCGGAGTTCCGGTCACCTGAGACAGCAGGTCGACATCGAATTCCCGGCCGATCACGGCCCCGATCTGGGCGTATTCGCGGGCGGCCCCCAGCTTGTCGAGACGCGCCATCAAACTGTCTTGCAGTGTTTCAGGCACCAAATCCGCGCTGTTTCTGAATTCCATCGCAGAGCGGGTCAGCTCTTCGGCAAACAGCGGTACGCCATCTGACCGTTCCAGCAATTGCTGGCGCTGCTCGGCCGAAAAAGCATCCGAACCTGTCATACTGTCCAACAGCTCTTCGACTTCGGCTGGCTTGAGGCGCGCGAGTTCGCAGGTTTCCAGATGATCCACCTGCCAATCATGGGTGAATTCCGGCCTGCAGGTCACAAGCAACAAGATCTGATGATCGGCGAGTTTGGCTGCGAATTTGGTCAGCAAATCCAGCGATGTGGGGTCGATCCAGTGTAAGTCTTCAAAATGCACCAACAATGGTGCCCGCTTGGACAGAACGATGACCTGTTCGATCAGCATGTCGATCGTGCGGGTCTTTTGCAGCTCGGGCGACAGGTTCAGCGGTGGATACCTGTCACAGGGCAGCGAAAACAAAGACGCCATCAGCGCGCGGGCTTCGTTCAGATCGTCTTCGGCGACGACCAGTTTTTCCAGCTTGTCCAGCCGGGCTTCGCTGTCATCGTCTTCCTTGAACCCGAGCACGTTTTCGATCTGACGGCGGATAGGGTACAGGGCCGTGTTCTCAAAATAAGGTGCGGATTGCAGGTGGAGAACGGTTGCACCTTCGCCCTTGGCCTGATCCACCACCTCATATGTGAGGCGGCTTTTGCCGATGCCAGCCTCACCTGAGACAAGGCAAACATTCCCCTTCTTGGATTTGGCATCTTCCCAAGCCGACATCAGGCGTGTCCGTTCCTGCGTGCGACCGACCAGAGGCGTAAGCTGCCGCCGTGCCGAGGTGACGGCGAACCGGTCCTGGCGCTGTGCTGTGGATATGACACGCCACGCCACCTGACCGGGCTCAAACCCCTTCAGATGGATGTTCTCCAGCGCTTCATAGACGAACATATCCCCCAGCAGCGAGTGCGTCCTTTTGCCGATTACAATTTGTCCCGGCTTTGCCAGGCCCTGCAATCTGGCGGCAAGATTGGGCGTATCGCCAGCCACGGCAGACGTCGAGTTCACTCCGAGCTGGTCAAGATCGCCGGCCACCACCAATCCGGTTGCAATGCCGATGCGGACCTGCAGGCGATCACCAGCTGCAGTATCCAGGCCGGTGACGGCCTCGACAATCTCCAAAGCCGCGCGGCATGCGCGTTCTGCCGCGTCCTCTTGGGCGACCGGATAGCCAAAATAGATTACAACGCCATCACCAAGGTATTGCGCCACGTGCCCCCTGGCATCTTTGATCAACTGCGACACGGTATCCTGATACAACGCCATAAGGTCGCGATAATCTTCAGGATCAAGCCGCGCCGACAGGGCGGTCGAGCCAACCAGATCACAAAACATGATCGTAAGGTGCCGCCGTTCGGCGCTTTCCTCGCCCGTCATGGCTCCGCTGGGTCTGGGCTGTGCCGCGTCCGGCTTCATCGCCGCGATCGCCTTGCTGATCTTGAGCCGATGACCCAACACCGTGACACCCATTTCTCTGAGATGGTCGCCGGTCACATCTTCAAGAATGTCCAGGTCGATGCCGTTCTCATCAAACAGTTCGGTGTATTGTGGCAGGCCAATTTCGTTCAGCCATGCCGCAATCGATTTAGTAGTCATCAGTCGTCTCTTACTCGTGCGAGTTATTCTTGGTTACTTTTTACGGGGCTTGCCGTCTTCTGTATAGTTCCAGAACATTGGACCAAGGCCCAAAGTCTTTTCGTTCCACTTACTTGCAGGCAGCCAATCCGTAAACAGGGAACCAAGGTTCTCTGGGCTTGGCGTGAATTTCGACTTCGGGAACTTGAAGTCTTTTGGTGGCCATAGCTTGTTGATACCCAGCGCTTTGTCCGCAAGCGTCCAGGCTTTTGCACTGGCGGCATAAGGTGCCCAAGCGATCTTGAGCGTCTGAAACATCTGACTGGGATAGAAATCGGGTGTAATCACCTCTACCGGTTTACCTGCATCGCCTTTGTCCGGTTCTCTCTGCGCGGCCTGACGTACGCCTTCGGCTGCGATCAACCCTGTTGCACAAGCGCCTTCGACGGTCGAAACATCCGCGAAATTTCTGACATAAGTTCCTGCCAGAAACAGGTTTTCGAACTTGGTGTTGACCTCGGGGCGATGTTCCCAGCTGCCGGTTAGATTGGCAAAAAGCTCTTCGCCCGTATTTGTGTCGACAGAGGTTTGGAACAGATCGATATCGGCCTCGGTTATTTCTAACTTGGCAGTGATTTCTCGCAGAATATAGTCGATCGCGGTTTTGGGGTTTTTGAGATCCAGAATGAGGTTCTGGTTTTCGTCTCGGCGTTCGGGTTTTACAGACAACAGCGATTTAAAATCCGATACCGTCACATAAAGGAAGGTGTTTTTGAGGCCCCACGTCGCCGAGTAGTTGAGGAACGTCATCTCATAGGGCGTATCCATGAAAACCACCACTTCCGTAGGGATGCCGGGTAGTTTCCGCTTGAGATAAAGCTCCACCGACGCCATCGGCTCGGCCTCCAGATACCTCAACTGGCCTAGGGCAGGGTCGGCATTGTACAAATCATCGGTCACCATCGATGCCATTGCACCGGGTGTAATACTGATGATCACGTTCTCATCGCTCACATCCACTTCGATGTCTTTCTTTGCGATCCCCCATTTGGGGTTAACTGATGGCGATTTGGTTACCTTGTCAAACACCAGCCGTTCGATCCGAGTGCCGTCTGCGTTGGGATGCACTTCGCGAATTCGGTGGCGGTACTTGAGCTCAAACCGGTCTCCGAACTGATCAAGCTTTTTGTGGAAGGGATCGATCAGAGTTTCTTTCTTGGACCCATCAAACAGCCAAAGCTGCGGAACCGGAACGCGGTTGCCGTACTTCAGGAAGGTCTTGTAGCTGCGCGCCGAAGCTTGCCAGCTGTCAATCGCCCACACGGTTTGCCAGATCTTCTCATGAAGTTGGGCGACTTCATCGGTGCAATAGGGCCGTCCACGCAGCCAGCCGTTGAACGACATCCGGTCAAGCTTGTCATCTTCACTGTCCGGGATCGAAAGCAGATCGACCATCGAATACATGAACAGGAATAGTTCAGCAGGCGGCGCTGCGCCACCGGTGAGGTTGCGGTAAAAATCCTGAATGCCGCCCGGGTTCACCATTTCGGGCATGTTGTCGAGATCGCCGTCATAGAGAAACTTGAAGGCTTCGCGTGGTGTGAAGTTATCTTCGATCCCAAGGTCTTTGGCGACCGACCAGAAGTTGTAATACCAATTGCACAGCATGTGATAACTGTGCTCGCGCGGGTAATCACCGTGGTCGTGCTCCTTATGGGACCGCAACATTCCACCAATGAAATTGTCCTGCTCATACAGTGTGACGTGGTATCCCCGCTCCAACAAGCGAAGAGCCGCGGTGAGCCCGGCAATCCCGGCCCCGACGATAGTTACTTTATGCATGCTCACTCCCCCGGTTTTCTGCGTCACAAGCCTGCAATTCCAAACCGGCGACGTCAAAACTTATCTAAGGTTACGCTGCTTGGGGCATCAAAGGAAACATTTTCAGAGTGTTGCAGGAAAATGATCCGCAGGACGAAAGGCAACGGAATGTGTCGCGGCATTGCAAGCTGCTTTGAAATAAAAGTTCAGGGATTGGGCTTGGACCCTAAATTGCAAAGGCAACAAAACTTAGGTGCACGCCAATGCCGTCAACTTCACCCGTGCTTTTTGGTCAAGTTTGGCTTCAAACCCTTGAAAGCCGCCGGTATGCGCGGTGCAGACGTTAGGACTTGGCGGGACATCCATGAACCGGTTAGCGCTGCGCTTCCTCGTTTCTAAGCATTCTCTCACCGGTCACAAAGTAGAGCGTGAGGTTCGTTTTTGACATTGCGATTAAGTTCGTTTTCTAACTCCGCCTCGATCCAATCTCGGCGAGATCAAATTGTAGCTTTGTAGAGATCGAGGCGATGGCCCTAAATTCGGCCAAGGTGATAATTTTGCGAAGCAATCTTACTTTGATGGGGCTCTACTCAAAAAAAGTTGCGGCACCTTCCGCACATTCTTCAGAGCAAGTGTGGAGGCTCTACCAACCCTGTTGCGCCGAATTGCTTCATAGTCTTCTTTTGTTTTCAGGAGAATCCGACGGATGCTCCCGTTGCTTGCTCCACCAAGGCGCATCTTGGTCAGTACTTCCGGGATGTAGGCGGCGGAAATACCGCCTTTGCCAAAATACCGCAGAATGCTCTCGTAGTCGGCCGATATTCGTAGATTGTCA
The DNA here is from genome assembly GCF_059610645.1 of Ruegeria sp. CDSC054. Taxonomy (NCBI): domain Bacteria; kingdom Pseudomonadati; phylum Pseudomonadota; class Alphaproteobacteria; order Rhodobacterales; family Roseobacteraceae; genus Ruegeria; species Ruegeria sp. CDSC054. The sequence goes on along the minus strand of NZ_JBXWOA010000010.1, from coordinate 137,854 downwards.
TCATAAGCACCCCAGCGCGTGATGACATCACGTTTGATGAACAGGCTGGGATGCGGCGGCATCCACCCGCGTTTCAACTTGTCGGGGCTGTAAGTTCCAGAAACCCAATGGCGGATAACCTTGTTGGTATCCTGTCCCGAGACGTAATCCAGATCACCATAAACCGCATCTGCATCGGTGTCCTGAAACATCTGCGCGACCCGCGCCAGCACATCCCTATGCGCAAAGAAGTCATCCGAATGCAACAAGCCGATCACATCGCCGGTCGCCCGGGCTGTCGCCTTGTTCAGCGCGTCGTAGATCCCTTTGTCCGGCTCGCTAACAAGCCGCATCCGAGGATCAGTTCGCCCGTTTAGTAACTCCAGCGTTCCGTCGTTAGACGCTCCGTCCTGAACCACGTGTTCATAGTTGTCGTAGCTCTGAGTATCGAGGCTTTTCAAGGCATCCGGAAGAGTTTCGGCACGGTTCCAAACCGCTGTAAGAATTGAAAACTTCATTATTTTTGAACTCGGGTCCTGCCTAAACTTCAATTCTCAATACGGCCCGGATCGCCTCTGGGGCGCTGTCGCCTGTCCGGTCCATGTACCCGCGCACTTCCTGCAGCTTGGCATCGACCAGAAACCGGTACCAAAACCCCTGCAGCACGTGAAATGCCAACCCTTCGCGCCCGTCCAGAAATCCAAGGCGCAGAACGTAGCGGTAGAGGAAGTACAAAAACGCCCGTAAACCCCCCGGCATTCGGGCGTAGACCTTTTCCTTCAGCCACCGTTTCACACCGGCTTGCCCCTGGCCCAGGCCCGCCACCGTATCAATGGGCATAAACTGGAACTCGTGGTTCAGCATGTCGACGACTTCCCGGCTGGCATATGCGTTATGCTTGTCCGTCCACCAGGAAAGGCTGTTGAGATTGTCATCCAGCAGCTCGCCGGACAGCGCGCCGGTGTTGCCCTCGACCTTGATATGCTCGTCCATCCAACGGTTCTCACATCGTCCCTTGCCATGCCGAAACAGGCGCAGCATCGCGGTCGGAAACAAGCCGCCATGGCGAATGGGCCGCCCCAGAAAACACATGCGGCGACCAACAGTGAAGCCGTCAGTTGTGTCTGGCGCGGAAGATATTGCCGCAGAGATCTGGCCTGCGAGCTTATCCGAGACAATCTCATCCGCATCCAGCCGCAACACCCATTCTGTCTGATCGGCCAGCTGGTCCAGTGCCCAATTGAACTGGGTCGCGTGGTTGCGCCATGGATTGCTCAGGACCTCAGCCTCAAGACCTCGGGCGATCTCTGTCGTACGGTCGTCCGATCCGCTGTCGACCACCACAATCCGCTGCGCAACGTCGCGCACAGAGCCAATTGCACGGGCGATGTGGCGCTCTTCGTTATACGTCAGTATGACAACGGTGAGGTGTCCGCCGTGAACCGTTTTACTTTCTGTCATGGAAGTTCCCGTTCTGTAAGCCGGGCCGGATTTCCGACGGCGATCCGGCGCTCGGGAACATTCCGCATCGCAACCGCCCGCGCACCGACGATTGCACCAACCCCGACCCGGACATTCGGGCCGACAAAGGCATCAGCACAAATCCACGCATCTTCGCCGATGCAGATCGGCGGCTTTGTCAGAGGGCGGCTGGGATCAGAGAGGTCATGGCTGCCAGCGCAAAGATGCGCGCCCTGCGATATCGTCGCCCGTGCCCCGATTTCGATCCTCCCGAGCGCGTAGAGAATAGCTCTGTCTCCAACCGCGCATTGCGCCCCAAGACTAAGGTTCCAGGGCATTGTGATCCGAACACTGGGATAGATATGAACCTGCGGCCCGACCTGCGCACCGAAACAGCGCAACAACATGCGGCGCCATCCCCAACAGGGACGCGGAACCAGCCTGAACAATGGCTGGGCCAGTACCCACAGCACCCGTGCCACTTGTTCTTTCCGACTCCACTTGCGGGCCTTGCGGTTGAGGTTGACGTCAACCATTCGCATATGCCCCTTCGGGCGCGTTCGACAGCACTTCTTTGTACAGTGCCATGAACCGCTCACCCATTGCCGCTTGCGAAAACCGCTCGGCAGCCAAGGTGCGTCCCCGCGCGCCCATCGCCTGCAGATCATCGCTTCTGAGTTCGGCAATTGTCCGGGTCAGGTTTTCTGCGGACAGGGGGATGCAGCGTCCACAACCGGTTTCATCCAACAGGGCCCAAGGCGTATTCGTCGTAGTCAGGGCAGGGACGCCATGCGCCAAAGCCTCTGCCACGACTATCCCGAAGTTCTCGGAATGACTTGGCAGGACGAAGAGATCGGCATTGGCAAAGGCCCGCGCCTTTGCGTCATCCGTTAAATGACCATGCACCATGACACGTCCGGGCAGGCTGGCGGCCATGGAATGGACGTCTTCCGAATACGCAGGATCTCCGCTGCCATAAATGTCCAACGTGACATCCTTTGGCAACTCGCCCATCGCCTTGATCAAAAGGTCCAGGCCTTTTTTAGGATGCAGCCGACTGACAAAGATCAGGCGAAATGTATCGCTGTCCTGATGGGGCGGCATCTCTATCGGCATCTGGACACTGTTGGCGATTACTGCGCCGGGAACATCGGGAAAGAAATGCCCGTTGGCTTCGGCCTCGACGGCCGCCGTGGCGTGCAACCGACTGCGGCGGGGCAGAAGTCGCGATGCCAGCGCCAGAAATCGCCGCTTGGTCGCTTGCTTGGGACTGTCTTTCCACTCGAGTGTCGCCTGGATAGCACCCCTAGGTGACCAGACCACGGGTCGCCCGATCAGCTTGGCCAACAGAAGGGTCGGCAGTGTTGAAAAACTGAAGGTTCCCGTCAAATGCACCAGATCGGCCTTGGCAATGGCGCCCGGCAGGCGGGCCAGAAGCATCAGCGATATGCTGGCACCGGCGATACGGCGAAGGTAGCGGACGGGGTAGGGCATTGTTTGCCCGGCATCAGAGGGCAATCTGTCGCTGCGGCGAGGCCCTGCCGAGTCTGTGCTCAACACCGTGATCGAGGCCCCGGCCTCATGAGTGCTGTCGCAGATCGCCTTGGTCGAATAGATAGGTCCACCCCAATATGCGGCCGGATAAAATGCCGGGCTGACGTGTAGGATTTTCATTTAGGAGAGCTTTCGTCAAAGCGGATTTTTTGAGTTCAGATATTAGGTTCAGCCAGTTTACGCGAAAGTAATCTGTGGTGTCGGCGAAGTCGTCGACCGTCGGATAAAAAGATAGCTTTGGTTCCTGCACACAACGCAGTTGCCAACGCGGCAGACACGAGCGCCGCACTGAAACTGGATTGAAGGCATGAGACGATCAGTGGAACTGCTACAACCGAATAAAAAATGAAGGTGTGACGCGTTGAATGCCTATGAAGTAGCAACAGCAATTCTAAGCAGCGAAACAAGATTCCAAGAAAGAACCCCACTGCGACCCCGGCCCATCGAAAGTTGATAAACGCTTCTCCTGGTCCAGTTACATTGATAGCTCCAACGGAGGTGCTGCCGTGTCCAAGAACATCACGCTTTAGGTATGTGCCTGCATCAGTTGATGGCTTGTCCGGCCAAAATGCTCGGGGAATCCAGCCAAATGTCCACCAAGTATAAGATTCGCCATACAAGTTGTGACGCGGCTCCATTGTTGTAACGAGTATTGCTGAGACGTTAACGTCCATGAAATATGTCGAACCTGTCGCCTGATGCCAATGCCGCAAAAACTAAGGCAACAAACGTAACCGAAGCGGCAAAGACTGCTTTGCGTTGGCCAGTCGCCATGGCCCACAGGACGCAGAGAACGAATAGTGTTCTGGGAATAGTGTAGAAAACTTTGACCAAGGCGCCGGTGGATCCCACGCTGTTTGCATTCAACCCATATTGTTTGACCGTGTTTACAATCAGAAATGAATAAGGATTGAACACACTTAGCCCACGCTGGGAGAATAGCACTTGAGTTATGAATAACGTGGTCCCAATAGCCATTGGCAAAAGCAGCCAGCGAATCCGTAGGGCCGGCATATGTTCGGGCTTGAATAGAGCTGGTACAAAGCGCCCTTTGGTGCACAACAACAGGTAGCCGCAACACAAGGCAACGATAAATAGCGTTACGTAGAAGGTTCCCCAAAAAAGTGCAAAAGAGTCCGCAGTGTAACGCAGGTAAAATGCAATATCCGGATAAATCTGATACGTCACTACTTTCAGTGTGATCCCGAGAAAAGCTAACCCGCAACAGATGTGAAGCGGTGAGAAGTATCGGATAACGCCATATTTGTTAGCGCACCATAAAGGTAACAGAGTGCACAAGCAGGCGAACACAACCGTCAACAAACTGGCTAGAAACATCATCTCTACTACGCCCGCCGAACTAAACTGAACGCTGATGAATCGATGCCGAAGCGTTCTGTTACTCTCCACCAGACATAGAGGTTGAGCGCAAGAGTGCCCGCCAGCAAAGCTACACCATTCAGCACCGGTCCGGTGAACCATGCTGACAAGGTTGCTGCCAAAAGCAGGTAAGCGGCAATTCCCCACAGACGGGCAAACATGGCGCTGGCTTCCAACCCCGATGTCTGGGCCATGGTCGTCGACGGAGCAAAGAGCAGGCTGGTGACGGATTGGATGATCAGGATACCCCAGACCGGCAGGAAATTTGTGTGGGCCGGAAAGTCGTAGAAACTTTGAATTGGCAGGATCAGCGCGATGACGACCAGCGTCAGAACCGCACCGGCTCCGTTTGACAGCACCAGCGAGGCGCGCACTGTGTCTTGCAGGGCTCCGGCGTCCTTAGCCTGAAACGCGCGCGAGAACTTGCCAACGGTAAGCCAGGTTGCGATCGACAGGGGCAGTGTCACGAAATTGCAGATGCGACGCACGATATTGTAAAGGCCCAGCTGTTCGGCACTCATCAGGTACGCTCCGATCAGAATATCGATCTGAGCCCAAGCAATGCCTGTGATCGTGCCGCCCCAATAATAAGGCGTGAACGAACCGCGCCGCCCTTTTCGGCGGATCAGCCCGGCCTTTCGGTTGAGGCTCAGGAAAAAAACAGCTTCAAACAGGCATAACAGCGTCAGCAAGGCTGCAGTGCTTCTAAGCATCCAGGTCAGTTTCACCTCGGCCGTGAAAAACAGGACTGCGGTGCTGGTCAGAGCAAAAAGCTGAGGAGCGGCGTCCTTCAGAAACATCGAGGTATTCAATAGGTTCAGACCGTGAAACAGGCTGCACATGCAGCTGTTCAGGTTGATCAGAAAGCCTAGCAGTACCAGCAGAATCAGCGCGGTGCTGTCGGTGCCGGGTAAATCGGGAAAGAACGCGATGATGTGGGGTCCGGCGTGCAGGATTACCGGGACAGCAACTGCAGTCAGCGCGAAAGGAAAGACAAAGATAAGCCGGGCCGCAGTGCTGGCGTCATACCCGCCAGACGTGAGAGAGAGTGCCATTTCCTTGAGCAGGTATAGCGGCGCACCAAAAGAGATCAGTGAGGAGAACAAGAGTGCGCCGGACCATAGAAAAACAAATGCGCCATAGGTTGACGGCTCTGCCATCGAGCCGATCGCGAGCATCGCAATGAAATTGCAACCCACAACGCTGCCCCGAACCGCAAACGCAGATATGCTGCCAGAAAGCGTCAATGCCACGATCTGGCTCCTTGGATCCAATTCGCTACCTGCCCTTGATTGCCGCCAAAAAGGCCTCGGGCAATATCTTGGGCAGACACGCCTCTGGGCGAACCGAAAACCTCCAGGAAAGACAATTTGCGAAGGCCTGCGGAGTGGCCGAAATTTTCCTGATCTTGCAACACTGATTGATAGGCGAACACGTTTATTCTCTTGGTCTTCAGCGCCCTCAAAAATTTCTGGATAGTGGTCGGTGTGAAATTGTTCGAACTAGTGTCCACTGTCAGATCGTAGGTGCCTAAGGAACTCGCTCTGGTCGCCAGGGAATGATCGACCGGGAAATCCTTGCGAATGCGGTTTGGTTTCTGAAAGGCGAGGGTCAATTTTTGCTGAAGGGCTTTGAATTTGAGCATTATTTGGCCGGCGCTCAAAGGGAGGAGGCAGCCGCTAATACCACTCGAAATGTCAATGTACCTGCTACCGACGCGCAGTTCCGACAAAACGTCTTTGATGACTTTCAGGTTGCCCAAGCCGGGGCATATATTGCGGATGTCCAGATCTTTCAGAAAAGCCGGCCGCAATACATCTTCTTTGTTGGCAATCAGCCCGGCCGCCGTGCCGACTGTATCCACGACACATGATTTGTTGTCAAAACACAGCGCTGAAGCGCCAGAATACCGCGCACTCGCGCAATGCCCCGTGGAAAAGCAACCGAATCTATCAGCTATTGTGAAGAGCAAAATACGCGATCCGTTTTGAAATTTGCCGGGGTTTGAATGATGTTTCGAGCGATATTCGAAAGAATGCCGGAACGCCAACCCGCAGTTGGGCCAATGCTGGACCGAGGCGGTGTCAAATTGCTCCATTTGGTGCTGAGCGCGCCGGGGGTGCAGTTATGTATCCCGTTGTCTTTCAGCCCGCTTCGGAACCAGCCAGCATACGTACTGTGTTGAGCTCGGCATTGCCAAGTTGCTTGACAGCGTTTGAAAGAAACCGCGGAAGGCGCGGCCAGGCTGTTAGCTCAAAGGCATGGCCATTCCAACGAGCGTGCGCGTCTGATCGTGTGTGGCGGAAGAAAACGGTAGAGGGGCATAAGCGGCGGCAGAACATGGTGTTGATTTGGTTGGGGTGAGATAGCGAAGGGCGTCCGGAGAATTATTAAAATTACCGATAGCAAGAAATAGTTTTCTGGCCCAATTTGAAGAGGGTGTCGAAACATACACGGGCCGTGTGGCGCTAAATAAAACATAGAAATCATCGCTATTAGAGAAAATGGAGCACTGGAAATCCGCCAATCGAAAAAATTATTGATTCTATCAAGAGTAATAATATACAACGGTAATCAATAAGGATCTGCGGTGATTCCAGTTTGGACGCAAGTGCATTTCTTCGCTCAACCGGGACATGTGCATCGCGAATGGTGCGCCTATTGGCGCCATGCCGCAAACTTGGGCGAGGTTTCAGTTTATGTCGTATGACTTCATCGTTGTCGGGGCGGGTTCCGCAGGCTGTGTTCTGGCCAACCGATTGTCAGAGAACCCAAAAAACAGGGTGTTGCTGCTCGAGGCGGGTGGCAAGGACATCAACCCATGGATTCATATTCCGGTTGGGTATTTCAAAACGTTGCACAACCCCAACACAGACTGGTGCTACAAATCCGAACCTGACGAAGGGCTGAACGGCCGCTCGTTGGATTGGCCGCGGGGCAAGACACTTGGGGGCTCAAGTTCAATCAATGGGCTGCTTTATGTCCGCGGGCAAAAGCAGGATTACGACCATTGGGCCCAATTGGGCAACAAGGGCTGGGGCTGGGACGAGGTTCTGCCGTTGTTCAAGCGGTCAGAGCAGCATGAGGATGGTGAAACCGATCTGCACGGCGCCAGTGGCGGATTGTCGGTGTCGCGCATTCGCGCCAAAAGTGATATTGCCGAGGCGTTTATTGGTGCCGCCGTTGAAATGGGCGTCCCCCGAACCGAAGACTATAATGGTCAGGATCAGGAGGGCACGGGGTATTTTCATCAGACAGCCCGCGGTGGCTTTAGATGTTCAAGCGCGCGTGCCTTTCTGAATCCGGCAAAATCTCGCGGCAACCTGACCATCATTACCCATGCGCTGACCGAAGGGCTGACCTTTGACGCAGAGGATCCCAAGCGGGTTGATGGCGTCAGCTATAGCATCAAGGGGCGCCCGCAGCACGCTCAGCTCAATCCCGGCGGAGAGGTGGTGTTGAGCGCTGGCGCGATAGGTTCGCCGCAAATTCTAGAGCTTTCGGGGATCGGTCGTGGTGAGGTTCTGACCCGAGCTGGCGTGGATATGCGCCACGAGTTGCCGGGCGTTGGCGAGGCATTGCAGGATCACCTGCAAATTCGTCTGGTTTACGAAGTCAATGTGCCGACACTGAATGACGCCATTAACCGGCTGATCCCGCGCATTGGCATCGGTATGAACTATATGTTCCGCCGGAAAGGACCGATGAGCTTGGGCGCAAGCCAAGTGGCGGTGTTTGCAAAGTCGATGGAGGGACTCGAAACCCCCGATATCCAATTCCATTTCCAGCCGCTGAGCGCGGACAAGCCTGGGATCGAGATGCACCCGTTTTCGGGTATCACCTCATCTGTCTGCCAGCTTAGGCCGGAAAGCCGCGGCCATATCCATATCACCAGCCCCAACGCGACTGATTATCCAAAGATCGTGCCCAACTACTTGTCGGCCCCTGCGGATGAGCTTTGCGCGATCCGGGCTGTGAAGTTTGCACGGGCGATGACGAAAACCGATGCGTTGAAGCCTTACGTCGTGCGCGAACATGTCCCCAACAACAACCCGCAGACCGACGAAGAGCTGCTGGATACCGCGCGCAATATCAGCCAGACGATCTATCACCCCACCAGCACTTGCCGTATGGGCAATGATCCACAGGCCGTGGTCGACGACCGGTTGCGCGTGCACGGAATACGCGGGCTTCGGGTGGCGGACGCCTCGATCATGCCCGCGATCGTCAGCGGCAATACCAACGCTCCGGCCATTATGATCGGTGAAAAAGCCAGTGACATGATCCTTGAGGATCACAGGTGATACCGGACCGCCGGGTTTAAGACTGACTTCAACTCTCAACAGGGAACAGTGCCATGAAAATGACGACTGAAGAAGCCTTTATAAAAGTTCTGCAGATGCATGGGATCGAACATGGATTCGGGATTATCGGGTCTGCCATGATGCCCATCTCGGACCTGTTTCCGGCGGCGGGGATCAAGTTCTGGGATTGCGCGCATGAGGTTAACGCCGGCATGAGCGCCGATGGCTACACCCGCACCACAGGCAAGATGTCCATGGCTATCGCCCAAAATGGTCCCGGTATCACCAGCCTGGTAACGCCAATCATGACCGCCTACTGGAACCATACGCCGCTGTTGCTAGTCACGCCTCAGGCGGCCAATAAAACCATCGGGCAGGGCGGGTTCCAGGAAATGCCGCAGATGAACCTGTTCAAGGATGCCGTCTGCTATCAGGAAGAGGTGCGTGATCCAACCCGCATCGCCGAGGTTCTGAACCGGGTCATTCTGAAAGCGTTCCGCGGCTCTGCCCCGGCGCAGATCAACATTCCGCGCGACTACTGGACGCAAGTCATCGACATCGAACTGCCACAGGTGGTACGGATCGAACATCCGCGCGGTGATGCTGACGCGATCAGCGCGGCTGCGGACCTTCTTAGCAACGCCAAACACCCTGTAATCCTGAACGGTGCGGGCGTGATCCTGTCTGGCGGCGTCGATGCCAGCGCACGTTTGGCCGAGCGTCTTTCAGCGCCGGTTTGTTGCAACTATCAGCACAACGACGCTTTCCCCGGCTCGCATCCGCTGTCCTGTGGCCCGCTGGGTTACAATGGCTCTAAGGCCGGGATGGAGATGATCTCGAAAGCGGATGTGGTTTTGTGCCTTGGCACACGGCTTAACCCGTTCTCGTCACTGCCCGCCTATCAGAGTGAATACTGGCCCGACGACGCCAAGATCATTCAGGTCGACATCAATGCAGACCGGATCGGTCTGACCAAGAAGGTTGCAGTGGGCATTCAGGGTGACGCACGCATGGTCGCCGAGCAGATTCTTGACAAATTGGGCGAACACGCGGGCGACGCTGGTCGTAAGGAACGTGAAGACGCGATTGCCGTTGCGAAATCCACCTGGGCGCAGCAACTGGCGTCAATGGATCACGAAGATGACGATCCGGGCATTACCTGGAACGAACGCGCCCGCGCCCGCGACCCCGAGCGGATGAGCCCCCGTATGGCTTGGCGCGCGATACAGGCGGCGATGCCCGAGGATGCGATCATCAGTTCGGATATCGGCAACAACTGCGCCATTGGCAACGCCTATCCGACATTCGAAAAGGGGCGGAAATATTTGGCGCCAGGCCTGTTCGGACCGTGCGGTTATGGTCTGCCCTCGATATTGGGTGCAAAGATCGGCAACCCCGACACGCCGGTCATCGGGTTTGCGGGTGACGGTGCATTCGGCATCTCGATGAACGAAATGACTGCCTGTGGTCGCGACGACTGGCCGCCTATAACTATGGTGATCTTCCGCAACTATCAGTGGGGGGCGGAAAAGCGAAATACGACACTTTGGTTTGACGACAACTTTGTCGGCACCGAACTGAACCTGGACGTGAACTATGCCAAAATCGCGGAAGGTTGCGGACTGAAGGGCGTACAGGTCACTTCGGTGGACGATCTGACCGAGGCCCTGCGTACAGCCGTCAAAGAGCAGATGAACGACAACGTGACCACTTTCATCGAGGTCGTTCTGAACCAGGAATTGGGCGAGCCATTCCGCCGCGACGCGATGAAAAAACCCGTTTCGGTGGCCGGCATCAACAAAGATGATTTTATTCCCCAGCAGCCTCGGCTGTGACCACTCACCAGAGCAGGGCGGCCATGTGTCGCCCTGTCCCTGACCGACTGGGATAGACCATGTCTTTGATTGATCAAATCTGCGAAACATCACGCGCCGCCAATCCCCGGATTGTGCTGTCCGAAGGCGAGGACCCGCGTGTGGCCAGAGCCGGAATACGCGCTGCCAAGGACGGGCTTGCCCGTATCGTGCTGGTTGGTGACGCGAAAAAAATCCGTGCGGAAACCGGCGAGACAATCGGCGAGGGGGTTGAAATTTGCGACCCGCGCGTCTCACCCGATCTAGAGGCCTATGCCGAGGATTACCACGCGCTGCGCAGACACAAGGGTGTTGATGCGGCCGCCGCGCGTGCAGTGATGGAAACGGGGCTAGGATTTTCTGCCATGATGCTACGCCGCGGTGATGCCGATGGCACCATTGGCGGGGCGGTTGCCACCACCTCTGATACGGTGCGGGTGGCCTTGCAGATCGTGGGTAAGGACCCCCAAGCCGATGTTGTCTCCAGCTGCTTTCTTATGCTGCTGGGGCCGCCCTTTGATCGGCCCGTTATCTTTGCCGATTGCGGGCTGATCCCGCAACCTAACGCGGCGCAGCTGACCAGTATCGCGCTGTCTTCGGCGCAGTCCTTGCGGGCCTTGACCGGGCAAGAGCCACGTGTCGCAATGCTGTCCTTTTCGACTATGGGCAGCGTTGCCGCCGGGGTGCACGAATCCATCGAGCGCATCCGCAGCGCGGTTGCCTCTGTGCGGGAACGCGCCCCGGACCTGATCATCGACGGCGAGGTTCAGTTCGACGCCGCGATCGTGCCGCATGTGGCCGAACGCAAGGCACCCGGTTCGGCATTGGGTGGGGATGCAAATGTGTTTGTCTTCCCCAGCCTGAGTGCCGGCAACATCGGATACAAAATCGCGCAACGATTGGGTGGCGCCATTGCGCTGGGTCCCGTTCTGCAAGGTCTGAATAAGCCAGCGAATGATCTGTCGCGCGGCTGCACGGCGGAAGACGTCTATCAGATGATTGCAATCACGGGTGCGCAGGCCGCCCAGAGGTAAACTTAGCGAGGTGCCTGAATGGGACACGAGCCAAGAATCGACGTCAATGCCAAGGTCGGCGACCATGTTGCCAAGACCACCTGCTACATGTGCGCTTGTCGCTGTGGCATCAACGTGCATATCCGCGATGGCAAGGTCCGCTATATCGAGGGCAACCGCGATCACCCGGTCAACAAAGGTGTGCTTTGTGGCAAGGGAAGTGCCGGGATCATGCAGCACTATTCACCGGCACGCCTTCATGCACCGTTGAAGCGCGTCGGGCCGCGCGGATCCGGCCAATTCGAAGAAATCAGCTGGGACGAAGCGCTGGAACTGGCGACAAAATGGCTGGGTGATGTTCGCAAAAACGACCCACGCAAGCTGGCCTTTTTTACCGGGCGGGATCAAAGCCAGTCGCTGACCGGGTTCTGGGCTATGCAATACGGCACCCCGAATTTCGCGGCACATGGCGGGTTCTGTTCGGTCAATATGGCGGCGGGCGGTCTTTATACATTTGGCGGAGCTTTCTGGGAGTTCGGCGACCCGGATTGGGAACATACCAAGTATTTCATGCTGTTCGGCGTGGCCGAGGATCATGCCTCGAACCCTATCAAGATCGGTATCGGCAAGCTCAAGAACCGGGGTGCCAAGGTGGTGTCGATCAATCCGATCCGCACCGGATACAACGCCATAGCCGACGAATGGTTGGGAATCCGCCCGGGCACAGATGGCCAGTTTGTTGGAGCGTTGATCCATGAAATGTTCCGTACCCAGCAGATCGATCTGAATTATCTGAACCGCTATACCAACGCGCCTTGGTTGGTGATTCAGGACCCGGGCGCGGCAGATGACGGGCTGTTCGCACGCAATGATGATGGTGAGCCGCTGATCTGGTCTGGCACCGCGAACGGTTTTGCCAGCGGCATGACACCGGATGACAAGGCCGCCCTGACCGGCACACGCACATTGCCAGACGGCCGCAATGCACGACCTGTATTCGAGTTGATGGCCGAGCGATATCTGAGCGATGAATACGCGCCCGAAGCTGTCGCTGAATCGACCGGTATTCCAGCCGATCAGATCCAGCGGATCGCCGCGGAACTGGCTCATGTCGCGTTTCAGGAAGAGATCACGCTGGACCAGCCGTGGACCGATGTCTGGGGCCGCAAGCACGAAAAGATGACGGGGCGTCCTGTCTCGATGCACGCGATGCGCGGAATATCGGCGCATTCGAACGGGTTTCAGACTTGCCGGATGATCCACATCCTGCAAATCCTGCTGGGCTCGATCGATTGCCCCGGTGGGTTCCGTTACAAGCCGCCTTATCCCAAACAATCCCCGCCCTGGCTGCTGCCGCACGGCGCGCCAAAGCAGGTTCGCGCCGAGGAGCCGCTGGGCGGCCCGCATTTGGGCTTTCCGCTGGGCCCGCAGCACCTGTTGCTGGATGATGAGAACGGCCCGGCGCGGATCGACAAAGGGTTCTCGTGGGATGCACCGATGTCGGCACACGGGCTGATGCACATGGTCATCAACAACGCCGCCAAGAAGGACCCGTATGGCGTCGATGTGCTATTCATGTATATGGCGAACATGGCCTGGAACTCGTCTATGAACGTTCCGGGCACGTTGGATGCGCTGACCGAAAAGGATGAAAACGGCGAGTATGTGATTCCCAAATTCATCTACTCGGACGCCTATTATTCGGAAACCGTGCCCTTTGCCGACCTGATCCTGCCCGATACCACCTATCTGGAGCGGTGGGACTGCATTTCGCTGCTGGACCGGCCGATATCCGAGGCAGACATGGCGGCGGATTCCATTCGCCATCCGGTCGTTGAGCCCGACCGGCACGTGCGCGGTTTTCAGGAGGTGCTGATTGATCTTGGATCGCGGCTTGGACTTCCCGCCTTTACCAATGAGGATGGCACTGCAAAGTATCCCGGCGGCTATCCCGATTACATCGTTAACCATCAGCGCGGACCCGGTGTGGGGCCACTGGCCGGATGGCGCGGTGAACAGGGGGACAAGACCGGCAAGGGGGCGCCAAACCCCAATCAGTTGGATAAGTATATCGAAAATGGTGCATTTTTCGCGCATCATTTGAAACCGGAGCAGGCCTACTACAAACATGCCAACAAGTCCTATCTGGAATGGGCTTGTTCGATGGGTTTCCGGGTCGAGCCGCGCCCGACAGTCTTTCAGCTGTATTCCGAACCCTTGCAGGCTTTCCGCCTGGCGGCGCGCGGTCATGGTGAGCGGCAGCCGCCAGAACGGGCTCGTGAACGGATCGAGACGTATTGCGACCCGCTGCCCTTTTGGTACCCACCTTTCGAAGAGTCGATGGTCGATACAGAAAAGTACCCGCTGCACGCGCTGACCCAACGCCCGATGCACATGTACCATTCCTGGGGTTCGCAAAACGCCTGGCTGCGGCAAATCACGGCCGCGAACCGGCTATACATTCACAACCATGTGGGTGAGCAGATCGGGGCACAGGACGATGACTGGGTTTGGCTGTCCTCACATCTGGGACGGGTCAAATGTCAGGTCCGCTTGATGGAGGGCGTGAACCCCGACACCGTCTGGACCTGGAACGCCATCGGCAAGCGCCGCGGAGCTTGGGGGCTGGATGATGATGCACCCGAAAGCAATCAGGGCTTTTTGTTGAACCATCTGATTTCGGAACTCCTGCCCGAAGGGGGCGGGGGATACCGGTACTCAAACTCAGACCCGATCACGGGGCAGGCAGCCTGGTTCGACCTGCGCGTTGATATCGTACGGGCAGAAGGCGAAGGTCACACCGAGCCGTTTTTTGAGCCGGTCGGAGCATCGTCTCAGGCTCCTTCCCCCGACAAGCTGGCATTTGGCAAGGAATGGCGGGAGGCAGGTAAATGACGACATTACCCGAGAGTACTGAAAAGAAGCTGGGATTAGTCATAGATCTGGATATTTGTGTGGGTTGTCAGGCCTGTGCGACATCTTGCAAGGAATGGAACACCGGCGGTTACTCTGCGCCGCTAAGCGATCATGACCCTTATGGGGCCGATCCGTCAGGGGCGTGGCTGAACCGGGTGCATTCGTTCGAGGTGACAGGTGATCTTGGAGCGAAGACCGTGCATTTCCCACGCTCTTGCCTGCATTGCGAAAAGCCCGATTGCGTTACGGTTTGTCCGACCGGTGCCAGCTACAAAAGGGCCGAGGATGGCATTGTCCTGGTCAACCCGGACACCTGTATCGGATGCAAGCTGTGTTCCTGGGCCTGTCCCTATGGCGCGCGTGAATATGATCACGACGATGGTGTGATGAAGAAATGCACCCTGTGCGTCGACCGGATCTATAACGAACATATCCCCGAGGAAGATCGCATTCCAGCCTGTGTCCGCGCCTGTCCCACAGGCGCGCGCGCCTTCGGTGATCTGGGCGATCCCGACAGCGATGTGTCGAAATCGGTCGCCGAGCGTGAGGGTTTCAACCTGTTGGACGAGTTTGGCTACGAGCCCGTCAACAAATACCTGCCGCCGCGTTTTAAAACGGTGGATGCAACGCCCAAGCCTCAGGCCGAGGAGAGCGTTGCGGCCCCAAATGGGACTGCCATTGAAAAACTGTTTGCCTGGGTTGACCGGGCGTTGTCGAACTAAGCGAGGACATATCATGCATCCCGCCTATTCCGTCATCTGCTTCACCACCGCCTCGGGCGCGGGTTATGGGCTGATGTTCTGGCTGTCGCTGGCTGAACTGCTGGGCGCATTGCCGCAAACCCGATGGCTTGGCTTTGTCGCTATGACCGTCGCGCTGGGGTTGGTCACACTGGGCTTGCTGGCGTCAACCTTCCATCTGGGTCATCCAGAACGCGCCGTAGGGGCATTTTCGCAGTGGCGGACCTCGTGGCTGTCTCGCGAGGGGGTTCTGGCCGTGGCGACCTACGTGCCATCCGGTCTGTTGTGGCTGTTGTGGCTGTTGGATGCGAACAGCGCCTTTGCGTCTTTGCTTGCGCTGCTGTCGGCGGCAGGCGCGGTGGCCACGGTGTACTGCACCAGCATGATCTACGCCTCGCTGCGGACGATCCGCCAATGGAACAAACCGTCTGTGCCGTTGATCTATTTGGCTCTGGCCGCCGCCACCGGAGCGATCCTGTTCGCGCTTTTGCTGAGCTTGTTCGGTTATACGCCTGCGTGGATCGCAGTCGCAGCTATCGCAAGTGTTGCAGTATCGGCGCTGCTAAAGATTAAGTACTGGGCCGCGATCGACACAGAACCGGGTCAATACACGGCCGAGATGGCGACCGGACTGGGGCAACTGGGCCAGGTACGCCCGCTTGATCCACCCCACACGATGCCGAATTTCGTGATGCGCGAGATGGGATATTCCGTGGCACGCAAACACGCGGTCCAACTGCGCAAAAGCGTACTGATGGCTTTGTTCCTGGCCCCGGTGGTT
The DNA here is from genome assembly GCF_059610645.1 of Ruegeria sp. CDSC054. NCBI lineage: Bacteria > Pseudomonadati > Pseudomonadota > Alphaproteobacteria > Rhodobacterales > Roseobacteraceae > Ruegeria > Ruegeria sp. CDSC054. The sequence goes on along the minus strand of NZ_JBXWOA010000010.1, from coordinate 121,873 downwards.
CTGTGCCTTGGGTCATTGCTGGTCAGTTGGGGCTGGGCAATGTTCCTCGTGGCGACGGTTGCATCGGCCTTTGGCGTCTTTGCTGAACGCTGGTTGTTTTTCGCCGAGGCTGAGCATGTCAGTCAGCTCTATTACGGGCGTGCCCGGGCATAAGAGATACGGACAAGAATAAACTGAGGTGAGGCATGGACGCGCTGGGGCTTACATTTGAGATGGTCGTCGTATTGTTGCTGTTGGCAGCAACGATCGGGCTTTTTGTTTCGGAAATTGTCCGTGTCGATATAGCGGCTGTGCTGGTCATGGTCACCTTGGGATTGCTGACGGCAGTGCCGGGACTTGAAAACCTGATTGATGTGCGCAGCCTGTTTGACGGCTTCGCCAGTAACGCAGTGATTTCGATCATCGCAGTCATGATTATCGGCGCAGGGCTGGACCGAACGGGCGTGATGTCGACCGTCGCAGCCTGGATCACGCGGGTCGGTGGCGGCACCGAAAACCGGTTGATCCTGATGATCTCGGGTGCGGTTGGGGTGATTTCCAGCTTTATGCAGAATGTCGGTGCGGCGGCTCTGTTCTTGCCGGTGGTCAGTCGCATCTCAACCCGAACCGGGTTTCCGATGTCACGGCTGCTGATGCCAATGGGGTTCTGTGCCATTCTGGGTGGAACAATGACCATGGTGGGTTCGTCCCCTCTGATCCTGCTCAACGACTTGATCCTGTCGATCAACGACACCCTGCCGGCTGATGCGCAGATCACCACCTTTTCACTGTTTTCCGTAACCCCTATCGGCCTGTGTCTTTTGGCGACCGGCTTGATGTATTTTATCATTTTTGGCCGGTTCGTTCTGCCGAGCACCAAGTCAACAGACGGGCCAGCGGGCAACTCAATGTTGGACTATGTCAACGGCACCTACGGGCTGGATGGGCAGATCCATGAGATACGCATCCCCGAAGGCAGCACGCTTGTGGGTCACAGCATCGATGAGGTTCAGCGCAAGTACCACCTGCAAATCATTGCCACACACTATCAGGGGCGCACTTATCCTGCGCCGCCGCGAGATACTGAATTGGTCGCCCCCGCCACAATCGCCGTGATCGCAGCGGACGAGGCCGTAACCGCGTTTCTGGATGAATACGGTTTGACTGAAAGTTCGGAGCTGGATGAATTTGTCGAAACGCTGGGAGCTGGAAAGGCAGGTATCGCCGAGGTGGTGATCCCGCCCGGCTCTGGTCTGATTGGTCAAACCGGCAGGGGGCTGTGGCTGAGAAAAGTCTATGGCCTGTCACCTCTGGCGATCTACCGCGGTGGCGAAACATTGTCGCGGGACCAGGAAGATCTGGGCGAGATCCCGTATCAGGCCGGTGACACCCTGGTCTGCCACACTGCTTGGGAAGCACTGGCACGGCTTGAGAAAGACCGCGATTTCGTTGTGGTCACCACCGATTTCCCCCATGAGGATCTGCGCCCGAAAAAGATCGGCTGGGCTTTGTTGTTCTTTATTGTTGCTGTGTCGCTGATCCTGTTTTCCGACCTGCGTCTCTCGCTGTGCCTTCTGGTCGGAGCGATGGGCATGGTCGTAAGCCGTGTTTTGTCTATGGATGAGGCCTATAACGCGGTCAGTTGGACGACAGTTTTTCTGTTAGCCAGTCTCATTCCACTAGGACAGGCAGTGCAATCCTCGGGGACGGCAGCTTGGATCGCTAATCAGGTGCTTGTGGTTCTGGACGGGATGCCGGTCTGGGTCATTCAGGCCAGCGTGGCGGCGCTTGCGACCTTTTTCACGCTGGTGATGTCAAATGTCGGTGCCACGGTCCTGTTGGTGCCATTGGCCGTCAATATCGCGCTGGGCGCCGGGGCTGATCCGGCAATTTTTGCGCTGACTGTGGCGATTGCCACCTCGAATTCGTTCCTGATCCCGACCCATCAGGTCAATGCGCTTTTGATGGGACCGGGCGGTTACCGTGTCGTTGATTTTGTACGCGCTGGCGGCGTCATGACTATCCTGTTCCTGATCGTTTCGATCGCGGCGCTGAACCTGTTCTTCTGAGGTTCAAGCCAATTGGTCGCTTACAGGGCATGCGTCAACGTACCAATCAGGCTTCCTGAATAGAGGAAATTCTGCAGTGCCACGCTGACAGCGGCCTCTTCCGAGGTTATCGAGCTTTGCATGATGATGTCGCGGGCATTGGGTCGTCCGACTTTTTCAAGTCCGTCAACAAGGCCCTGGTAGTAATCAGCCTGACGCCCCACTTCACCGGCGACGATGACATTTTCGGGATCGAAAAGAGAGAGGATTGCATCAACGCCAAAAGATAGCTGCGTGCCAGCATCGCGAAAGTGGGTTCGAACACTCGGGTCACCGGCGTTCGCGGCTTCTATCGCTTTTGCCAAGCGCGTCGCAACGCGTTCCGAAGGCGCAAACTCGGAACCGAGCGCGTTCAGGATGGCTTTCCCCGAGGCGGCAACCTCCATACACCCAGTGCGACCACATGTGCAAAGTTTGTCCGAATGCGATGTCGAATAGTGCGACAGATCCCCAAACCCGCGATCCGAGGTGGTCAGAAATCTACCATCGAAATAGGCGCTGTTGCCCAGGCCAAGAGCTGCATTTATCAGATAGACGCTTTTTAACTCTTGCCCCCCAAGAAGTTCACCGCACAGGATTGCACTAGCGCGATGTTCCACCTGCACAGGCAAATTCAGGGACTGCGAAAGCGTATCGCGCACGGGGATGTCTTTCCAGCCCAAAGGTTCTGAACTGACGAGGCCGTTACCTGAGCTGCTGTCGGGACCGGCTGACATGGCAAAAGAAACCCCGACACCCAAAAGGCGATCACGTTCCATCGCTTCGTCAAAGGCCAACGTCTTGGCCCGGTTTCCCAATTCAGTAAGAAAGGCTAGCGGATCATCTATGGGTATGTCGCTGCAATCCGCTGCCCGCAAAACTTCACCATCAGCGTTTGCCAGGCTTACACTGCGACGGTTGGCGGTCAGCGAAATTCCCAGAAAAAATGCCCCTGTGGGATTGATCGACAGGTTGTATTCCCTTCGGCCCACCCGGCCGGGTACGGCGATGGGGTCTCCTTCTCTGACCAGTTTGGCGTCGATCAGTTCGCGCGTAATTCGGGAAATTGCCGCGCCAGTCAGGCCGGTCAGACCTGCGAGTGTACCACGCGTCACCGGCCCGCTGCGGGCAATGAGGCTGACCAGCCATTCCCTGTTATGTCGCCGCAAGGCCGCTGTACCCTTTTCGGGCTGACCGTGTTCTTGGGGCTTGCCATCCTGCACAGCCGCTCTCCTACAATTCACTTCTTAAAATGTATTCTAACCGCTTTATAGTTAATTAAAGACGGTAATTAAATATTGACTGCACGTAAGCGCAAAGATAATCTGTATCGTAAGATTGACCTTTGGTGGCAATGACTTGAGGCGGCACAAGCGTCATTCTTGGCGGGGAGCACAGTGAGTTACCCTACTGTTGTTTCGAATTTATTGCTGCCCGCGTACTTAATGCCCGCGAATAGTGCCGCCGTGACCCGGTGCAATTCCCGGCGATATACCTCCCACGTATTGGGTTGGGGCGAACTTCGGGACTGGAAGCTGAACGAGGCAAGACAATGGCGACTGAACAACCGAATATTTTATTTATCCAGGCGGATCAGATGGCCGGACCGGCCATGCCTTTTCAGGGAAACAAAACCGTAAAGGCCCCGCATATGGCGCGTCTGGCCGAAGAGGGTGTTGTTTTCGAAAACTTTTATTGCAACTTGCCCATGTGCGGACCTTCGCGTGCATCGATGCATGCGGGACGATTGCCGTTCAACATCCGCATGTATGACAATGCCAGCGAGTTTCAGTCATCGATTCCCACATTTGCGCATTACTTGCGGTCACTGGGCTATCATGTCGAGATGAGCGGCAAGATGCATTTTGTCGGCGCCGATCAGTTTCATGGCTATGAAAAGCGGCACACGACCGAGATATACCCTGCCAATTTTGCGTGGACAGTCGACTGGACAAAGGGGCGCGAATATCGCCCGACCAACCTGACCATGGCGCCGATCCTTGAAAGCGGCCCTGCGATCCGGACCATGCAGATGGATTACGATGACGAGGTCGCCTATAACGGCGTGCAGGCGATTTACGATCTGGCACGCAAAGGTGACGGCAAGCCTTGGTATCTGACCGTTTCCTTTACGGAACCGCATTCTCCTTACGTCATCTCTCAGGACTATTGGGACCGTTACGATCATGATGAGATCGAATATCCGGCGGTCGACGAGATTCCGTTGGATGAGAAAGATCACCTCAGCCGGAACCTTCATTATTGTCAGGGCCGCCACGAATTCACGGTGACCCCGGAAAACCGCCGGATCGCGCGACATGGCTATTACGGTATGATTTCATATGTCGACGACAAGGTGGCTCAGCTGCGCGAAACGATTGAGAAATGTGGGCTGGCCGATAACACGATCATCATTCTGACCGCCGATCACGGCGACATGATGGGTGAGCGTGGCATGTGGTTCAAACAGCACTTCTTTGAGTGGGCCGCAAAGATACCTTTCGTTGTTCATGCACCCAACCGTTTCAAGCCGGGGCGTGTAAAGCAGAATGCCTCGCTGATCGATCTGATGCCCACATTGCTGGATCTGGCTGCAGGAAAGCCGTTCGATGATTATGCAGGTGGCGGTATCGATGGTGAATCGCTGGTGCCCGCGCTGAACGGCGATACCTCCGGGATGGATGACATCTGTATCTCTGAATTCGCTGCCGATGGGTCGACTGGTGTCAGTCGTATGGTGAAGAAAGGGCCGCTGAAATACATGTATCTCGAAGGCGTGGATGAGCTGCTTTATGATATCGATGCCGACCCCAATGAGTTGAACAATCTGATCGACGATCCTACCCATGCCGAAACCCTGGCCGAGCTGCGTGAAATCGCAATGCACAATTGGGACCCAGAGGCACTGTCCAAGGAAATCGCACTGGATCAGCAGCGCCGCCTAATGATTCATCGCGCCACCGGTGGCAGCCCGACCTGGGTCAACATCGTTCGGGCCGACGATGACAACCGTTATATCCGAAACGCGGGGGCCGCTGATACCAAAGCAAAGGCGCGGCTTCCTTATGTTCCTCCGGCAAAGCCTGATCTGGTCTGATCCTGGCTGGGCTTTGTGTCTGCGGCCCGTTTGCGCGGGCCGCTTTTTTGCCTTCAGGCAGCAGCGGCAAGCCAGATCCAGAATGGTAGCGTTGCGATTGCCGCCACTGTCTGCCACAGCAGGGCTGCGGAATAGGTCCGGATGTCCCCGCCAAACTGCAGCGCCAACACAAGGCCGTTGGGTGCGGTTGGTAGGGCAGCAAAGATCACGGCAATTAACAAGTGCAGTGGTCCCAACGCCACCATCCACCCCAATGCCAGAACCAACATCGGCAGTGCGAGCAGCTTGGCTATATTTGCGGCCACAACAAAGCGCATTTGCCCTTGCATTCGTAGCCCGTCCAGCGATGCCCCGATCCCCACTAGCATTGCTGGGGGTCCGATCTCGGCGATGATGGTTAGTAGCTCGGCCGGGGCTGCCGGAAGGTCTACGCGGAATAAAAGGCATCCTAGCCCTGCGGTGCAGGCGATGACCAAAGGGTTGAACGCAGTCATGCGCGCGATGGTCAGGGCCGAGGAATGTGGCGGCCGATGGCAGATCACAACCATCAGAACATTGGCGAAATTGATCAGAGGTACGGTTGCAATAATGATCGTTCCCACTGCCGCATCCGCTGATGCTCCGACCAGAGTGGTAGTGAGCAACACCCCAGCAGGTACGTTCAGGCGGGTGGCAGTCTGCACCATGCTGCTATAGGCATCGGTATGTTGTCGCAGAGCGGAAATGCGCAGATAAGACAGGGCAAGCGCCGTGAACAGGATCAGATAGGCAGCGAATAGAACCAAGCCCAGCTTGAGCGATAAGGCGGCCAGCGCTCCAGCCCCGACAAGCAGGGCGAAGATGGTCAGCGGCAACAGCACCAGATAACTTATCTGATTCAGCCAGCGCCAGAAAACCTGTGATCGTGGGATGGCCCGACGCAGCAGGTAGCCGACGATCAGATAGCCCCACAACGGCAAAATTGCCTGAATGATTGTGGCCGTCATTCGGCGTACCCCTGAGTGAAAGCTCTACGAGAAAAAAGGCCCCCCGGCTTAACCGAGAGGCCCATTTTGTCTTCATCGGTTACCGAGTGGCGTTAGCGCACAACCATTCCCAACTTGTCCGCCACTTCGCGGAATTTGTTATACTGGGCTTCGACAAAGATCTTGGTGTCCTCGGGAGACATAACCTGCGGGATTGAGCCCAGCTTTTCTGTGGATGCGATCCAACTTTCATCAGTGGACAAGTTTTCCAGAACTGCGATCCACTTGTCCGCAGCTTCCTGCGGCATGTCTTTCGGACCCCAGACGCCGGACCAGCCTACCACCGCTTCAAGCGCCGGGTGACCGGCCTCTGCAGCGGTCGGCGTGTCGGGCAGAGATGGTACGCGTTCGGTCGTGCTGGTCAGCAGGGGGCGAAGCTGACCACTTTCGATCGGACCGATCAGACCTGAGAGGTTGTGGAAGATGAAGTCGGCATTTCCGCTGACAACACCTGTGGTTGCTGCACCGCCCCCTTTGAAGGGCACGTGGATCAACGCTTCGGGATCGACGCCCAGATCATCCAGCAGGATCAAAACAGCCATGTGCAGCAATGTTCCGACGCCAGCGGAGGAATAGGTCAGACGTTCACCGCTTTGGATTGCGTTGGCCAGATCTTCGAAGGACTGGTATTCGGAATCCGCGCCAACTGCGATCACAAAGGGGTTGGTCTCCACCAGCCCCAAAAAGGTGAACTCGTCCCACGTGTAGGGAATGGTGGTGTTCATAGCGGGCACCGTAGCCTGCGAGCCAACGCGTGACATCAACAGGGTGTGCCCGTCAGGGTTTCCCTTGGCCACCATGGTCGAGCCGGTGACGCCACCGGCGCCGGCCTGGTTGACCACAAGCACATTGCCGCCCAGGTATTCCGGGGCCTCGGCGCCGATGATGCGGGCCGCCAGATCAGCTGCGCCGCCTGGGCCGTATGGAACAACCAGCGTGACGGGTTTGGATGGATACTCCGCCACCGCCGCAGATGCGGTAAGCGCCACAGCGAATCCGGCGGCTGCAGCTATTTTATTGAAAAAAACCATAAGGTTACCTCCCTAAACTAGGTTTGTTTGGACGTGTTTTTTTTATTGCCCTTATCAAAACCATATGTTATTTACTTACCGTTGGCAACTATTTAGTGAAGCGCATCATACCGTCGGAGGGTTTGGGTGAGGTGCGGTTCTGGATGTCAACGCGGAGGCGAAAGTCAAAGGTGGTGTGTCTTTGCGGACTGTGCAGATGATGGCCATCCGGGGAGGAAACGAAATGCAATTCACCAAAAGCAAAGACCTTTTGGCCGGGGTCATTTTTTGCGCGGTGGGGCTTGCGGCGATATTCTTGTTTATTCCAAAAGGCGTTGCGGTGCCGGGAAGCGTGAAGATATCGGCGTTGTCTCCGGATTTCTGGCCAAGAATAATCGCCTGGGGAGCAGTGCTCGCATCAGTGGCCCTGATTTTGGAAAGCGTTTTTCTGCAACAGCCCCCGGCTGATGATGAGGAAGATGCCGAGGCAGCGGCCCAATACAAGTTGGCCACACTCCCAGCGGTGTTGCGCACACTTGTTTTGATCGTCGTTCTGTTCGGCTTTTATTTCAGCCTGACGACCCTTGGCATGGTGGTGACATCGGTGTTTCTGATTGCAGCGATGATGCTGTTTTTTGGCGAACGAAAATACGTGATGATCGCCTGTCTGAGCATCGGGGTGCCGGTGTTGCTGTATTTGTTCTTTCGCTATGTCGCCAACGTTCCAATTCCGCTTGGCATGTTTGGGTGAAAAGGAGTCGTAACCTATGGATATCATTCTCGAAGCCTTTTCGATTTTCTTCAGCCTTCAAAACATTCTTGTCGTAGGCATCGGTGTTGCGATTGGGACAGTGATCGGGGCAATCCCCGGCATGACCACGCCGATGGGCGTGGCGCTGGCGCTGCCATTTACGTTCAGCATGCCTCCGGTGGCGGGCATCTTGCTGTTGCTGGGTGTTTACAAAGGCGGCCTTTACGGTGGCTCTCTGACCGCGATCCTGATCAAGACGCCAGGGACACCGGCGGCATCCTGTACCGTTTTGGATGGCTATCCGCTGACACAGAAAGGGCAAGCGCGTAAGGCACTGGACATCGCCCTGTATTCGTCCTGTGTGGCGGATCTGATCTCGAACATCGCGCTGATCCTGTTTGCTGGCGTTCTGGCCAGCTTCGCGCTGCGGTTTGGTCCGCCAGAATTCTTCACGCTGATTGTCTTTTCTCTGACAATCATCGCCGGTGTATCAGGTCCCAGCCTGTCAAAAGGCATCGTATCCGCGTCGCTTGGCCTGATCTTGGCGACAGTCGGTCTGGATCTGATCTATGGCACGGAACGCTTTGTCTTTGGCGACTATCGCCTGATGAGCGGCCTGAGCTTTATTCCGGTTCTGATCGGGCTCTTTGCCTTGCCCGAAATCATTGACCGTGCGACGCGACGTGCCCGACCGCCCGGAGCGTCTAAGCAGGAATTGGGCACAGGCGCGACTTTTGCCGAGTTCAAGCGCGTGCTGAAGTCCGTTGTGCGCGGCAGTATCTTTGGCGTTATCCTGGGTGCAATTCCCGGGATCGGGGGTGCGCCAGCAGCGTTTCTGTCCTATTCCGAGGCGCGCCGGAACTCGAAGAACCCGGAAAACTTCGGTAAGGGTGAAATCGAGGGCATTGCCGCCGCTGAGGCGGGCAACAACGGGGTTGCCGGTGCAACCATGATCCCGTTGCTTGCTCTGGGTGTCCCGGGCGATGTGATTACGGCGGTTATTCTGGGTGCTTTCATGATCCACGGCTTGCGCCCTGGTCCGCTGATGTTCGACCAGAACCTGCCAATGATCTACGCCTTGTTCATGGGCATCCTGCTCAGCTCGGCCTATTTGTTTGTGGTCGGCAAAGTCGCGATCAAGTTCTTCAGCCGGGTCGCAACGGTGCCGAACAGAATCCTGTACCCCATCGTTTTCGTACTGTGCGTCTACGGTGCCTATGCGGTGAACAACACACTGTTTGATGTCTTCATCATGCTGTCGATGGGGCTGGTCGGTTATTTGATGCTTAAGCTGGATGTTCCAGTGGCACCTTTCCTTATCGCCTTTGTGCTGGGGCCGTTGCTTGAAGACAACTTCCGACAATCGCTTTTGATCTCTGATGGTGATCCGACGATCTTCTTCCGCAATGCGATCTGTATTGTCTTCTGGGGTCTGACTGCACTGTCGGTATTTGTCCTGATCCGCAGTCGGATCGAGGCGGCACGCACTGGCAAGGCGTCAGTCTTGACCACGGGCGGCTGAGCGATGGCCATTCCACAAAATACACATCTCGGCGAGCGGGTTTTTTCGTTCGCCGTGATCTCCGATACACATGTCAATGTCGATGAAGACAGCTGCAATTCACCCTTCCCTGTAAACGCGCGCGCGAATCGCAGGTTCCGGCACGTGGTGTCCGACCTCAACCAACGTGACATCGACTTTGTTCTGCATCTGGGTGATCTGGTGCACCCCGTTCCCGAATCCGGACCGATATACAGTCAGGCCGCCGACGCATTTCGCAGGATAGCCTCGGAGCTTTCGGTGCCGATCTATTTCACACCGGGAAACCACGATATCGGGGATACACCCGTCTCGGGTGCCCCTGCCGCCCCGACCACGCCGCCGATGATCGCGGCCTGGACGCAGGAGTTCGGGCCGCAATACCAAAGCATTGTCCATAAGGGCATCACATTTGTGATGTTCAATGCCCAACTGCTCAATTCGGGCCTGCCCGAGGAAGCAGAGCAACGCCAATGGGTTGAGACCACTTTGAAACAGACAACTGGGCGCATTGTCTTAGCCTATCATCACCCGGCCTATATCTGCACGCCAGATGAGGCTCCGCATTACGACAACACAGATCCTCCGGGCCGAGAGTGGCTGCTTGGATTGCTCAAGACACACAAAGTGGATCTGATGTTCTGCGGTCATGCCCACAACTTCTGGTATGACCGCGTGTTGGGGACTGACTATTACCTTGCGCCCGCAACCAGTTTCGTGCGGCAGGACTACAGTGAAATGCTGCGCGCTGCGCCGCCGGAAGGTACCGAGTATGGTCGGGATGACCGGGGAAAGCTTGGCTACTTTGTCGTCAATATCTACGAAAATGGGCATACGGTTCAGATCGTCAGAACGCAGGGGGCAGAGCAGGGGGCCGAACAAGAGGCTGCACTGGCATGTCCGGCAGGGCCAACCCCATTGGAAAACAAGCGTCCATCCATCGGTTTCGACCTGCGGGCCAACTGGGCTGAAATCAGCGAAATCGCCCCGTCCGGCGGATTGGATGAGTTTGACCGCAAATTGGCCCGAAATGACTATCCGCTGCTGGCCCTGATTGAGATGGGTGTCCGCGATATCAGAATACCCTTGTCCGACATCCGACGACCGGATCGCGTCGACAGGCTGCGGGCGCTGCATGGTTTGGGTATCCGACCGACCTTATTTAGCTTTGGTGCCCCGACGGAGGCCGATGTTGGGTTGGCCCAATCGTTGTACGGGGTCCTTACAGGCTGGGAAATCACCATCGATTGGGGTCGGTTTGAAGACTGCCTACCTGCCATTTCGGTTGCGCAAGCGTTCACAGGGTTGCCGATTTATCTGTCCCGGATGAGGTCCAAAGACGATCTGGCGGCTGGATCAGTGTATTACCATGTGATCAATCACGGTTTTTCCGCATCAGATATCGGTATGCTGGACACATTAGCCGACCATCGGGACAAGGGAATATCGGGGGCTGTTTTCCGTCTTGGTTCTGATCAGGATGTGCCATCTGGCTTGGCCGAGATCAATGCAGCCGCATCGGCACGCGGTCTGCAGGCCTCCGTACATTTCAAATGCGGTGCCGCGAACCCGGCCGAACCTGCGACGGACCGGAAAAATCTGCTTGGACGTATCGAACAAGTGTTGGCGTTTTCTGAACGGTCCTCATCGACAAGGGTGTATTGCGATACGCTTGCGGATGTGGATCGCGGTTACTTCGCAAGAGTTGGCGCAATTGATCCCTGTGGCAATCCGACAGATGTATCCCGCCGCATTGCCGCCCATCACAAGATGCGGTTGCGTTCGGAACAATGACGGATCTGTTGAGAAGCATTTGAGCGACCTTTGCGGGCCATGTGCGCATATGAGCTATTCCTTTAGGTCTCGGGTCTGAAATCTTCCTTGCTATACGTCAAAGGCACCCGAACAGGTCCGTCTGAGGCGCATAGCCTCACCGACGATACGCTGGTGATCTATACGTCCGATCATAGCATGGCGTTGGGTGAGCATGGCTTTTGGGGTCATGGCGAAGATAGCCGGCCGTCAAATACGCATTGCGAGGCCAACCACATCCCGATGATCATCAAATCACAGCACGCGCCGCGCCGTGGACAGGTTTGCGATCATCTGGTTGGGACAGCGGACATCACTGCCACGATGTTTGATTACACGGGCGCTAAACCATTGGAGCGAGAGAAAGCCACGCGCGTACGATGCGGCCTCTGCTTGAACAGGATACGGCGGATTGGGCCGATGAGATTTTCATGGAGCAGGAGGAAATTCGCTCGATCCGAACCCGCCGATTGAACTTCATGCGCCGCTTTTAGCCCACCTCTTTTGGATTTGGACATACGCTCTTTGATTTGGCGAATGACCCTGATGAACGTGTGAACATGGCAGATGATCCGAAATATGCGTCTGTTGTGAAAGAGCTTTGTGCTCGGTTGGATCAGCAGTGGGGGCCATATTCGGATCCGAAATGGGCCCTTTGGAATGTGGGGCATGTCAAATCGAGCTCGCCCCGATCTTTCCTATGGCGTGAGGTCTGGGGAGAGGATTGGACACCCGGTTTTTAAAGTCCGGACAGGACAGTGCCCTTTGCACTCATGCAAATTCTGGCTGTCCTATCGCGCGGTATTCCACCTGATGCCGAAATCCGAAAGATGTCTTTGAACTCGTCCGGGATAATCCGACACGATTGAATCCACACCAAGATTGATCATCCTGTCTATGTCGTCGGGTTCGTTGACGGTCCACACTGCAACACACAGGCCCAACGATTTTGCATGATCAACATTTTCTGCGGTCACATCTGCAAAGTACGGGCACCAAAGCCCACCACCCGCTTCCTTGACCAACTTTGGAATTTCATCGCGACGGCCACGAAAGTCCGGACAAACTGTTTTTGATGAGTCCTCGCCCACATCGGCTGCGTTCTCTGGAAGCTGCGTCAAGTACGAAGACGGCATATAGGGGGCCTGTCGCTGACATTCCTCCAAGAGAGTCCAGTCAAAGCTGTGCAGAACCGCACGCGACGACATATCCTTGGCGCGAACGTCTTGAAGAACCCGGCCGACGAAGCTCTGTCTGTAAGCCGCATCATGTGCCAAATCAGGATCAGACTTTAGTTCGAGCATCAGGCAGGCATCGCGGTATTTTGGGTCATCGACCAATTCCAGCAGGTTCATCAGCGTTGGAACACGAACACCGTCCATTTGGGCCTGGTCTGGAAAACGACGACCATAGGCCGAATGCCCATCCAACCGTCCGATGTCGAATTGCTGCATCTGTTCGACGGTCAGCGAGGAAACCTTTGGCTCTTCTCCGACCAAAAATCGACCATTGGCGTCACGAAATGTCGGTGCGTGCAGTCGGTGGTTATGGGTTATGACCGGAATGCTATCTGCGGTCAGAACGACATCAAATTCCAGGAGCGGGACGCCGATGGACAGCGAAAAGTCAAAGCCAATCATACTGTTTTCTGGTAAAACGCCGCGTGCACCCCGATGCCCCACAACCCGGATCAGGTTTTCACCGCCACGAAAGGCTTCAACCTGTGGAAACGTCATCAGCCTTGCAGCCTTTCACCGGTTGAATGGTCAAACAGGTGCATATTCTCTGAGGCGACTGAAAACCGCATGTTCGGATGCTGGCCTTCGATTGGGTGGACACCCGGAAGGCTTATCGTAATCGCGCTGCCAGAGCCTATGAGCTGACCGTGCAAAAGTGTGTTTGCGCCCAACGGTTCCGCAATCTGAATCGTAGCTTCCAGCGGACCGTTTTCATCCAACAACAGATGCTCTGGCCGTATCCCCAACTTTACTGCGATATCAGGCCCCTGAGATGCGCCAACCTCAATTTCTCCGATCTTGACCGTCCCGTTTTCACGGCGGGCATCAAACACGTTCATCGCAGGGCTGCCAATAAACTGCGCCGCGAACAGAGTTCTGGGTGTTTCGTAAACTTCCAGTGGCGTTCCAATCTGCTCGGCGATACCGCCATTCATCACGATCATCCTGTCCGCCATCGTCATGGCCTCGACCTGGTCGTGCGTAACGTACAGGGAGGTGACTCCAAGCTTTTCCTGGAGCTCACGGATTTCCAGGCGCATCTGAACACGCAGTTTGGCATCGAGGTTCGAGAGCGGCTCATCAAACAGGAAGACTGCTGGTTCGCGGACAATGGCACGGCCCATGGCCACCCTTTGGCGTTGACCGCCAGACAGTTGTCTGGGCTTACGATCCAGCAAAGGTTCCAACTGCAATAGCTTTGCCGCGGCAGTCACCTTTTGATCGATCTGATCTTTGGGAAGTCCGGCAATCTTCAGGCCGTAACCCATATTCTGACGCACGGACATGTGCGGGTAGAGCGCATAGTTCTGGAACACCATCGCGATGTCCCGATCCATAGGCTCTTTGTCGTTGGCCCGTTCCTCGCCGATCCGGATTTCCCCGGACGTAACCGTTTCCAGCCCCGCCACCATTCGCAGCAGCGTGGATTTACCGCAGCCCGAGGGGCCGACGATCACGATGAACTCTCCGTCTGCGATATTGACATCAATACCGTGGATCACATCCGTCGGGCCAAAACTCTTTTTGACGTTCTCTAGGGTTACTGTTGCCATTTCTTATTTCTCGCTATCGACAAGGCCGCGGACAAAGAGCTTTTGCATCGACACCACCACGATGACCGGCGGGATCATTGCCAGAATTGAGGTCGCCATGATTGTGGGCCAATGCGCAAAATCATCACCCGACGGGAACATCTGCTTGATGCCCATCACGATGGTGTTCATTTCAGGATCTGTAGTGATCAGCAGCGGCCACAGGTATTGGTTCCAGCCGTAGATGAACAAGATCACAAACAACGCCGCGATATTGGTCCGGCTCATGGGCACAACGATGTCGATGAAGAACCGCATCGGTCGCGCGCCATCCACGCGGGCAGCTTCGGCCAGTTCATCAGGGATCGTCAGGAAGAACTGACGAAACAGGAAGGTCGCCGTTGCCGAAGCGATCAGGGGAAAGATCAGACCGTAATAACTGTTGAGCATGCCAAACCCGGCCACAACCTCGAAGGTTGGAACGATCCGCACCTCGACCGGCAGCATCAGGGTCAGGAAGATCAGCCAGAAAAACGTCGTACGGCCTGGAAACTTGAAGTAGACAATCGCAAAAGCGGACAGCAGCGAGATGATGATTTTGCCCACCGCGATGCCAATTGCCATCACCAGGCTGTTGAACAACATCGTCGCAACGGGCACGTTTACACCCGAGAACAGCGCCGCTTTGTAGTTCACCCAGAACTGATCACCCGGCACTACGGGCATAGGTGGCGAGACGATGTCCGCCTGGGTCACGGTCGAGGCCACAAAGGCCAGCCAGATCGGAAAAAAGATGATCAGAACGCCTAGGACCATGAACGCATGGGTGAACCAGATGCCTACGCCCCGTTTTTCGACCATTCCGTGTTGTTGGGCTGCCATCAGTAATGCACCCTCTTTTCCACGTATTTGAACTGAATGACGGTCAGCAGGCCGACAACAATCAGCAAGATGACAGATTGTGCCGATGATGACCCAAGATCCTGCCCAACAAATCCATCTGAGAAGACCTTGTAGACCAAGATTGTCGTAGCCTGTTGTGGGCCGCCCCCGGTGATCGTGTGGATCACCCCGAAGGTCTCAAAGAAGGCATAGACAACATTCACCACCAGCAGGAAGAATGCAGTCGGAGACAGCAGCGGCAGCACAATCGTGAAGAACCGGCGCCAGAAATGCGCGCCGTCAATCGCCGCCGCTTCGATGACCGAGCGGGGAACGGATTGCAGCGCTGCAAAGAAGAACAGGAAGTTATAACTGATGCGGCCCCAGGCCGAGGCGACGACAACCAACCCCATAGCTTCGGTGTCGTTCAGGACATGGTTCCAGTCATAGCCAAGTTGACTGAGATACCACGCCACCACGCCAACGCGTGTATTGAACATGAACAGCCACAGCACACCAGCCACGGCGGGGGCCACGGCATAAGGCCAGATCAGCAATGTGCGATAGACACCCGAACCTTTGATGAGCCTGTCCGCGATAACTGCCAGAAATAACGCCGGTATCATCGAGCAGAGCGTCACAAGCGTCGAAAACACGGCGGTTGTGACGAAAGATGCGCGATAATACTTGTCGCTCAGAAGAAACTCAAAGTTGCCGAGCCCCACAAACTGCGACGACAAACCGAACGGGTCGGGAATGAACAGGGACTGCCACACCGCCTGACCGGCGGGATAAAAGAAGAAGACGGCGGAAATGATGACCTGAGGGGCGATCAGCGCCAATGGCAATAGCCAGCCGCGAAAGGTGACGCGTTTTTCCATCCTGAATTTCCACCGAAGAAAGATAATGCGGGCCCGAGAAGGGCCCGCATGAATTTATGACTTATTGATTGGCGGATTCGAAGCGGCGCAGCAGCGCGTCACCACGTTCCTTCGCGCTATCCATCGCTTCCTGAGCAGTTTTCTCACCGGCCCAGACGGCCTCAAGCTCTTCGTCGATGATACCGCGGATCTGGTCGAATGATCCCAGACGCAGACCTTTGGAATTCGCAGTCGGCTCTTTCGCGGTCATTTGGATCACAGCGATGTCGGTGCCGGGGTTTTCGTCATAAAAACCTGCTGCACGTGTCGCATCACCCGCTTCGGCCGTGATTGGAAGGTAGCCGGTGTTCTGGTGCCAGGCCGACTGCACGTCAGACGATGACAGGAAGCTCAGGAACTCTCCGACGCCCTTGTACTCCTCAGGGTCATGACCTTCCATTACCCAAAGGGATGCGCCACCGATAATGGTGTTCTGCGGCTCACTCGTGACAGCTTCCCAATAAGGCAGCGGGCGGACGTCGAAATCGAATTCGGCCTCTGCCTTGATGCCCGCGTAACCGGCTGAGCTTTCAGTGAACAATGCGCATTCGCCTGACCGGAAGTTCGCCCCGCCTTCGTTTCTGCGACCGGTGTAGATGAACTTGCCATCCTTGGCCCAGTCACCCATCGCGGTCAGGTGTGCCACCTGCGCCGGACCGTTCAGCATCAGCTCGGTATCCAGACCGGCAAAACCGTTGTCCTGAGACGCGAACGGAACGTCGTGATAGGCCGACATGTTTTCAAGATGGATCCAGCTTTGCCATGCGGTGACCAGCGGGCAGTCTTCGCCCCCGGCCTTGAGCTGTTCAAGTACGTCTCCAACCTTTTCCCAGGTGGACAGATCCGTATCTGGATCAACGCCGGCGGCTTGCATGGCGTCGCGGTTGACCCACAAAACCGGCGTGGATGAGTTGAAGGGCAGCGAAAGCATGTCTCCGTCAGTGGTCGTATAGTACCCTTTGACGGCACCGATATACGCATCGGGATCAAAAGACGCGCCACTTTCAGCCATCACTTCGTAGACCGGCCGGATCGCACCTTCGGCTGACATCATCGTTGCCGTGCCGACCTCGAATACCATCAGGATTTGCGGCTGCTCACCGGCGCGGAAGGCAGCGATGCCCGCGTTCAGGGTTTCCGAGTAGTTGCCTTTGTGGCTTTCAACCACGACATACTCGTCCTGACTGGCGTTGAATTCTTCCACTTGCGCTTTGACAAGCTCACCAAGGCGGCCGGTAAAGGCGTGCCAGAACTGAACCTCGGTTTGTGCCATTGCCGCCACTGGGGACAATGCAGTTGTAACGGCAAGAGCGCCGAGAAAATTCTTTTTCATGATTCCTCCCATGCATCAGGTTCGATGCTTCGTTGAATACCGACCGCAACGGGTAAACGGCACACATGACGATTTCACGACGTTAACGTTACAGAAATATAATTCAAGCCCAATTTACTGGATAAAAAAATAACATAGTGTTATGAGGTGAAGGCGGCAGATTGGGATCGGTAATGAGTCAAATTCTTAGGGTCCGGCAGTTAGAAGCCCTTATGGCTGTAACCACCAACGGCTCTGTTACGGCGGCAGCGACCGACCTGGGGGTGAGCCAGCCAGCCGTCAGCAGGTTGCTTTCGGATCTTGAAAAGTCACTTGGGTTTCAGCTTTTTGATCGACGCGAAGGCCGGTTGGTGCCGACGCAGGAGGTTCGGTATCTTTTGCCCAGTGTCGAGCGTGTTCTGGAACTGATGAGGCAAATATCTGACGTTAGCCAGGACATCACACAGCGCAAAGCAGGGCACATCCGTGTTGCATGCCTGCCCGGGTTCGCCACCAGCCATTTGCCCGATGTTGTCGCCAGATTCTTGAAGGATCGGCCCGGCGTCACCCTGACGATCGAACCTGACAGACCCGAGCGCATTCTTGAATGGATGATTGGCGAGCAGTATGATTTCGGGATCACCGACAGCTTTAACGGTCACCCCGCCGTCGAAAGCTGGGATATCGAGGTCCGAACCGTCTGTGTGTTCCCCACCGGAAATGAATTGGAAAACCTCTCTGAGGTCACACCGACGGACCTTGTAAACAGCAAAATTATCCACACTCGACGCGACAGCGACTTTTTCGGACGGCTGTCAAAAGCATTTCAAAGTGCCAATGTGGAATTGAATTCCCATATTGAAGTCAGGCAGTTCACGGCGGCATGTGAATTGGCCGTTAAAGGCGTTGGTGTCTCCGTCGTGAGCGAACTTGACGCCGTCCAATACGCAGCGCACGGATTAAGCTATCGACCGTTCAAGCCATTTCTGCCGCATACTCTTTCTCTTGTTCGACCAATTTTGAAGCAACCTTCACTGGTGACTCTGGAATTCATCGAACAGTTCCGAGACAGCCTTGAGCCTTTCAAGGCAGAATAGGGCGGTCGAAATTAAATGTTGCAACCGGTTGCAAAAATATTGATTGTGTCACCTGAGAATTGATTCGGGGGACCGTATGTTGAAGATCGGATTGCTGGGGGCTGGACGTATTGGTCGCGTGCATGCGGAAGCGATTTCGGCACACCCCAAAACCGAATTGACAGCTATTTCAGACGCGGTGAATGATGCCGCTGTCGGATTGGCTGCTGAGTACGGGGCCAGGGTGCAAAGCTCTGACGAGATTATCGGTGATTCCACCATTGATGCGGTTCTGATCGCAACGCCTACCGATACGCATTCCGATCTGATCGAAGCGGCAACGCAGGCCGGCAAAGCGGTCCTGTGCGAAAAACCCGTCGATCTGAACCTTGAGCGAGCAAAAATTTGCCAAAAAGCCGCGGGCGCGACTGGTCAACCGGTCATGCTTGGCTTCAACCGTCGCTTCGACCCAAATTTCCAGACGCTGAAAGCCGCCTATGATGCGGGCGAGGTCGGTAAAGCTGAACTATTGTCCATTACGTCGTTTGATCCGGCGCCGCCTCCGGTAAGTTATGTCAAGGTATCAGGCGGGTTGTTCCGGGACATGATGATCCATGATTTTGACATGGCCAACTACCTGACGGGACAAATTCCTGTCACCATTTCAGCCGTGGGAACCTCGGTCGTCGATCCGGAAATAGGGCAGGCCGGTGACGTGGATACGGCTGTGGTAACAATGACTTATCCGGATGGCAGTCTGGCCGTGATCAAGAACTCGCGGCGGGCAGCATACGGGTATGATCAACGGGTCGAACTACTAGGCTCAAAAGGTCTTTTGCAGGCGCATAATGTCCTTGAGAACTCAGTTGTTAAATCAACAGCCGACGGCGTGACCGGAGCGAAGCCAACATACTTCTTTCTTGAACGCTACATGGCCGCTTATCGCGCCGAATGGGATGCGTTTACGCGCGCCATTCAGTCCGGCTCGGACGTGCCGGTAACACTTGAGGATGGTGTCGCGGCGTTGGCGATGGCCGAAGCCGCAACGCGCTCGGCGATGTCCGGAAGGCCCGTTGCGATGGAGGAAGTTTTTTGAAACCGGTTGCAAAATGATCGGATATCCGGAAACTGAAGGAAGCCCGATCACCGATCGGAGCAGACGAGATTCGGTTTAGCCGAATGGCCGGGCGGATCCGGCACCAAGATTGAATTTTCTATTGGGAGGAATGGAAATGAAAAAAATCGTAAAAGGTGTGCTGATGGCCAGCGCAGTCGCATTTGCCGGCGCCACAGGCGTTGCGGCAGAAGGCGAGAAATATATTCTGGTCAGCCATGCTCCGGACAGTGACAGCTGGTGGAACACCATCAAGAACGGTATTGCCCTGGCGGGCGATCAGATGGGTGTTGAGGTTGAATATCGCAACCCGCCCACCGGTGACCTTGCCGACATGGCGCGGATTATCGATCAAGCCGCCGCTTCGGGACCCAATGGTATCATCACCACGCTTGCCGACCCGGACATTCTGGAAGGTCCGATCAAAGCCGCCGTGGATTCCGGTATCGACGTCATCATCATGAACACCGGCACGCCGGAAAAGGCGCGCGAAGTTGGTGCGCTGATGTATGTCGGACAGCCGGAATATGACGCTGGATTGGCTGCTGGCCAGCGCGCCAAAGGCGATGGCATCAGCTCGTTCCTGTGCGTGAACCACTATATCGTGCAGCCATCCAGCCAAGAACGCTGCCAGGGCTTTGCAGACGGTCTGGGCATTGAACTGGGTGAGCAGATGATCGACGCGGGTCAAGACCCGGCCGAGATCAAGAACCGAGTTCTGGCCTACTTGTCGGCAAACCCCGAAACGGAAGCCGTTTTGACACTTGGCCCGACTTCGGCTGACCCGACCATTCTGGCACTGGAAGAAAATGGCATGGCCGGTGACATCTACTTCGGCACCTTCGATCTGGGTGGCGAAATCGTCAAAGGCATCAAAAGCGGCGTGATCCAGTGGGGCATCGACCAACAGCCTTTCCTGCAGGCCTACCTGCCAGTTGTCGTGATGACGAACTACCACCGTTACGGCGTTCTGCCGGGCAACAACATCAACTCTGGCCCCGGTTTCGTGACCGCTGACGGGTTGGAAAAGATCGAAGAGTTCGCGGGCGAATACCGCTGACCTTCAAAACGGTGCGGACGCATGACGTGTGTCCGCACCACCTGATGCAAGCATTCAGACGAACGCGCCAAGGAGGCAACAATGGCTGAGTCAGCGCAATCCGCAGTCGGCGGCGACGAGCGGGTAAAAGAGATCTCACCCCTGCGCCAGGCCCTGATACGCCCCGAATTGGGCGGAATGGTCGGCACAGTCGCGGTGTTCACGTTTTTCCTGCTGTTCGCTTTTGACAGCGGCATGTTCACCAGCCAGGGCGTGATGAACTGGTCCGTGGTTTCCGCGCAGTTCATGATCATCGCTGTTGGTGCCTGTTTGCTTATGATCGCGGGTGAGTTTGATCTTTCCGTCGGCTCAATGATCGGGTTCGCAGGCATGATGATCGCGATTTTCTCGGTTACTCTTAGCTGGCCGGTCTGGATTGCTATTATGGTGACCTTTGTACTTTGCGTCTCGATTGGGGCGTTGAACGGCTTTATCGTCGTGCGCACCGGGTTGCCAAGTTTTATCGTAACGCTGGCCTTCCTGTTCATCCTGCGTGGCTTTACCATTTTCCTGCCGCAAACCATCGAGCGGAAGACCATCATTGGCGGCATCCGGGATGTGGCCGAAGGTGACTGGCTGGCATCGATGTTTGGCGGCAAGATTGGGCAGGGCTTTTTCGTCTGGCTGGGCGATAATGGCATTATAGAAACTTTCGAACGCGGTACGCGCGAGGGTCAGCCGGTGGTTGATGGGATCCCGATGCTGATCATTTGGGCCATCGTGATTATCATCTTCGGCCATGTGCTTCTGACCAAAACAAAATTTGGCAACTGGATCTTCGCCTCTGGCGGTGACGCTGAGGCTGCGCGAAACTCGGGTGTTCCGGTGAACAGAGTCAAAGTTCTGATGTTCATGTTCACCGCCTTCTGCGCGACGGTTTTTGCGACCTGTCAGGTGATGGAATTCGGTTCCGCCGGTGCGGATCGCGGGTTGCTGAAGGAATTCGAGGCGATCATCGCCGTGGTGATCGGCGGTGCGTTGTTGACTGGCGGATACGGCTCGGTTCTGGGTGCGGCCCTTGGGGCTTTGATCTTTGGCGTGGTGCAGCAGGGGCTGTTCTTTGCCGGGGTCGAAAGCTCTCTGTTCCGGGTGTTCCTGGGTGTGATCCTGCTGGGTGCCGTGATCCTGAACACCTACATTCGTCGCATCATCACAGGAGAACGCTGAGATGACTGAAGATAGCAAATTCCATCACGGCGATGCACAGGACAAAAAGCCGATCATCCAGATGATCGACATCCAAAAGCACTTCGGTTCCGTAATTGCTTTGGCTGGGGTCAGCTTTGATCTGAAGCCAGGGGAGTGTCACTGCCTGCTGGGCGACAATGGTGCGGGTAAATCGACCTTCATCAAGACAATGTCCGGGGTCCACAAGCCGACAGCAGGTGAGATCATCTTCGAAGACAAACCTATGCACTTCGAGGACCCGCGCGATGCTATCGAAGCCGGTATCGCGACGGTGCACCAGCATCTGGCAATGATCCCGCTGATGAGTGTCAGTCGGAACTTCTTCATGGGAAATGAGCCGACCCGCAAGGTCGCAGGGATCAATTTCTTCGACAAGAAACTTGCCGACGAAATCACCATGGAAGAAATGCGTAAGATGGGCATAAACCTGCGTGGCCCCGATCAGGCTGTGGGAACGTTGTCAGGCGGAGAGCGTCAGACAGTTGCGATTGCACGTGCCGTGCACTTTGGCGCTAAGATCCTGATCCTGGACGAGCCGACGTCGGCCCTTGGAGTACGCCAAACCTCGAACGTTCTGGCAACCATCGACAAAGTGCGCAGTCAGGGTGTGGGTGTGGTGTTTATCAGCCACAATGTCCGTCACGCGCTGGCCGTCGGCGATAGGTTTACCGTGTTGAACCGGGGTCAAACTCTGGGCACGGCCAAACGCGGCGAAATCTCGCCCGAAGAACTGCAGGACTTGATGGCAGGTGGTCAGGAACTGGCCCAGCTGGAAGGGTCTTTGGGTGGAACGGTCTGACGCGGTCCCGCGCAGACCCAGCTTTCGAAAAACTGGTATTCAACGGACTGGCCGGGTGGCCTTGAGTTGAAAGGGATCAATATGGGCAAAACTATCAGACTGACCGCAGCGCAAGCTCTGGTTCGCTATCTGGGCGCGCAGATGAATGAGGCCGGAGAGCCTTTTATCGCAGGTGTCTGGGCTATTTTCGGTCACGGCAACGTAGCTGGCCTGGGCGAGGCGCTGCATGCTGTAAAAGACAGCCTGCCGACCTATCGCGGCCATAACGAACAGACGATGGCGCATTGTGCTATCGCGTATGCGAAGCAGATGCGGCGCACGCGCGCGATGGCCGTGACCTCGTCCATTGGGCCGGGCGCGACCAATATGGTGACAGCCGCCGCGCTGGCGCATGTGAACCGCTTGCCGGTTCTGATCATTCCCGGCGACGTATTTGCAACGCGTGGCCCCGACCCGGTGTTGCAGCAAATCGAGAGTTTTGGCGACGGAACAGTCAGCGTCAACGATTGCTTTAAACCCGTAAGCAGGTATTTCGACCGGATCAGCCGGCCGGAACATCTGCTGACCGCATTGCCGCGGGCGTTCCGCACCATGACGGATCCTGCCGATTGTGGCCCGGCGACTCTGGCCTTTTGTCAGGATGTGCAGGCTGAAGCCTATGACTATCCCGAAAGCTTTTTTGAGCCGCGCGTCTGGTATCAGCGCCGCATTCGCCCGGATGAGGGAGAGTTGGCTCGTGCAGTGGCGGCCATTAAGGCGGCAAAGCGCCCGGTCATCGTGGCGGGTGGCGGTGTTCACTACTCTGGCGCTACAGATGCGCTGCAGAGTTTCGTGGAAACGCACAATATCCCGATCACCGAGACACAAGCAGGTAAGTCTGCGCTTGCATGGGATCACCCGTTGAACCTCGGGCCTGTAGGGGTGACTGGCTGCGAACCGGCCAATTCTGTTTGCGCTGAAGCGGATCTGGTGCTGGCCGTTGGCTCTCGCATGCAGGATTTCACTACCGGATCGTGGGGCCTGTTCTCAAACCCTCAGCGCGAGATGATCTGCCTGAATACTGCGGCTTATGACGCGGAAAAGCACGGTGCGATGCCATTGCAATCCGATGCGCGCGTTGGGCTAGAGGAGCTGGGAGCGGCCTTGCAGGGATACCGCGCCGATCCGGTTGCGGATACAATTAAAGCGGATTGGTTTGGCAAGGTCGACAAGTTGACCGATGCCCCCGGCGACGGGAATGCATTGCCGACAGATATGCAGGTTGTTGGTGCGGTCCAGCGTGCCTCGAACAATGACACTGTCGTCATGTGCGCGGCGGGCACCATGCCCGGAGAGCTACACAAACTATGGAAAGCGCCACGTCCCGGTGCCTATCACATGGAATATGGTTTTAGCTGCATGGGGTATGAGATTGCCGGTGCGATGGGCATCAAGATGGCGCAACCGGATCGCGATGTGATCTGTTTTACCGGCGACGGCACCTATATGATGGCGAATTCAGAAATGGCGACGGCGGCGATGATGGGCGTTTCGTTTACCGTCGTCATTACCGACAATCGCGGCTTTGGCTGCATCAACCGTCTGCAAATGGGCACAGGTGGTGCCGAGTTTAACAACCTGCTGGATCATGCCGTGCATGAGACCCCCTCTGCTATCGATTTCGCGGCCCATGCGGCGGCGATGGGGGCGACTTCGATCAAGGTCACTTCGATTGCAGAACTGGAAGACGCACTCGCCAAACGTGGCGAAGTCAAAGGGCCTTACGTGGTGGTCATCGACACCGATCCGTATCCGTCGACCGAGTTCGGCGGCACATGGTGGGAAGTGGCGGTGCCTGAGGTCAGCATCCGTCCTGAAGTGAACGAAAAACGCGCGGCTTATGAGCTGGCGATTAAGGAAAGAAACACGAAATGAGCGTGAAAATCGGGATTTCTCCGATCGCCTGGCAAAATGACGATTTGCCGGACCTGACGGCGGCGTACACGATGGAACAGGCCCTGAAAGAGGCGCGCGAGATCGGGTACACCGGTGTCGAGCGTGGCCAGCGGATGCCCAGCGATACTGAAGGGTTGCGTGCCTATCTGGAAGGCAGCGACATCGCGCTCTGTGGTGGGTGGTGCTCGGGTGCCTCGCTGGTCAATGATTTCGCTGCAGAACGTGAGGCCGTGCGGGAACAGGTTGAGCAGTTTGTCGCCTTGAACAGCCCGTGCATCGTCTATGCGGAATGCTCGAATACCGTGCAGGGTCAAGCGGGTACGCCGGTGAACAACCGACCCAGGCTGACCAAAGACGAAGTGTTGGCCTATGCCGCCAAGATCACCGAGCTGGCCAAATGGATGGCCGACCAGGGTATGCCGATGGCCTATCATCATCACATGGGCACGGTCATCGAGACAGAGGATGACGTGAACTGGTTGATGGAAGGGTCTGGACCCGAAGTAAAGTTGTGCTTTGACACTGGTCACCTGCTATTCGGTGGTGGCGATGTGATGGCAACGCTGAACCGTTGGGGTGATCGCGTGCATCATGTGCATTTCAAAGACATCCGCCCGGCCATTGTGCAGGACGTAAAAGAAAATGACCGCAGTTTCCTGGACGCGGTCGTTGCCGGAGCTTTCACCGTGCCGGGCGATGGTTGTATCGATTTTCAGGCCGTGGCGAATGCGCTCAAATCCTTGGGTTACAACGGATGGATCGTTGTCGAGGCCGAACAGGACCCGGCCAAGGCACCGCCATATGAATACTCCAAGAAAGGTTACGAGCACATTCTCGACGTCTGTGGACAGGCGGGTTTGGAGGTCCAGGCGTAACGACTCTCCCTACGGGGTTAACACCTAAGCCATGAAAAAGGAGAAGATCATGGTAGATCAACAGTTAGGTTTTATCGGCTATTTCGACCGGGAATCCTGTGATCTGGATGAATTCAAGGTGTTGACCTCGCAGAACCTTACAGCCGATGTCGTCCCGTACGCCACGACGATCGAAAAGAACGTTCCAGTCTATGACATGGACGAGCTGCGCCCTGCGCTGGAAAACGTAGGTAAGCGTAAGGCTCTGCTGGCTGAGTGGGGCCATGTGTTGGACAAATCGTCGGGCGTGATCGTTCTGAAACGTGCGTTCGCCGATACGTCCGTGATTGACCGCGCAACCGATGTCTTTCGCCAGATCATAGTTGACGAAAGCCAAAGCGGCGCGGGAGAGGGTGACCACTTTGCGGCGTCCGGGGCCAATGATCGGATCTGGAACGCCCTGCAAAAGCAATGCCTGCGCGACCCCGAGGGCTTTGCCCTCTATTTCGGGAACACGGCTGTTGCTGCAGCCTGCGAGGCGTGGTTGGGGCCAAACTATCAGGTCACGGCACAGATCAATCAAGTGCGTCCAGGCGGTAACGCGCAGCAGGCGCACAGGGATTACCACCTTGGATTTCAGAGCGCAGAAAGTGCTGCGCGCTATCCCGCACATGCACATCTGGTCACGGCATCACTGACGTTGCAGGGGGCGGTCGCCCATTGCGATATGCCGGTCGAAAGCGGGCCAACCAAGCTGCTGCCGTTCTCGCAGCTTTATCCGCCGGGCTACCTGGCGTTTCATGACGAGGGCCACCGCGCGCATTTCGAAGACTGCTATATCCAGCTGGCGCTGGACAAGGGGGATGCTGTGTTCTTCAATCCGGCACTGTTCCATGCGGCAGGTGAAAATCGCAGTGCGGATATCGACCGGATGGCGAACTTGTTGCAAATCTCATCCGCCTTTGGCCGCGCAATGGAAGTTGTTGACCGACGGTCTATGTCCGAGGTGGTGTTTCCGTCGCTTGTTGCGTTGAAACAGCGCGGCGCGTTGGTCGCTTCCGAATTGGACGCGGCCATTGCTGCCACAGCCGAGGGGTATCCCTTCCCAACCAATCTGGATACGGACCCGCCCGTAGGTGGCAACGCCCCGGAAAGTCAGGCCGACATTTTGCGTCGTGCTGTGTCAGAAGGCTGGACCGAACCACAATTGGCCGAGACGTTTTCGGCACTGCAATCAAGGCAAGCCGCCTGAGACAATAAGGACGGGTTAGTCAAACCCGCCCAATACGGAGAAGAAAACATGGCTGACCTACTCAAAAAGCCCTTTGGGCGTCGAGGTAAAGTGCATGACATCACTCCGGCCAGTGCCGGGTGGCGCTATGTGGGGTTTGGGCTTTACCACCTTCGGGCAGGCGATACAGTGGCCGAGGCAACGGGTGATCGCGAGGTCATTCTGGTCATGGTCGAGGGCAAGGCCCGCATCGC
Source organism: Ruegeria sp. CDSC054 (assembly GCF_059610645.1). NCBI lineage: Bacteria > Pseudomonadati > Pseudomonadota > Alphaproteobacteria > Rhodobacterales > Roseobacteraceae > Ruegeria > Ruegeria sp. CDSC054. The sequence continues at coordinate 95,138 of NZ_JBXWOA010000010.1, read as the reverse complement.
CGGAGCTGAGCGGGACTGGGGTGTTCTGGGCGATCGGATGAACGTTTTTGAGAAGACGCCGCCGCACTGTCTTTATCTGCCGAACGGCACAGAATGGACGGCCACAGCCGAAACGGATTGCGTGATTGCGGTGTGTACAGCCCCGGGCAAGAGTGGCCACTCTGCGCGACGCATCGGCCCCGAAGGCATTACTCTGACCGAGCGCGGCAAGGGCGTAAATACGCGCTATATCAACAACATTGCGATGGAGAATGAGGACTTTGCCGATAGTCTTCTGGTGACCGAAGTGTTTACGCCAAACGGGCATTGGTCGTCGTATCCCAGCCATCGACACGATGAAGATGATTTTCCGCGGATCACCTATCTGGAAGAGACCTACTACCACCGCTTGAACCCGGCGAATGGGTTCGGGATTCAGCGCGTCTATACCGATGACGGGCAATTAGACGAGACTATGGCTGTTTCCGATGGCGATGTTGTCTGCGTGCCCCGCGGTCATCATCCCTGCGGCGCACCTTATGGGTTCGAGATGTATTATCTGAACGTTATGGCCGGACCGCTGCGCAAATGGCGCTTTGTTCCGGCCCCCGAAGTTGAATGGATCATGGAGCGCGACGCGTAACGCCGACGCCTACCTTTGCACAGGGGCACCAAAGGCGCGAATGACCATGCGAGCTGCCGCCTCAACCGGGTCGTGGGTCTCTTTCAGGATCGTCACGCGGTCAAATCTATCAGGGTCTCGGTTGACTGCCTCGCGCAGCGCGTTACCAAATGCCATGCGCAGTTCGGTACCGATATTGAACTTGCAGATCGACGTTTCCCGCGCCAACCGGCTGCGTTGTTCCACAGGCACGCCAGAGCCGCCATGAATGACCAACGGAACACTTGTCGCAGCGTCGATTTCGGCGATGCGGACCTCATCCAAACCGCCTTCTTTGTTCTGTTGCAGATGAACGTTTCCGACTGAGATGGCCATTGCGTCCACGCCGCTTTCACGAGCGAACTGCGCGGCCTCGTTTGGATCTGTCCCGTTCGATCCTTCGCCGCCGGAATAGCCGACAAAGCCGATCTCACCTTCGCAGGAAATACCTGCCGCATGGGCCATTTCGGCAATGGCAGCAGTTTCGTCGATGTTTTGCTGCAGCGGCTTGCGTGACCCGTCGAACATGAGCGATGTGAACCCGCTGTCCAATGCGATCTTGCAGTCCTCGAATGTATAACCGTGATCCAGATGGGCCGCGACCGGAACCGAGGCATTTTCCGCCAGGAAGCGAAACATCTTGCCCAGAACAGGCAGGGGTGTGTGCTCGCGGCAGCTTGGACCAGCCTGAAGGATCACCGGCGCATTTTCCGCCTCGGCTGCGGCTACATAGGCACGCATATCCTCCCATCCCAGCGTAACAAGCCCGCCAACAGCGTAGCCGTTTTCGTATGCGGGGGTGAGGACGTCTTTGAGCGTAGCGAGGGTCATTTGAATTTGGCAATCATGTCTTTGATGCCCGGAATGGTCTCGACCTGATAGGCATGGGTTGGTTGAAAGTACTGAACCAGCGAACGCTGAGTCAGACCGCCCAGGATGGTGAAATAGTACATCTCGTATCCCGGCAGAACACAGCAGGGGTGGTACCCCTTGTCGATGCAGATCGTTGAGCCGTCGACGATGTGGTACGCATCGCCCGGTTCGTTGTCCTCACGCTGCAACATCTGAAGGCCCGATCCCCAGTTGGGTTTGAAACGGAAATTGTAGGTCTCATCGTGCCGCGTCTCGTCGGGCAGACGGTTCGTGTCATGCTTGTGGCTGGGGAAGCCGGACCAGCCGCCCTGACCCACGGTGAACAGTTCACTGACCAGCAGGCGACCCACTTTGTCGTGTTGTTTCTGGCCGAGGATATGTTTGATTTTGCGATGAGTTTTAGTGTCGTCGCTGCCGTATTGCACAAGGTCGTGTTCACGCACATCGAACGGATCCAGTACCTTGTCGTACTTGGCGCCCGCTATGAAGATTTCGGTTTCATCCGACACGCAGACCAGTTGGACCTTAGCGCCGACCGGCACATAAACGCCTTCCGGATCCCCATCCCAGACGTCTTCGCCCCGCTTGCCCAGCTTGGCGAACTGCTCGCCTTCTACATCGACATCGACACTGCCCGTGGCAGGTACGATACACGTCTCGTAACCGGGCACCTGATACTCGAACGCTTCGCCTTTTTTCAGTTTGACGATGTTGAAGTAATTCAGCGGAACCGTTGGATCATCGGCGTCGACGATCGGTTTGTTCTGATTGTCATAGGGAGCGATGTGCATGAGAGGTTCCTATGTCGTTGGGCCGGGATGGGCGGCAAGAAATGCGTCCAGTTCCGGAGTTGTTGGCATGGCCGGAGCGCAGCCGGGCTTGGACACGACGATTGAGGCGCAGGCTGAGCCGCGCATAGCCGCATCCTTAAGCTCGCTTCCAGCGGCGATCGAGGCCAGCAGGCCGGCCATGAAACTGTCGCCAGCACCGTTGGGTTTGACTGCTGTGACGGGATAGATGCCGGTTTCGATTTCCTGATCATCGAGCAACGTGACTGCGCCCTTTTCGCCCATCTTGTAGATCACGATCCGGCCCGGTTTCGCCGCCAACTCCTTGGCTTTGGCGAAGCCTTTGTCGATGCCGCCTGCCATGAACCCAAATTCTTCGTCATTGCCGACGATTAGATCGCTTGCTTCGCCCGCGCGCGACAGGACTTCGGCGGCAACCTCCGGTGATGGCCAACTGTAGGGACGGTAGTCTATGTCAAAAATTACCGGCAAACCCGCATTGCGGGCGTTTTCGAACGCGCGAAACGTGGCGCTGCGCGAGGGTTCAGCGGCAAACACCGTTCCGGCAGATATCACGGCTGAAAATTTGCCGTAGTCGACCTTGTCCATGTCATCCTCGGTCACCTGAAAGTCGACTGCGCCGTTGCGGTAGATGACATTTTGAAATTCTTCGATCCGGCTTTCGTAAACGGCCAGAGACATGCGGTATTCACCGCCGACGACGCGGATATAGGACGTGTCTACACCGTAATGAGCAAGCTTATTCAGGCAGAAGCGGCCAACCGCATCATCTGAGACCGAAGTGATCAAGGATGCCTGGCTGCCCAGTTTGACCAGCCCGGCGCAGATATTTGCTGATGACCCGCCCAGATCGGCGTGAAACGTGTCGGCGTCTTCGCTTTTAACACCAACGGGATCGGCATACAGGTCCATGCCCGCGCGTCCAAAGACCGCGAACCGGTTTCCTTTGATACCGTCTATCAAAGCGCTCACGTCATGTCCTCCGGCAAAAATGGGCTGGCGAGGATCGTTGGTCCTTGCGTTGAATCGATTCACACGATACTGATTTTGCAACCGGTTGCAAATACATTGTTCGGAGCCGTTGCAGATGCCTGAAATCGGAATTGGAATAATCGGCGGTGGCTATATGGGCAAAGCTCATTCAGTCGCGATGTCAGCCGTAGGCGCAGTGTTCAACACAGCCTTGCGGCCACGACTTGAGATGATCTGCGCATCCACACCCGAAAGCGCCGAGCGATACCGCGCGGCTTACGGTTTTCGTCGCGCGACCTCCGATTGGTCGATGCTGGTCAATGACCCGGCAGTGGATGCTGTCGTGATTGCTTCGCCACAAACAACGCATAGACAGATTGCAGAGGCCGCGTTAGCCTTGGGCAAGCCTGTGTTGTGCGAAAAACCCCTCGGATCTTCTTTGGATGATGGACGCGCGATGATTGCCGCGGCCGAGGCCGCGGGCGTCACCAATATGGTCGGGTTCAACTATGTCAGAACGCCCGCAACACAGTTTGCTCGTCAATTGATCGCCAACGGTGAATTGGGGGACATAACCTGGTTTCGCGGCGAGCATACTGAGGACTTCTATGCCGACCCTGACGCCCCGGCCACATGGCGGACGTCCGGAATGGCCAACGGCACGATCGGAGATCTTGCCCCACATATGATCAACGGTGCTTTGGCCCTGATCGGTCCGATTGTCGAGGTTATGGCCGAAGTGGAAACGGTTCATAGTGAACGCCCAGGCGGCACCGTTACCAATGATGACCACGCCCAGATAATGTGCCGGTTTGCCGGTGGTGCGATGGGTAATATCTATGTCAGCCGCATCGCGACGGGGCGAAAGATGGGCTATGCCTATGAAATTACAGGCACCAAAGGCGCAATCCGGTTCGATCAGGAAGATCAGAACGCCCTGTGGCTTTATCGACGCGAAGGACCAGAGGAAGAAAGGGGCTTCACCAAGATCCTGACGGGTCCGGCGCACCCCGACTACGAGCCTTTCTGTCAGGGCCCGGGTCATGGAACAGGTTATCAGGACCAGATCATCATCGAGGCCAAAGATTTTCTTGAGGCCATTCACACGGGCAAATCAATCTGGCCCACATTCCGAGATGGGCATGAGGTCAACTGCGTCCTTGCTGCTGCGCTAATGTCGTCAGAGCAGCGGCAATGGCAGGACGTCAGCACCGTCTGAACACAAAAACTAAGAGATCATCTAAGAGAGACGAGAACCATGGCAAAGCTGAAATGGGGCATGATTGGTGGTGGTGAAGGCAGTCAGATCGGACCCGCACACCGGTTAGGAGCGTTGGCGGATGGGATGTTTGAATTCGCTGCGGGTGCTTTGGATCACCGACCCGATGTTGGGCGAGAATATGCGCAACGACTTGGAGTGGCGTCGGATCGCGCCTATGGCGACTGGCAGGAAATGCTGGCCGGGGAAAAGGACCGCCCCGACCGGGTTGATCTGGTGACCATCGCCACTCCGAACTCCACCCATTTTGAGATTGCCAAAACGTTCCTTGAAGCCGGGTTCAATGTGCTTTGCGAAAAGCCAATGACAATGACCGTGGAAGAGGGCCAAGAGATCGTTCGCGTTGCAGAGGCCTCGGGCAAGATTTGTGCCGTGAACTATTGCTATTCCGCTTATCCGATGGTGCGCCAGGCGCGCGCGATGGTTCGCGCCGGGGATATTGGCAAGGTGCGTCTTGTTGTGACGAATTTCAGCCATGGCCACCATGGCGACGCGACTGACGCCGATAACCCGCGCGTACGCTGGCGCTATGATCCAGCGATGGCGGGTGTGTCTGGCCAATTCGCCGATTGCGGTATCCATGCGCTGCACATGGCCAGTTTCATCAGTGACGATGAAGTCAAAACCTTGTCTGCAGATATGGCGTCTACGATTTCAAGCCGCGAACTTGAGGACGATGCCATGGTCAACTTCCGGACCGAAGGCGGTGCTGTCGGGCGGTTGTGGACCTCTTCGGTGGCAATTGGGCGTCAGCACGGGTTTGATATTCAGGTGTTTGGCGAAACCGGAGGCCTTCGCTGGACGTCCGAGCAACCCAATCAATTGATCTATACGCCTGTCGGCGGCCGTACACAGATCATTGAAAAAGGCGAGGGCGGTCTTCACGACGATGCGCAACGATTGTCCCGTGTGGCGATTGCCCATCCCGAAGGGTTCCCGCTGGCCGTGGCCAACATCTATTGCGATCTTGCCGACGCTATTCGCGGAGAGGCGCGTGATGGTCTGCCTACACCTGCCGACGGAGTGCGGTCGATCGCAGCCGTGCATGCCGCAGTGGCGTCTGCGAAAAATGACGGGGCATGGACGGACGCGCGCCCACCGATGTTTCGCTGATCAGGGTCGGGGCCGCAATGTGCCCCGCTCGATCACACGGCAGGGGAAAATACGGGCCTCGGGGTAACGCTCGGGGTCTTTCAGCATCTCTTCGACCAGATCGACGGAAGCGGTAATGATTTGTTTAATCGGCTGATGAATCGTCGTCAGGTTCACGCTTTCCCAGCGCGACATCTCCATGTCGTTCAGGCCGATGATGCCGATGTCTTTGCCCGGTTTCAGTCCGTGATCGGATAATGCGGACAGGGCACCTATGGACAGAATGTCGTCGCCGCAAAAGTACCCTTCTGCAGGGCCTTCCGCCAGTTGCTGAAGCATTTCTTCTCGCCCGGCTTCAAATGAATAGGCGCCTGCGAAGCAATGCGTCACTTCGAGTTCCGGGTGCTTTTCAACTTCTTCCATGAAGCCGCGATACCGATCCATCGCCGATGTCGCATCTTTCGGGCCGCCCAGATAGCCGATACGACGATACCCCCGCGACGACAGCTCGCGTGCGGCCATGCGTCCGCATTCAACGTTGTCTATGCCTACAACATGCACCTCAGGTGACGTCGCAGATCGACCGAAAGTGTGCACTACCGGAACACCTGCATCGTGGAACGCCTTGGCAAAGCTTGGGGGCAAGGTAGATGAGGCGACGATGGCAGCATCCACAGAATACTGCCGCAGCATTCGGACCGAATTTGTCGGCTCGGTTTCGTCGGTCAGGTTCACGATCAGCGGACGCAGGCCGCGTTCCTGCAGGGCGCGGGTAAACTGGTCAAAGACTTCAAGAAAAATGGGGTTGTGGAAGTTGTTAGAAATCAAACCGATCAACTTGGTGCGTCCGGTTGTCAGCGAAGAAGCCAACGCGTTTGGGCTGTACCCCAGTTCGGCTGCAGCCTTCTCCACCTTGCTACGTGTCTTTGGTGAGACGGACGCGCCTTCGGTAAAGGTCCGCGATACGGCAGAGCGGGATACACCGGCCAGTGCGGCCACTTCTTTTAGGGTCACACTCATGGCTGGCACCGATGGGTTCGGGGATGGCTTTCGGTCAAATTCATGGGAAAATACTACGCCCTATTGCGTCGGGTTTGCAATCGGTTGCAAGGTTGTGCTGAAAAGACGTTGGGTTCCTTGCAAAGGAGCATCTAAAATCTCAAGCCCTTCGACTTGGATGCAATCTGTAGAGCCAGACGCTGTATCGAAAGGGTTTAGGCAGGCGCATCGCACTTAAAGACCCTGACATTGCGTGGCCAGCAACCTGAGAATACCCCTTTCCCGACCTCATTGAAGCAGTGACCATTCAAGACGGTTATCTTTGCACTCTTCAACCCGAGCGCGCATTGCCCCGCCTTTGGTGGGCATAGTGACTATTGTGCCTTCTTTGACGGGCGACAAGGGTGTTGTCGTCCATTGCAGTCTTTGTTCCGGGGTAACATGCTTAAGAGGGCGTTGCAGGCTGGGTTCTTCGTAAAAAACGGGGCGATGAGGTGCATAAACGTTCAGGGAAGTCATCTTGTAGGCGGTGAACACATCAAACGGCTTACTCCGTTTTATGGCCGCCCGCATGGAATACCGCCACGCATCCAGACCTGCTGGTGACACATAGAGAATAGCTATTGCACCGGCCATAGAATGCAGTCTCAGCCAATCGCTGTTCTCAGTCGAAGCGAGTGCAAGGTTGTAATGCGCGCGGTGGCCGAAACGTTGAACATAGCGACGTGTCCAGGGAAAGCAGCCGAAGGGCGAAACCCCCAAATAAACGACGTCCGCATCTTTTGGAATTTCAGGAATGGTCAGGTCTTCGGTCAACGCGAAGACATCATCCTCCAGAACCAATGCCGGGAGCGTTTTGAGTGACTCAAGCGCTGCAAGGTGGGCGCGGGCGCAGTTTAAGGCATGGCTTTGTCCGGTGCTGCCTTCTGAAAATGAAAAACTGATGCCGTGCTTGTTCATCAAGTTGGTCATATGAAGCCGTCTGCTATTGTTATCGGGTAAATTGATGACCCGGCAGTCTGCGACGATTGCGCTCAACTTTTTCATTTTGGTGTCCGTCAGCTGCGCCACGCAATTCGCGCAGCCGATGAATGATCGTGGATCGGGGGTTTCAAGATGCTTGAGCATCGGCTCTGTTGCAATCGTTGCTTTGGCCTACGCGGGGCATGGGACATGGACCTGAATCCGCCCGACAACAATTGTCAGGCAAGAGACAAAGTTGGGCTGTTCTTACATAGCTTGGACGCCTGCCAAAACAGAACGTCCTCAAAATCCTGAAGCGCCTGAGATTTCTCCTGCGTTGCGGGGTACAACAAACCAAAGGTCATCCAACGCTCTGGTGCGATCGGAACCAGGGCCAAACGTTCTTTTGTTTCCTGTGCTGCGACCAACTCGTCAGCAATGGTTATACCGGCGCCTTCCGCGACAAGCGAACAGGCAAGCTGGGACGCCGCGACTTCGCAGGTATGTCTGGGATTTACGCCCGCTGACCGGAAGATGTCATCAAGTTGTTCGCGCAATAGAAGTCCGTTCATCAGCCGAATGACCGGCTCGCGGGCGAGATCAGTGGCGGTTACCGACTTGCGATCAGATAATGCATGCGCAACCGGCAAAACGGCCTGCGCCCGCACCCGCAGCAGGGGTTTTGTCCTGACGCCCGGATGCTCGACCGGCAATGCTCCGATGCCGATGTCATATTCACGTCCGGCAAGCCATTTGCTGGCCTCACGTCGTGCCCGGATGTCCAGAGTTACGTTTGTATCAGGGTGGGCTTGCAAAAACATCGCAAGTGCAGGCGCCGAAATTGCCCGTGCGATACGCGGCATCGTGACCACGCGCAGTGTTTCCGTACGTCCGGCTTTAATCTCTGCAGCGATGCGGGGCACTTCATCAAGGTTGTCCAGGATACGCCCGGCTTCGCGGTAGAATGCCAACCCTTCGCGTGTCGGAGTCAAGTTGCGGCCGCTGCGGTCAAACAGGGTCAGGCCCAATTCTGCCTCAAGCCCGGAAATCAGTCGGCTGATTGCAGGCTGACTCAGGTGCAGAATTTCAGATGCAGCAACCAGCGTTCCTTCGGAAAGGGTGGCACGAAAGGCGCGAAGGGCTTTGATATTCATCAGGTGGACTCTTTACTAATTTGCAAGATAAGATAACATCTTTGCATTTTTATTAACACTGAATTTAAGCTAATTTTGATCGCATCTTAGGGAGGATGCTATGAAGCGTAGAACAATTCTCACTGCTGTTCTTGCGGCAGTAACCGTGACTGCAACGGCAACGGCAAGTTTCGCAGCCGACTGGCCGAAACGTCCGATCAACCTGGTTGTTCCTTACAAAGCCGGCGGTGGTACAGACGCTTATGCCCGCGCTATTTCGGCAGCAGCCGAAGGCATTCTGGACGTTCCAGTAGTCGTCGTGAACAAACCCGGCTCGGGCGGTCTGAATGGTGCGAACTCGGTCGTGGGTGCACGCCCTGACGGCTATACTTTGATGATGACTTCGGGCGGTTCGTTCCTGTTGTCGACCATGACACGTGACACCGATATCGATGCGCTGGACAGCTTTGAGTTTGTTGCTCAGGTCGGTCAGCTGCAAACGTCGCTGATGGTGCCGCTGAACAGCCCGTTCGAGTCCGTTCAGGACGTGATCGACGCGGCCAAAGCCAACCCCGGTCAATTGCGTTGGGCCCATTCGGGTCGCGGAGGCTTCCACCACGTTGGCGGCATGGGCTTCCTGGCCAGCAATGACATCGAAGCGCAGGATGTACCGTTCAAAGGTGGCGGACCGACCCGCGCGGCACTGATCGGTGAACAGGCTGACTTTGGTTTCCTGGGTGTTCAGCAGCTGGCAGGGTTTGAAGAGCAGCTTCGCGCTCTGGCGGTCAACAGCCAAGAACGTGATGGCATCATGAAAGACGTGCCTGCATTTGGTGAGCTGGGCATCCCGTTTGCCGCTGTATCTTCGCCAGTCATCGTTTTCGCCCCGAAGGGCACCCCGGCCGAGGTCGTTGCCGCGATGGAAACTGCGCTGGAGCAGATCGCCGCGAAACCCGAATTTGCCGAACTGCTGGCCTCGCGCGGAACAGGCCCGGTCTATCAGAATGGTGCGGACGCCAAAGCAACGCTGTCCGCCATGAAAGAGGACGCCGCTCCCCTGGTCGAAAGTCTGACCAACTAAAGTCCTCGGGGCCGGGTGGATATTCTTCCCCCGGCCTTTTTGTATCTAACGCAATCAGGGAGGAACGATATGCGCGCCTATGCAGAAGGCCTTGTGCTTGCCCTTATTTCCATCGTTGCCATTTGGGGCGCCTGGCAAGTGCCAGCAGCTTCGCCGGGGGATACCTGGGCTGGCATCGTACCATTCTCAGCATCCATCGCGCTGCTGTTTCTTTCCGGCCTGTTACTGTTAGGTGCCGTCCGTCAACCGGCTGGCGATACCGGTCAGGAACAGGATAACGGCGCAACCCTCCAGATCATTGGTCTGTTCATCATCGCCCTGATCTATCAGCAGTCATTCCGCTGGTTTGGCTATCTTTTGCCAACAGCGATCGCTGCGCCGGTCGTTTTGTACTTCTTCGGAGTTCGAAGCTGGATCGGTCTGGCGGTTTCCGTCGTTCTGTGCCCGTTGATCTTCCACCTCATCTTTTTTGTGCTGCTTGGTGTGTACCCGCCTTATGGCGAGGTCTTTGACCTGCTCAGCTGGATACAGGGGTAAATCGTCATGGAAATTTTTCCCGCACTTCTTTCGGTCATAACCGACCCCAGTTTGCTGTTTGCCATCGTGTTGGCCGCAGCTGTGGGCATGGTCGTTGGGGCCACGCCCGGTCTGACCGCATCGGCAGCGATTGCCATGCTGCTGCCCATCACCTTTTACATGTCGCCACTATTCGCGCTCGCCTTCCTGTATGTGATCGGTAAATCCGGTCGCTATGGCGGATCGATCGCGGCAATTCTGTTCAACACGCCGGGCACTGCGGCCAGTGCCGCGACACAGATTGACGGTTATCCCCTTGCGCGCGCTGGGCAGGCTGGAAAGGCGATGAAGGTCGCGACCATATCATCAGTCATCGGTGACCTCATGGGGGATATCCTGCTGGTCGTCGGTGTCGGTTTCATTGCGGCTATTGCCCTGAAGCTTGGCCCGCCAGAAACCTTTGCGATCTACTTTGCAGCCTTCGTGGTCATCGGTTCGGTCATCGGCAGCTCAATCGTCAAAGGATTGGCATCTGCCCTGATGGGTATTTTGATCGCCATGGTCGGATTGGACCCAATCTCAAGCGAAGAGCGCTATACCTTTGGCTCGTTCGACCTGTCCAACGGGATTGGCCTTGTGCCCCTGATGATCGGTGTATTCGTTTTGGGAGAGGTCTTTGCCCAGTTGGAAACGCGCCGCAAGGCAACCGGTGAAACCAAAGAAAATGAAAGCACGGAAGACGGCAACAGCCTGACATGGGAAGAGTACAAACCTTGCTTGCCCCATGCGTTCCGCGGTGGCTTCATCGGTGCAGGCATCGGTGTGCTGCCAGGTCTGGGTTCAGCTATTGCGGCCTTCATTTCATACGGTGAAGGCAAACGCCGCGCCAAAAATCCCGAGAAGTGGGGCAAGGGCGCGCTGGAAGGTGTCGCAGCACCCGAAGCTGCAAACAACGCGGTGTCCGGTCCGTCGATGGCCCCGCTGCTGACGCTGGGCATCCCGGGTTCGACAATTGGTGCGATCCTTTTGGGTGTTTTCCTGATCCACGGCATCCAGGTCGGACCAACCCTGTTCCTGACCGACAAAGAGCTGGTCTACAAACTGTTCGCCTGCGGGATGTTGGGTATCGTGGCCTATGGTCTGATCGGTTACTTCGGTGCCACTCAGGTTGCGCGAATTATCCTGAAGATCCCGACCAATGTCCTGTACCCGCTGATCTTCCTGACCGCGTTTGTCGCAGCTTATTCTGCACGTGGATCAATGTTTGACGTCACAGTCATGACTTGCGCGGGCTTTGCCGGATGGCTGATGCGGAAATACGACTTCAACGTTGCGGCATTTGTCATTTCGTTCGTGCTGGCCAAAGGTGCTGAAGAGACATTCCGTCAGTCGTTGCTGATGTCGGAGGGTGGCGCCCTGATCTTCGTTGAACGTCCGATCGCTTTGGCCTTCCTGGTCATCGGCGCAGGGGCAATTGCCTACCGTATCCGCGGGATCATGAAAGAGCGCAAGATCGCGAAGGGAGCATTAGAAGATGCTTGAGCACTCCCTCTATCGCGACTGCTTTTCCAGCGCCGATATGCGGTCCGTCTGGTCGGAACACGCCACGATCTCGGCCTGGTTGAAGGTTGAACAGACACTGGCCCATCACCAGGCGTTGGAAAACCTAATCCCGCAAGAGGCTGCAGATGCGTTGGATGCGGTGTCAGTCTGCAATCTGGATACCGAGCGGTTGCACGAAGACATGATGCTTGTCGGGCGCCCGATCGTTGGTCTTGTCGAACAATTGCGAAGGCAGGTCGGCGACCATGCGGAAAAGGTCCACTATAGGGCGACAACGCAGGACATTATGGACACCGCTCTGGCCCTGCAAATGAAGATCGGTCTGGAGCACATCCAGACCGGACTGCAAAGACTGACCACCGCTATTGAGCAACACATCGATCAGCTTGGTGATACTATCATGATCGGTCGCACGAATGGACAGCATGCCTTGCCTATTCGGGCTGAAACCAAACTGACCGTCTGGAAAGTTGAACTGCAGCGGCGTTCACAAGCGTTGGAAGAAGCGGGCGTTCGCGGTTTGAATGCCCAGATTGGTGGCCCCGTTGGCGATCTGCGCGGTTACGAAAACGGGACCGGACATCGCATCAAGGAAGGCGTTGCGGCCACTTTGGGTCTGAATGTAGTTGAACCCCATTGGCAAAACGCCCGTGACGGGCTTGCCGATGTTGTAACTGCGCTGGGAGGGCTGTGTGCGACGCTGTGCAAGATCTCGCATAACGTCAATCTGTTGTCTTCATCGGATATTTCCGAATGTTCCGAGGTGCATGAAGCCGGTAAAGGCGCGTCTTCGGCTATGGCGCACAAACAGAACCAGCGCGCGTCAGAATTCGGAGAGGCCGTCGCCCGGCTTGGACGACAGCGGGCTGAACAGATCGGCGAATTCACCACCCATCAACACGAACGTTCGGGTGGTATGTGGATCGGCGAATGGAACGTCATCCCAGAGACGTTCTTGCTGACTTCGGGCGCTTTGTCATGGGTCGAAACGATCTTTGCGAACCTGGTTGTGGACTCTGAATCCATGGCCCGCAAGGTTTCCGACTTTGAGTATAGCACGGCTGGGAAAACGCACTGAAGCGATAAGATTGGTCATATCACCGCTCTTTTTTCGAGCGGTGATTAACGACGTGGGATAAGATCACAGGGTCCTGCGCCTGAACTGCGGTTTTCGCTTTTCCAGAAAGGCATTCATGCCTTCTTGTTGGGCCGGCAATCCATAAAGCGCGTGATACATCTGCCGCTCGAACCGCAAACCCGATTCAAGTGTGCTCTGGTCGGCCATGTTTACGCAGGTGCGCGCCATATTGACGATATCATCAGCGTAATCTGCAATGGTTTCGGCCACCTCTTGTGCTGTGTCCAAAAGGGTATTCTGCGTGACAACTCGACTGACCAAGCCCATCTGCAGGGCCTCTGACGCGTCGATCATGCGCCCGGTCAGGATCATGTCCATAGCTCTGGCACGACCGATCAGCCGTGTAAGCCGCTGCGTGCCACCAATGCCGGGAATGCAGCCGATTTTGATTTCGGGCTGGCCGAATTTGGCAGTGCCCGAGGCCAGAATGACGTCACACATCAGCGCAACTTCACATCCACCGCCCAAGGCATAGCCACTGACCGCCGCCACCTTGGGCAGGCGAAGCGCTGCAAACTTATCCCATTCGGCAAAGTAGTCACTTGCTTGCATAGTTGCGTAGGTTTGCACCGCAAGCTCGCCGATATCTGCCCCGGCGGCAAAAGCACGATCACTGCCCATAAGGATCAAGCAGCCGATGCCGGGATCCTTGTCGAACGCGGTCGCGGCGGCCAGGACTTCGTTCATGAGTTGAGTGTTCAACGCGTTCAGCTGATCGGGACGGTTGAAGCGGATCGTTGCGACCCGCCCCCGTGTTTCGGTTTCAATTGTCTCAAACATGATCAGCTATCCCAAATTGCGCCATAGGCGGGAATGCCAAGGCTTTCCATGTCATGCACTACCTTGCGGGTCAGCTTTTGGTTTGAGATCACGATGACCGCCTCAGCCGCACTGTCGCGAACGGCTTGCAAGGCAAGGGCCGAAAGGTTCGGTTTGCCGTCTTCGTCGGTGTCCCAGATCAAAGGCTGCTCGGTGTTGGCCTCGATCTCATCCACCAGCGCGTCACCATAGGTTTTGCGTGGGCTGCGGGTGGACCAGATCAGGCGGTTTGGCACCTCTTTAGCCAGCAGATGCGGCAGGATCGGTCCGATGCCTGAACCGGTGCCTACATACACCACCTTTTTGAACAACACTTCGATCCGTGCGACACCTGATGTGGTGATACCCTTGACCCAAACCTTCTTGGGCGGATTGTCGATAAAACGCCCGGTCCAGTCGCCCGCACGGCTGATGGCCAATCGGTAACCCGGCTGGTCCGGGGATGGGATATTGGCGAATGAGTGATACTCGCCAAACGGGGTGTGGCTGATCGCGTTCGAACTGCCGGGGAACGGAGTATCTCCATAGTCAAACTGCGCAATCACCGCATGGTTTGACGGCTTTTCGATCCGGACATTCACGCGTTTCAGGGTCAGCCAAGGGGACAGGATCGACAAGGTGATCAGGCAGAGCATCCAAAAGGCCGGGCTGTGCAACAACATGCCCCCCATGTCCTTAGTGATCGAGATCGTCTGCGCCCAAAACAATCCTAAAACCGTCCAGCCGACAAAGCGGTGCGTTTTCTCGAATGCATTGTGAAACCGGGCGCGGATCGGGCCGAGGGCCGAAATCACCATCAATGTCATCAAGACAACCATTGTGGCGCTCAGGCCCAGTGTCAGGTCTGAGGGCACGGCGGCGCCGTTGGAGCGGTTCCAAATCATCGCAAACAGAAGAAAACCGAACCAGATGGTCCCAGTGACGGTGCCGCCGGAATGCAACCCGCCAAAGTGGAACACCTTGCCGGCCCCCCAACGGATCCAAAGTGGCCATGATGTGGGAATGCGTGTGGCCAGCCAGAACAGGGCGTTGACCACCCGCTGTTGTCGGATCAGGATACCGAGGCTGAGGTTGATCAGCGCCATATCCGCAATAGGGCCGAGCGTGAATGCATTCTCAGCGAACCAAGTCCCATCGCGCAATCCAAACCCAAAGGCGGCCAGATTCACCAATGCAACTAGCATCACCAGGCGGCGGTATTCCATCAGGGCCGGGTGGCGGGTCACCCGCCGCCAGTTCAGGCCACCTGTGTCAAGATTTGTCGTCTGGGTCGTCATCAGCTCAACTCCGCACCAGTTGTCGCAATATGGGTGCGCGCGAGATCCAGCAGTAGACGCTTGTCCAGTTTGCCGCGCGGAGTGCGGGGCAGCGTGTCCATCGGGACTACAACGGCGGGGCTGCAGTAATATGGCAAGCGATCCGAAACGGATTGTGCCGCCTGCTTGGGGCAGGCCGACGACGGTGAGATAAAGCTGACCAGATTGCGGCTGTCATATTGCAACGTCACCGCCTGCTGACAGCAGGGCGAGGCCTCAAGCGCGGATGTAACGCCGTCCAGCTCAACCCGAAAACCCCGTACTTTGACTAGGTCGTCAACGCGCCCGAAATGTTCTAACTCACCGGTCTTCGTCCAGCGTCCCAGATCCCGGGTGCGGAACATCATATGGCCGGGTCGGAATGGGTCGGGTCGATAACGCTCGGCCGTCAGTTTGGGGTTGGCGAGGTAACCGGCTGTGACGCAATCGCCGCCAGCCCACATCTCGCCCTTTTCGCCGATGGGCAAAGGGCGCATGTTGTCGTCCAGAACATAGACCGTGTTGTTCGGTGTCGGGCGCCCGATCGACAGAACCGGTTTGTCGGGGTGATGCGGTTCGGCCGTATTGATGATGGTGGTCTCGGTCGGACCACAGGAATTGTAGAAAGTGCAAAAGGTTGACCAGCGATCGGCCAGCGGGCGGGGGCAAGGTTCGCCCGCTACGGCGACAGCCTTGACCTGCGTGCAGCGGGTCTGGTCCAGTGCATTCAGTATCGAAGGTGTGGCGATCAGTACATCCACCTTCTCGGCCGTTTCCTGAATCGATTTGCCACGGATCACCAAAGTTGCGCCATTGGACAAAGCGCCAAGGATCTCCCACGCGGCCATGTCGAATGAGATCGACAGGATCTGTCCGACCCGCAAGCCCGGCCGCATCCCCAGATCCCCGGGGGCGGTCAGCAGGATGTTGGCCAGGTTCTGATGGCTGACCTGTACGCCGTTTGGAACGCCGGTAGTGCCGGACGTGAACAATATCATCGCCAAATCGTCGGGGCTGGCCCGATAAGCAGGGCCGGGGGCCGGGGCGTCCAGCATCGGGTCGAACATCGTCGTATCAATTGTGATCAGGGTCTGGTCTAGTCCAACGAGGATTTGATCTGCCAGTTCGCTCAGGCTGAGTATGATTTTTGCACCAGTTACATTCGCAACATGGCGTAAGGTTTCCGTCGGCGCGACACCGACATGCTGCGGAATATAAGCGGCCCCAAGCTTTATGGCGGCGACGATACCTACGACCATTTCGACCGAACGATGCAGGAACAGGCACACCGCGTCGCCGCGTCTCACGCCATGGGCGCGCATGACATTTGCCAATCGGTTCGAGGCCTCGTCCAGCGCCCGGTAGCTAAGGTTATGGTCCGCGCATTCCACCGCGGTGGCATCGGGTTGATCTCGCAACGACTGGCGCAGCGCGTCGGCGATGGTGGCATAGCGTGGCGGAACCTGCGGGCCCCAACCAAAGGATAGAAACAGCTCTTGATCTTCGGGGCTGAGCGCGTCCAACGCACCCGGTTTTTTTGTGCGGGTTAAATCGGTTTGAGATAGGGGGGGGTAGTTTGTCTGGGGATCGGTTGCGATAAGGTGCATGGCATTCTCCAGTTCAAGAAGGGGTCACACCTTAGTGATAATGGGAAAAATTCCCATTAAAGATCACATTCGATCACATTTTGAACACGAAAGCGTTGAATTCGTTAATTCTAGGAAAATGTTATCAACTACCAATCCGTGACGAGTTCCCTAATGTCGAATGATCCCAAACCTCCTCTTGAAACCGCCCTGTCTGCGTTGCTGGTCCCACTGGCGCAGGCAATGGTTGCGCATGGGGTGACGCTTGGCACCGCGACCGAAGCGCTCAAACAAGCCCTGCTGACGGCAGCTGAGCAAAGCACAGACGGAAAGCTAAGCGACAGCCGCGCCAGCCTGTTGACGGGCCTGCATCGCAAGGATGTCAAAAGGCTGCGCAACACCGACGATGATGCCCCTTTGAAACGCAGTTGTAATGCGGCGGCACTGGTCATCAGCTTTTGGTCGACGACGCCCGAATTTTTGGACGACTTGGGCGCGCCACGGCTGCTGAGCCGCAAAGGCGACGAAACTGGCCCGGGATTTGATGATTTGGTGCGGCGCGCGCGTGTGGACATGGCCCCAGGTACCGTTCTGGAAACCTTGATCGACCAAAAGAACGTGGAACAGGTCGGCAAAGGCAATCTTCGCCTGTTGTCCCAAGCCTTTCTTCCTTCTGCTGGCAGCGCTGAACAGGTGGCGGCCTACGAGGCGACACTGTCTGCGCACCTTGCGGCGGCAACACAGAACCTGCTGGCCGAGCCGGATGCTCCAAGAAATTTCGACCGCGCGGTTCGGTATTCTCATATGTCGCCTGAATCAATTGAAGAGTTGCGCCAATTTTCGTCAGATCGGGCGCAATCATTGTTGCTAGAAATCAATGCCCTCGCTCGCGCGTTACAGGAAAAGGACAGTGACGGCGATCACAGCGGTCGGTTTGCAATGGGCGCCTTTGTCCTGCCCTCTCCGCAAAGGGTGCCAAGTAAAAACACGAAAGAGGATGAGTAGGCATGGGTGTGTTTCTTCGTGTGCTCGCGGCGTTTTTTATGGTGTTTTGGCTGCCCGCTCCGATTCAGGCCGAAGACAAAGGTGAAACTGATCGTGAAGGTGGCATTATCGGCACCGGTATCGTGGGCACGATCACCCATCTGGGCAGCATCCATGTAAATGGGCAGCATATTCTGTTCGATGACCAGATGCCGGTTGCCGGCTCGGCTCCTCTGATCACTGCGGGCGAGTTGAAGCCGGGTCATACCGTTGCGGTTGTTGTAACTCAGGAAAATGGTGGGTGGCACGCAAAACACATCCGTCAGGTCCTGCCGCTGGTCGGACCAGTGTCCAGCGTGCAGGACGGCAGGATATCGGTTCTTGGGACCGAAGTTGCGTTTGAACGGCGTGCAGACATTCAGGTCGGCGATTGGGTCGCTATCAGCGGATTGTGGCAAGGTCAGTCAGTGCGCGCTTCACACATTGAAAAACTGACAAGCGTTGGGCATCAGGCGCGGTTGTCCGGCACATATCTTGGGTCTGACCCTCAGGCCCAAACAGTGATCGGGGCAAGCGTTGTCAGTGGGCTTGAGCCGCAACATCTGTCGCCGGGTGATCTTGTTCGAGTTGTCGGGCAGCCAACACGCGACGGGATTATGGCCGAGCGTCAAGAAGCCGGGCTGTTCGCCGGTGCGGTCGGCGTTGTTCAGGTTCAGGGCTATTACTCGGAACCCCAGCCCAGTGGGTTGTATACGGTGCTGGGAAGTGGCTTGATCGCCTATAGCGATCAGCCCGAGATGATAGACCCGAACACCCTTGTTATCCGCTGCGGCGACGGCAGCGGGTTGGTGAATGCAGGCAGCATAGGTGCTTTCGCTCAGCTGGGATGCTGAAACGTGAACTCTGGTTTTGGCTTTCCGGCGACACGTTTGATCCGGGAGGGTTTAGTCGTGCCGTCAATCTAATCATAAGGTCTGATCCGTGTGGATTCGGCCGGAGTTTTGAAAGCACGAAAGCGTTTCAGAAATGAAACGCGAGGTGACTTGCCCCAAAGGCAAAGCTGAACTTATCGTCGCACGTAGGATAAGCACCCTGCGGGCAGCGCAGGGTAAAACTCTGGGAAAGCAAGTTTTCAAGAAGGTATGCCAGATGTCTGAAAGCACCCCAACGCGTGACGTCGTACTTAGCCAGGCGCAATCCGACAAATATTGGGGGGATGGGTTTCTTTTTCCGCTGACCATCTTTTCCGAAAAGGAGGCTGCCGAAACCCGCGCTGAGCTTGAGCGGATAGAGCGGGAGTGGCTTGACGCGGATCTGCCCTTGCCGTTGAACACCTATAAACGGGTCAACGCACATCTGGTGATGCCGCTTGCGGCGCGTGTCGCGACGGATCCCCGCGTATTGGATGTGGTTGAGGGTGTATTGGGGCCGGATATCATGGTCTGGTCAGCTGAATTCTTCATTAAAGAGCCGCACACAGCCCATACCGTCGGGATGCACCAGGATTTGACCTACTGGGGTATGGGTGAAACCCCGGATCAGGTCACCGCCTGGATTGCGTTGTCGCCGGCAAGGGTTGAAAGTGGGTGTATGGATTTTGTGCGCGGCAGCCACAAGAACCCGATCCTTCCCCATAAGGACACGTATTCAGACACCAATCTTCTGTCGCGCGGACAAGAGGTTGCTGTGGATGTCGCCGAGAAAGACAAGACCCACATCGAATTGGCACCAGGGCAGATGTCTCTGCATCATGGGCTGACAATCCACGGTTCGGGGCCCAATCAATCGGGTGACCGGCGTATTGGTCTTGCAATCCGCTATCTTAACCCGAATGCCAAGCAACTGGTTGCCGAGCGAGACTATGCCATGCTGGCGCGCGGTCAGGACGGCCAAAGCAATTTTGTTCATGTCGAGCCACCAACCGAGTTGTTTTCTGCTGATGCGCTTGCGCTGTACGACAGGGTTCGCAGCGATCAAAGCGCAGCGCTGGCAGAAGGTGCAAAAGGCTCAGTACCGTTATATGCGTCGTTCTGAAGCGCGTGCGCAAACGGTGGTCAACTGCAGTTGAATCAAAGCCCGATCGTGGCGCAGGGTTGCATTCAGGGGTATATTGCTGTTTCTGAGGCGGCGAAAAGCAAATCAGATATTCTCGGATCGCGGCTATGACAAAAACAGCATTGGTGACTGGTATTACAGGGCAGGACGGATCTTATCTTGCTGAGCTATTGCTGGAAAAAGGGTATGAAGTCCATGGGATCAAGCGCCGTGCATCTTCGTTCAACACACAGCGCATTGACCACATTTATCAGGACCCGCATGTGCCCAATCCGCGCCTGCACCTGCATTACGGTGACCTAAGCGATACATCGAACCTGACGCGCATCATTCAAGAGGTTCAGCCGGACGAGGTGTATAACCTTGGCGCTCAGTCCCACGTGGCGGTCAGTTTTGAATCGCCCGAGTATACCGCTGATGTCGACGCGATCGGTACGTTGCGCCTTCTCGAGGCGATCCGCTTTCTGGGTCTTGAGAAAAAGACACGCTTTTATCAGGCGTCCACGTCCGAACTGTACGGATTGGTCCAAGAAACACCGCAACGCGAGACAACGCCGTTTTATCCGCGTTCCCCTTATGCGGTGGCCAAGCTGTATTCCTATTGGATTACAGTGAACTACCGCGAAGCGTATGGCATGTATGCCTGCAACGGCATCCTGTTCAATCATGAAAGCCCACGCCGGGGCGAAACCTTTGTGACGCGCAAGATCACCCGTGGTCTCTCCAACATTGCACAAGGTCTGGAAAGCTGCCTTTACATGGGCAACATCGACAGCCTGCGCGACTGGGGGCACGCCAAGGATTACGTCCGGATGCAATGGTTGATGCTGCAACAGGACGCCCCCGAGGATTTTGTTATCGCAACGGGTGTGCAGTATTCAGTGCGGCAATTCATCGAATGGTCTGCCGCTGAACTGGGCGTGACGCTTGAATTCTCAGGTACAGGCGTCGATGAAATCGCTACGGTCAAATCCGTCGAGGGCGATAGTGCACCTGCGTTGAAGCCCGGCGATGTCATCATGCGCATCGATCCGCAATATTTCCGCCCGGCCGAAGTGGAAACATTGCTTGGCGATCCTTCGAACGCCAAAAACAAACTGGGCTGGGAACCGGAACTGACGGTTCAGCAGATGTGCGTTGAAATGATCACCGAGGACCTGAAGACAGCCAAACGGCATGCCTTGCTGAAACAGCATGGTTATGAATTGCCGGTCACTCTGGAAAATGGCTGAGGCGGGGGGCATGCGCAAGATCTACGTCGCCGGGCATCGCGGCATGGTCGGCGGCGCAATCCTGCGTCGCTTGCAAGACCGTCAGGCATCAGGTGAGGCGCTAGAACTTGTAACACGGACCCATGCGGAACTTGATCTGACCAGTCAAGCCGCTGTCGCCGATTTCATGCAGGCCGAGCGCCCAGACGTTGTCATTCTGGCGGCGGCTAAAGTCGGCGGAATCCATGCCAACAACACCTACCCGGCGGATTTCATTTACAAAAACCTGATGATCGAGTGCAACGTGATCCATCAGGCGTTTGCCGCGGGGGTCAAAAACCTGCTGCAATTGGGTAGTTCCTGCATCTATCCGCGCGCTGTGCCGCAACCAATGCGCGAAGATGCCCTGCTGACAGGTGTGCTAGAGCCGACAAACGAACCCTATGCCGTGGCAAAGATTGCCGGAATCAAGCTGTGTGAAAGCTACAATCGACAACATGACGTGGACTATCGTTCCGTGATGCCGACAAACCTGTACGGACCTGGCGATAATTTTCACCCTGAAAACAGTCACGTCCTACCCGCCCTGATCCGCCGATTTCACGAGGCACAGCGGAATGGGCTGAAGGAGGTTGTCATCTGGGGCACAGGTAAGCCCCGGCGCGAGTTTCTGCATGTTGACGACATGGCTGAGGCGTCTTTGTTCGTAATGGACCTGCCCCGTGCTGAGTATGAGGCAAATACCCAACCCATGCTGAGCCATATCAACGTGGGATGTGGCGAAGATATTTCGATCGCGGAACTGGCGGCGATGGTGGCAAAGATCACCGGGTTCACCGGGCGGATTACGCAAGACGTCAGCAAGCCGGACGGTACTATGCGGAAGCTGATGGATGTTTCCCGGCTGGCCGACATGGGATGGCGCGCGACTATCGGGATCGAAGACGGGATTCGTGAAACCTATGCCTGGTTTCTGGAGCAAGCCGAGGCAGAACTTCGCGCGAAGTGACCGCTCGGACAAAGATCCGGGCAGTCTGGCGGATCAGAACCAGCGGCCAATAGCTATGGCCGTTGGTGGTAAAGCCGTCGCGTCAGAAGCAGACGAAAGAACTTTGTACACGACCTGAGTTTCGGACGGTTCATCAAAGCCCATGAACCTGCTGATCGCGCCCCCACTGCCGCTGATTGCCGGGTTGGTGCCGGCAGCAAAGGCGGCTGGAAAATCCCATGTTTCCGACGAGCTTGCGAACAGTGCACCTTCGGTGTTTGTGCAAGTCGTTGCATCTAGTGTAGCGGTGCAAATCTGGGTGCCATCAGCAAACCGGACGAAATCACCACTTGGTGTGGCTCCTCGCTCAATCACAGCGCCGGTCGGGGTTCCGCTACTTTGCGTGACCGCCCCCAAAATATTTCCGGGCCCATAGCCATAGTCAGCCCGCATCAGGCGGCCAGCTGTTGTGTCCTCTGCGCTGTTTTGCACGGCCGTGCCAGAGGCGACCCCGGACGCTGGATCAAAGCTTAACGCCTCAAACCAATTGTTCCCATCCGGCGAGACCTTGATAGAAAATCCCGTGCTACCGGACAGACCCATTTCTGCATGACCGGTCCAATTGGATTGAAACAACAGGGATGCGGTCTCATCGGCATTTGCCTTGTTGATCTTTAGTTGATGCCCGGCACCTTCGTGGCTTAGCAAGGTTGCCGGCGCGCGCACTGACAGACGGTTGGTCGTGTCGTGCCCGGTGGCGATTCCGATGCCTGGCAGGTTCTGCGTCGTGGTCGGGGGTTCGATCCATGCTGACCCGTCCCAAATTGTCAGACGGTTATTCTCTTGGTCCCACGCGCGCCAGCCGGATTTGGGGGTTATAAAATGCCAGCCATTGTCCAACCAGGCTGCAAGGTCTCCGGCATGATCCGACCAATCGCCGATGGGTGTCGATCCAAGGGCATAAAGCTCACCCTGTGCCGGAACTGCGGGCGGGGTTGAGGCATTGGTAGACGCAACACTCAGCTGGACGATCAGATCAAGGCGTCTCAGGGCTTCGTTATGTGTGATGTGCTTTTGCGCTTGCGAAGGTTGCAGGAATGGCAGGTTCAATTTGGGCGAATTTTGGGACAAAGGGCATTCTCCGTTGGTTGTCGGATCGACAATTGCGTTGCGCGCCAGACTGCCGTGCCTCACGTGAATCCCACCTGACCGGTACGAACGCTCGGTTAATGTCGTGCCAATATTCTGGCTGAGTGAAGGGCTATCCAATCGCCCCCTGGGCCTTTCATCCACACCGAAAGAAAAAGGCAAACTGCAATGCCCGCAGTTTGCCCTTTAAACGATACCGTTTACCTCGTCTTCGAGGCCGTCATCCCTGGTTACTGAGCTGCCTGACCCGTGGCGACAACGTCGTGCAGGTATTTCTGCAAATCCTCTCGAAGGTCATCGCGCGCCAGCGCAAAGGCGACGGTCGCCTGCAGGAAACCCGCTTTGGACCCGCAGTCAAACCGCTGCCCATCGAATTTGTACCCGAAGACCGGGACACCGTTTCTGATGTCTTCGGCGATTGCGTCCGTCAGTTGAATCTCGCCGCCACTGCCCTGCTTATTCTGGTTGAGGTTGTACAGCACCGATGAACGCAGAATGTAACGGCCGATAACCGCCAGATTGGACGGTGCTTCCTCGGGTTTCGGTTTCTCGACCATGCCGCGCGCGCGGACAACTGTCCCGATGTTATCGCCTACATCCAGAACGCCGTAAGAGCTTGTCTTTTCAGAAGGAACCTCCATTGTGGCAACCATGTTGCCACCGGTTTCTTCATAAGCTTCCATCATCTGCTGCAGACACGGTTTTTCCGCGGCAATAACGTCGTCAGGCAGCATGACCGCAAATGGTTCATCTCCGATCAAGCGGCGCGCGCACCAAACAGCGTGACCTAACCCCAAGGCCTTGTGCTGCCGGATATAGGCGATCGCCCCGCTTTCCATGTTGGTGGCATTCAGCGTTTCCAACAGGTCGTCTTTGCCCTTTTCCTTAAGCGTTTGTTCAAGGATTTGATTGTGGTCAAAATAGTCCTCAAGCGCCGATTTTCCGCGGGATGTCACAAAGATAAATTCGGTGATCCCGGCGGCCCGGGCTTCGTCGATGGCATATTGAACCAGCGGGCGATCGACCAGGGTCATGATTTCCTTAGGTACCGACTTTGTCGCAGGCAGAAAGCGTGTGCCAAGACCCGCTACCGGAAAAACTGCCTTTGTGACCTTACGTCCCATACTACCTCTCAACTAAATGTCTTGTCCGAATGAATGCGCTTTGTCGACGCCACCTAATAGTGCGCGCGGTTGGAACAATCAACGCAAATAGGCAAAGCCAGCCAAGTTGGAGAAATCGTGCCACCGTTGAATTGGGAAGTCAAAATGCCTTGTTCAAGGCGGCCAAATCATAGCCTCGGTTGCGGCGCTAAATTAGTATAAAGCGCGCTTATCGGCATGTATTGGCTTCAAATAGGAAACAATTTGGCGTCCTTGATATTGCCAGGAAGAACCCGCCCCGAATGCAAGGACTTGCTTCGGGGCAGGAAAGTTATGCCTTAGCCATGATCGCTTCGAGCGAGTCGTGCTCGGCCACAAAATGATTGGGCTTTACTTCGCTAAGTTGCGGAACATAGTCATTCTGACCAGCCGCCAAACGACTGGGCAGGAAACGCAACGCGGCTTTCGGATCCATCGGTGAGGGCAGTTCGCCGGGCAATTTCAGGCGTGTGCGACTGCGCTCTACGTCCGGGTCCGGAATTGGCACGGCCGAGATCAGCGATTTCGTGTATGGGTGGATCGGATCGGAGCAGATCACTTCTCCGTCACCCAACTCCACGATCCGGCCCAGATACAAGACCATGATCCGGTTCGATACAGCGCGTACCACGGAAAGGTCATGACTGATGAAGATCATCGACAGACCAAATTCCTGCTGCAACTCGCGCAATAGTTCCACGATCTGCGCCTGAATTGACACGTCCAATGCCGACACGGCTTCGTCACAGATGATCAGCTTGGGTTTGTTGATCATCGCCCGCGCAATGCCGACGCGCTGGTTCTGACCGCCCGAAAGCTCGTGCGGATAGCGGTTGATCATGTTGGCTTTCAGGCCGACCCTTTCCATCATTTCGGCGACCAGCTTCTTGCGTTCCCGCTCGGTCAGGTCAGGGCGATAGGTCTTCAGCGGTTCCGCAATTGAGGCCGAGATGGTCATCCGCGGATCGAGGCTGGCCAGTGGATCCTGGAACACGATCTGCAAGTCCTTGCGGTACTTGTTCAGTTCGCGCCGTTTCAACCCGACAATAGGATGGCCCAGCCAGCTGACATTACCCGCGCTGGGTTCGATCAATTGCAGAACGGCCCGCGCCAGCGTTGACTTGCCGCAGCCGGACTCGCCCACCACGCCCAGTGTTTCACCCTTGCGGATGTCAAAGCTGACGCCATCAACGGCTTTCAGCGGGACTTTGTGCCCAAACAATCCGCCCGAGACATGGATTGGAAAGTGCACTTTGACATCGTCAACTTTCAGCAGAGGGTCATCGACCTTATCAAGAGCCTTGGGCGCATCGCCGGCATCAATACGCGGCATCGCTTCCAGCAATGTTCGTGTGTACTCATGCTTTGGCGCGCGGAAGATTTCGCGCGTCTCACCAGCTTCGACGAATTGACCCAGACGCATGACCTGAACGCGGTCGCACATACGCGCGACAACGCCCATGTCATGTGTGATCAGGGCAATCGCCGTGCCTTCGTCCTTTTGCAGGCGTACCATCAGGTCCAAAATGTCTGCCTGAACGGTGACATCCAGCGCGGTTGTGGGTTCATCCGCAATCAACAGCTTCGGGTTACACAGCATGGACATTGCGATCATCACGCGCTGGCGCATACCGCCTGACAGTTCGTGGGGATACTGGTCCAGGCGCCGTTTGGCCTCGGGGATGCGTACACGGTCCAGCCATTCCAGGCATCGCGCCCGAGCAGCCGAACCTTGCAGCCCTTCGTGAACCTGCAGAACTTCGCGCATTTGTTGGCCAATCCGCAGATGCGGGGTCAGGGCGGTCAGCGGATCCTGGAAGATCATGCCGACATCGTCGCCACGGATCTGGTTCAGCTTGTTGACCGGCAGGTTCAGAATTTCCTGACCGTTCAGCATGGCAGAACCAGTTGCCTGCCCCGCAGGTGGCAACAGGCCCATCGCGGCCATGAATGTCTGGCTTTTGCCGGACCCACTTTCGCCCACGATGCCCAGGCATTCGCCTGGATTGATGTCAAAACTGATGCCTTTGACGGCCTCGACTACGCCATCGGCGGTGTTGAACTGGACGCCCAGGTCTTTTACGGAAAACAGGCTCATATCAGCGATCCTTCGGGTCCAGAGCGTCACGCAGGCCATCACCTATGAAGAACATGGTGATGATGATTGCGACGTAGAATGTCAGCGGGAACAACAGTTGCCACAAGGTGCCATAGCCCATCGTCCCGGCCCCTTCGGCGATCAAGCGACCCAGCGACGTGTAGGGTTCAGAAATCCCGAGACCGAGGAAAGAGATGAAGCTTTCCGTCAAGATCATTTCCGGTACCAGCAGCGAGGCATATACAATCACCACGCCCAGAAGGTTGGGCAGGATATGGCGATACATGATGGTGAACTCGCTAACCCCAGCTGCGCGTGCGGCCTCAATGAACTCGCGATTTTTTAGGGTCAGGGTCTGGCCTCGAACAATCCGTGCCATCGTCAGCCAACCAACCGCGCCGAGTGCGATAAACAGCATAACGAACGATCGACCCGCGACAACCAGCAACAGGATGATGACGAGCGTCGCCGGAATGGCCAGCAAGATATCGACGAAGCGCATCATCACGCCATCAGTGCGGCCTCCGATATAGCCCGCGGCAATACCGTAGCAGGTCCCAACGATCAGGGCCGTCGCGGCACCGATCAGCCCGACGAGCAGTGATGTTGTCGTCGCCTGAATGACACGGCTGTATAGATCGCGCCCCAGATCGTCGACGCCGAAGAAATGTCCAGTCTCTGCGGACGGCATTCCCATGCCGCGTACGTCGCCCATGACGTTCCAGTCGATTTCCTCGTTGCTCCAAACGGCAAAGTAGGGGCCAATGATCGTGAACAACACGATCATCGCCAGAATGAACAGGCTCGCCATGGCGGCTTTGTTGCGAACAAAACGCATCCGTGCGTCCTGCCAGAGTGAACGCCCCTGAATGACCGTGTAATCGGTGATGTCTTCGGCCAGGTGGGCGGCTTTTTGTGATTTACCAAGCATTGCCAGCCCCTCAGTAACGGATTTTCGGATCGAACCAGGCATAGGCCAGGTCGGTCAGCAGGTTTACGAGTACGGTCAGGACGCCATATAGGATCGTGACACCCAACAGCACCGCGTAATCACGCGATAGCGCGGACCCCACATAGGCCTGCCCCAGCCCACCGGTCGAAAAATAGATGTCCACAAAGACCGAACCGGTCAGTACATAGACGAAAACCGGACCCAGATAAGACACGACGGGCAGCAAGGTTGGTTTCAGTGCATGGCGCCAGATCACAGTTCTTGTCGGCAGACCCTTGGCGCGAGCCGTGCGGATGAAGTTCGAGTTCAGAACTTCCAGCATCGATGACCGCGTGATCCGCGCAATGGACCCCATGTATGAGGTCGCAAGCGCGATAACGGGCATGATCAGGTACGGCCACTGGCCGCCATTCCAGCCACCGCCCGGCAGCCATCCCAGCCACAAGGTGAAGGTCAGGATCAGGATCGGACCCATGATGAAGTTCGGCAGCGCCTGCGCTGCGATACCCAAGCCAACAGCGAAATAGTCGATCCAGCTGTTGTGCTTGATCGCCGCGGCAATCCCCAGCGCGACTCCGACGGTTGTTGCCACCAGGAAGGACAGCGAACCGTAGGTCAGCGAGATCGGGAAACCCTGCGCGATGATGTCATTCACATCCCGGTCCTTGAACTTAAAGGACGGGCCGAAATCAAAATGCACGACGATGTTGTACAGATAGTCCCACAGCTGTTTCCACAGCGGTTGGTCCAACCCGTACCGCGCCTCGATATTGGCCAGAACCGCGGGCGGCAGTGGCCGCTCCGAGGTGAAAGGCCCACCTGGCGCGAAGTGCATCAGAAAGAAACTTGCAACGATCAGCAAAAGGATCGTTGGGACGGCGATCAGCAATCGCCGGACGATATAGGCAAGCATTTCATGCCCCCATTATTGGCTTTGCCCCGGAAAGAACTCCGGGGCAAAGCTTGGTCTAAGGAAGATTATTCGGCGGTTTTGTAGAGGTTCTTGGAATACCAGTTCTGCTCTACGTTTTTGACCGGCCAGTTACCGACATCGCTGTCCATCATGTAAACGCCAGCATAGTGATAGATCGGGATAACGGGCGTCTCTTGCGCGATGATACGCTCGACCTCGGTGTACAGAGGTGCCGCATCGTCAGAGGTTTTGGCTTCGGACAGCAATTCATCAACGCGGGCGTTGTTGTACTTGCCGTCGTTATAGCCGGAATCCGACTGTAGCAGATCGAGGAAGGTAGAGGCTTCGTTATAGTCGCCACACCATGCGCCGCGTGCCATATCGAAGTTCTGGTTGCCACGCTCTTCCAGGAAGATTTTCCATTCCATGTTGGCCAGCTCGGCATTTACGCCCAGCTTTTG
The DNA here is from genome assembly GCF_059610645.1 of Ruegeria sp. CDSC054. Taxonomy (NCBI): domain Bacteria; kingdom Pseudomonadati; phylum Pseudomonadota; class Alphaproteobacteria; order Rhodobacterales; family Roseobacteraceae; genus Ruegeria; species Ruegeria sp. CDSC054. The sequence continues at coordinate 66,427 of NZ_JBXWOA010000010.1, read as the reverse complement.
CTTCCACATCTGGCTCAGGGCTACGGCAACTTTTTTGTGCGCTTCCGAGGTGTTGTAAACCATCTCAAAGCTCAGTGGGTTGTCGGGACCATAACCAGCTGCGGCTAGCAGTTCCTTGGCCAGTTCGTCGCGCTCGGCCTGCGACATGGACGCCATTTCTACGTCTGGAACGTCAAAGCCAGCGGTTGCTGCCGGGGCAAAGGTATAAGCTTGCGGTTGCCCACCTGCCATGATGTTCTCGGTGATGATCTTACGATCAACTGCCAGGGACAGCGCCTGACGGACGTTCGGGTCCTTGAAGGCTTCGGGGCCACCATCGGACAGGTTGAACGTGTAATAATAGTTACACAGGCGCGGGAAGCTGATTGCTTCTTCCGGATGCTCTTTTTGCAAGCGTGGGAACTGACCTGCCGGAACTTCTGTGCGGTCCAGCTCACCTGCCAGGTAACGGGTCAGCGCGACGTTTTCGTCGTTGATGACCAGTGCCACGACTTTTTCGATGATCGTGTTGTCGTTATCCCAGTAGTTTTCGTTCCGCTCACGAACCGAACGTTCCTGCGGCAGATGCTCGGTCAGGACGTATGCACCGTTCGATACGATGTTTTCAGGCTTGGTCCAGGCGTCGCCAAACTCTTCAATGACTTTCTGCGGGGCAGGGAAAGTGGTCGAATGCGTGGTCATTTGCGGGAAGTACGGCAGTGGTGCGCTGAGCGTCACTTCAAGCGTGTGGTCGTCGATGGCTTTAACGCCCAAGTCGTCAACCGACTTGTCACCTGCGATGATTTCAGATGCGTTCTCGATCGACATCAGTTCCATGAACCATGCATAGGGCGAGGACAGGGCGGGATCGACGGCACGTTTCCAGGCGAAAACAAAATCGCTGGCGGTTACCGGATCACCATTCGACCACTTCGCATTGTCGCGCAGGGTAAAGGTGTAAACGTCTTTAGAGTCGTTGGTCGTGTAACCGGTGGCAACACCGGGGACCAGATTGCCGTCTTCGTCCTGGTTCATCAGGCCTTCGAACAGGTCACGCACGATCTCGGCGCCGGATACATCTTCAACAACCTGAGGGTCGACTGAACTGTGCTCGTCCAGAATACGATAGGTAAAGGTCTGGTCATCCGCCAACGCTTCGCCGGTTTCTGGATGGGTTCCGGCGGCAAAGGCAGCGCCGGTAATCATGGTCGAGGTCAACAGCCCCGCAAGAGATGTACGAATATACTTGTTCATGTTTTTCAACTCCCGTTTTTTATTCGGCAACCCACGCGCATCCCTTCAGGATGGCTGAAGGCCACCATGTTTGTCCGACCCAGAAAGAGACCGGGACTGGTTCGAATTTTGCTTTTTCAGATCGCAATGAACACCGCGTCGCAGTCTTTCGGTTTGCAGTCGGGAACGTGTTTGCAAAAGTCGCCTTTCACTGACGTCGAACGTGGCATTATTTCAAAAAAGGTTAAAGCCTTTGCCTGAAAATTGGGCAACCAGAGGTGGATTGTGAATGGAAACGGGGGTGCAGTGGAAATTTTATGTTGAAACTCGAAGGCTTCGTGACATTTTCGTGAAAGGCGACGTTTTTCGTTTGGCTGTTGCCGTCGGGTCAAACAGCTGAAGGGTCTCAGGAACAGGGCGAATCGCTACTGTTTCAGGCTGGCCTTCATTCCCGCATCAGGAAAGCAGGTAGGAGCCTGGCCGATCGATTCTTGCCAGCGTCCGATCGAGCGACGGGTTTTGAAACCCGGTAGGCCATCTGCTCCGCCCACGTCGTGTCCTTGTTGTTCCAGTGTGCGTTGCATGGCAGCGATATCGGATCGGTACATGGCGTCGATCTTGCCCCAGCGACCAGAAAAATCGCCAACGCCATATTGAATGCGGTCTCCGACGTGTCCAACGAACAAGGCATACAGATCGCTTTTGTTGTATTCCTTGAGGACATAGAAGTTCGGCGTGACGACAAAGGCAGGGCCGTTCCGCCCTGCGGGCATCATCAAATACCCATCTCCGGCCAGTTCATGTTTTGGAAACGGCTTGCCTGACACGCGCGCAATTCCCATTGCGGCCCAGTCCCTAATGGGTCTGCCCTGGTCAGGACCTTCCAGCGCGCAGGATATGGTGTCAGGAACAACGACTTCGAACCCCCAATCGCGCCCGGCCCTCCAGCTATGCTGCGCCAGATAATTCCCGATAGAAGCAATAGTGTCTTCGGCAGAGGTCCAAATGTCAGCTTTCCCGTCCGCGTTCCCGTCGGCCGCATAGGTCAGGAAATTGGAGGGCATGAATTGCGGTTGACCCAAAGCGCCCGCCCAACTGCTTTTCATTGAGCCCGGTGGTGCATCGCCCGCCTCTGCGATTTGCAGTGCCGCGATCAGCTCTTTGGTAAAATAGTCAGCGCGGGTACTCATGAACCCTTTGGTGCCCAACACCTGGAACGTGTTGTGCCGAATGGGAACTTGCCCATAGCCGCTCTCACGACCCCATATGGCCAGAATGATGCGGGCGGGCACGCCTGTTTCGGCCTCGACGCGCGACAAGGTTGCGGCGTGTCGCCGGGCCATCTGCCGCCCGACTGATGTCGCTCCCTGTACGGAACCCGCCTTGAAGTAACGACCCGGAGAGCCAAATTCAGCCTGTTTTTGCCGTTTCGGGGTTTTGATCGGTTGCCCCGGCGGCACGAGATCCGGCAATTTCCAGTTCAGCGTCACACCGTCAAAGGCCTGCTGCATCGTGCGCCTGGAAACACCCTTGGCTCTGGCCTTTGGCCAGATGGTTTCTTGCAGCCAAGCCTGGAATTGTTTTTCAACCGCAGCACGATCTTGTGCGGTTGCGCTTGTGGACAGGCACCAAAGACCCAGGACGAACATAATCCATCGCATCGCTTAAGGTCTGGCTTGGTCAAAGCCGCAAGTCAACAGCGGTTTTCCCGTGGTTTTGTCTGCACCTATTCCCACAGTTGATCAGGGTCGGTGGCAGAGCACCGACCTATTTGGGAAAAAGCCTTGAGAAATTTCATTTGTCTGCTGATAGTTGGCGCGAGAGATTGCTTTAGGAGGACAATCAGGCGTGGCCCTATTCCGAATGTCACCAAAGGCGATGCAAGTTGTGATTGTCGCTGCGGCTCTCTCTGCTACGGCGCAAGCTGCCGGTGCAAGTGACAGTTTCATGGACCCACAAGGTCCGATTGCCGCTGTCCAAAAAGTGCACCTTTTCCGGGCAACTGTCCTGATCCTATTGGCAGTTATTCCGGTTCTTGTTCTGGTGCCGCTGATTGCTTTTCGGTATCGCCGCCGAAAAGAAGGCGGAGCCACATACCGGCCCAAGTGGGATTTCTCCGGTCCGTTGGAGTTCGTTATGTGGGGCGTGCCGGTCCTGATTGTCGCGCTGCTGTCTTTCTATCTGTGGAAGGCGACCCACCGATTGGACCCATATTCGGATCGCTTTGGCGAAATGCCTGCGCTGAACGTTCAGGTCGTCGGATTGGATTGGAAATGGCTGTTCATCTACCCTGACCTAGGCATCGCCAGCGTCGGAGAGCTTGGCATTCCCGTCAAACAGCAGGTCGCAATGACACTGACGACCGACACTGTGATGCAGTCCTTCATGATCCCTGCTTTGGCTGGCCAGATTTATGCAATGCCCGGTATGACGACAGAACTGCATGTCGTGTCGGATGTGGCTGCAACAATGCAGGGCGAGAACACCCAATATAACGGGCGCGGGTTCACCAAACAGAAGTTCCAAACCGTCGCCATGTCCGCTGAGGAATTCAACGAATGGGCCGACAAGGTCCGCAGCAACGGCATTGCGCTGAATGACGAGACCTATCGCATTTTAGCCATGCGGACGGACCGGGACGAGGTGCAGGCCGCGTTGGGAACCGCGCAAATGCCAGATAACGCGTTGTATTTCACGCTGGAGGACAGCAACCTGTTTCATTCAATTGTGCATCGGTATCACGGCAACAATGCTCTGACCGCCGACCAGCAGCCAGGGACGGTAGAATTCGGACGGGAGGCGCAGCAATGACCACCAATGGTTCTGGCTTCTTCGGCCGCCTGGATTGGGACGCGTTTCCGATCACAGGGCTTATTCAGAATCCCAACACAAATGAGATTGTCGCCAACACGGCCGCTGCGATAGTGATCGTCGGTGTCATCGTCGTCGTCGGATCATTAACGTGGTTTCGTCTTTGGGGACCATTGTGGCGCGATTGGCTGACCAGTTCGGATCACAAGAAGATCGGCATCATGTACATCGTCTTTGCAATCGTCATGCTGGCGCGCGGTGTGTTGGAAGGCGTGGCAATGCGTGCGCAGCAGGCGGCAGGGCCGGGCGACGGGTTTCTAGAGGCCGAGCATTTTGCCGAGCTCTTCAGTACTCACGGGACCATCATGATCTTCTTCGTCGCCGTACCATTTGTGTTCGGTCTTGCGAATTTCCTGATACCGCTGATGATCGGCGCTCGCGATGTGGCTTTCCCCGTGATGAACCAAATCAGCCTTGGGCTGACCGTCTCAGCCGGGATGATGCTGATGGTCTCGCTTGTGGTGGGCGAGTTTTCGACTGGCGGCTGGACAGCATACCCGCCGTACACTGGTGCGGCGTTCAATCCCGGTGTTGGCCCTGACTACTGGATCTGGGCGATCGTCGTCTCTGGTGTCGGAACCACACTTACGGGCATCAATTTTGCAGTCACGATCTATAAGCTGCGCGCGCCGGGCATGAAATTCATGCGGCTGCCGATGTATTGCTGGACAATCATCTGCAGCTCAATCCTGATCGTCTTTGCCATGCCGCCTCTGGGCGTTGCCGCACTGATGCTTGCAGCAGACCGGTATCTGGACTTTCATTTTTTCACCAACGACCTTGGTGGCAACATGATGAACTATGCCAATATGTTTTGGCTGTTTGGTCATCCCGAAGTCTATTTGCTGGTTCTGCCGGCCTACGGTATCTACTCAGAGGTCTTCGCAACATTCTCGGCCAAGCGCTTGTATGGCTACAACTCACTGGTTATCGCCACCATGTCGATTGCGGTGTTGTCATTCACCGTCTGGCTACACCACTTCTTCACTATGGGTCAAAGCGCGCTGATCAATGCCGTGTTTGGCATCGCCACAATGCTAATCGCGATCCCGACCGGCGTGAAAGTCTATGACTGGATGGCAACGCTGTTCCGGGGGCGCATCCGGTTTTCCGTTCCCATGCTCTATGGCCTGTCTTTCCTGATGCTGTTCGTTATAGGTGGGCTATCCGGCGTGATCCTCGCCAACCCGACGGTGGACTATCAGGTTCACAACACACTGTTCCTGGTCGCCCACTTCCATAACGTCCTGTTGCCAGGCGTGCTGTTCGGACTGCTTGCCGGATACAACTATTGGTTCCCCAAAGCATTCGGGTTCCGCCTGAACGAGTTCTGGGGCCGTATCTCGGTTGCGTTGTGGACCGTCGGGTTCATGCTTACATTCCTGCCGCTGTATTTCGTCGGCCTGATGGGAATGCCACGCAGGTCATTCAGTTGGGAGGACCCGAGTTTCCACCCGTACATGATCGTCGCCGTCGTCGGCGCGCTGATGATATTGGCGGCTTTGCTGTCGGTGGTCGTGCAACTGTGGGTCAGTATCCGTGATCGGGAAAACGCACGCGTTCCGGTCGGTGATCCGTGGGATGCGCACACGTTGGAATGGGCGATCCCGGCCCCGCCTCCCTCCTACAATTTTGCCATCATCCCCCATGTGACCGATCGAGACGATTTTGCCGCCGCGAAAGAGCGCGGCAACGCGTATCCGTCGCCTGAGGCCTATGAGGATATCTCGGTTCCGTTGAACACTGGCATTGGGTTCAGTCTCTGCGTGCTCAGCGGGGTTTGGATGTTTGCGCTGGTCTGGTGGATTTGGTGGCTGGCGGCGCTGATGACAATCTTGATGCTTGCATCCTTTATCGCATGGACGTTTAAGGCCGAAACAGAGCGGGTCATCCCGGCAGACGACGTGCGTAAGCAGCACGAAGCCTGGTTGGATCTGGTTCACAATTCTACGCCCGTTGACCGTGATCACGAAACAGCCCCGGAAAATCGCGGATTGGCCCGCTCTGATCTGGAGGCCGTGACATGAAACGCGCGCCCACCCACAGCTATCCCGGCCTGAACCTTGGACGGCGGCACGCAAGTGCCGACAAGGCAAGCGAAGTCGTCACCTTTGGGTTCTGGGTCTTTCTGATGAGCGATCTGGTCTATTTCGGGCTGATGTTCGCGATCTACATCACGATGATCGACGCACAGGCAGGCGGACTCGGGCCGCACGAACTGTTCGACCTTAAAAGCATCTTTGCGCAGACGCTGATCCTTTTGACCAGCAGCCTTACCGTGGGTCTGGCGATGCTTGCGCTCAAATACAATCTTCCGCGGTGGCGGATCATATTCTGGTTCTTCGTGACTCTGGTTCTTGGTCTCAGTTTTCTGGTTCTGGAGATCCGCGATTTCATGGCGATGGCGGAAAAGGGCGGTATCCCTCAGCGTAGCGGTTTTCTGTCCGCGTTTTATGGCTTGGTACCCCTTCACGGCCTGCACGTTACAGCAGGGTGCATTTGGCTGATCGTGCTGGGCATTCAGCTAAGGGTCTTTGGCCTGACTGATCTCCTGATGTCACGCGTGGTGCGGCTGGCGTTGTTCTGGCACTTTCTGGACCTCATCTGGATCGGCATCATCACGATCGTTTATTTCGGAGGGCTGACTTATGGATAAACGTAGCGAAATGCATCGCCGCGAGCGCCGCCGTTATGTGATCGGCTATGGTGGGTCGCTTTTGTTGACCTTTGCAGTTTTCGGAATCGCTTATCGTTACGGCATTGAGACAAAGGGCGTTTACCTTGCAATCAGTCTGCTTGGGTTGGCTCAGCTGATCGTACAGCTGGTTTATTTCCTGCACATCGACCGACGTCGCAGCAGCCGCGAAGATCTGGACCTTATCCTGTTTTCCACGATGGTGCTGCTGATCATCATTCTTGGAACTGTTTGGATCATGGGTAATCTGGCGGTTCGGATGCACACGTTTCCAATGTGACGTTCGGCCAAGCCAAATGAAGGGGGCTGGTTCATGAAATCTCTTAAGGTCGTTGGCGCGGTGGTCATCTTGGCCGCAATTGCCGTCGGGCTGCTGTAGTACTGGCGCCATCAGGAACGATACCCTTCGACCGATGACGCCTATGTGGGGGCGAACATCATATACGTGGCACCACAAGTCACCGGTCAGGTTGCCGAAGTGCTTGTGATTGAGAACCAGCCGGTCAAAACCGGGGACTTGCTGTTCACAATCGACGATACGCAATTCAAAGCTTCGGTCGATCAGGCCAAGGCCAACCTCGACAGCGCGGTGCAGCAGGCGCAGTCTTACGGTACGCAGATCGCGGCTGCACAAGCAGTGGTCGACAGCACGCAGTCGGCCTACAATACGGCTCAGAGCAATCTGGAACGTGCTAAGGCGCTGTTTTCAGATGGTGATCTGGCGCAGGCGTCACTGGATCAGACCAGTTCGGAATTTGCGCGCGCCGCGGCGCAACTTACCACAAGCCAATCCGCCCTGTTGGCCTTACAAAGTGGTTTGGCGGCCAAACAGGACGATATACTGTCATCGCAAGCCCAAGTGGAAATTGCTCAGGCCAATCAAAATTGGACCAAGATCTTTGCATCGGCAGATGGGTGGATCGCCAACCTGACTCTCAGGCCCGGATCGTCGGTTTCAGCTAACGCGCCGCAGTTTTCGATCGTCGAGTCGTCTGATTGGTGGGTAGATGCCAATTTCAAAGAGACATCACTGCCGCGCATTCGTCCGGGTCAGCAGGTCACGGTAAAGATCGACATGATGCCGGGCGTCACCCTGACGGGCAAAGTTGCGTCAATCGGACGGGGGTCGGGGGATACGTTTTCGCTTCTGCCGTCCGAAAATGCCAGCGGCAATTGGGTCAAGGTGACGAGGCGCTTTCCGGTGCGGGTTGAACTTGATCCGACGGATGCCCCATTGCGAGTGGGTGGCAGTAGCAAGGTGACCGTGGATACCACACCGCAGGCCCAAAAATGACATCCCCGGCAGCAGGCCACATCAATCCGGTGATTGTGGTTGCTGTTGTCCTCAGCGCTATTCTTGAGGTGCTCGACAGTACAATCGTCAATGTCGCGCTGCCCCATATTCAGGCGGCGTTCGGCGCAACAACCGATCAGGCCACGTGGATACTGACCAGTTATATTGTGTCGGCCGTTGTGGTCATGCCACTGACGGGCTTTGTCGCCCGCCGTGTCGGCCGTCGACGTCTGATCCTGACCGCTGTGACCGGGTTCGCGACGATGTCGGTCATGTGTGGCCTGTCCTGGAGCCTTGAGACCATTGTTGCCTTTCGCCTGGCGCAAGGCATGTTCGGGGCGTTTCTGATCCCGTTGTCCCAATCCATTCTATTCGACGCCTATCCCCGTGAAAAACGTGGGCAGGCGATGGCGGTCTTCGGTTTGGGAGTCGTCGTGGCCCCGGTGTTGGGTCCCACGGTAGGAGCAATCCTGACCGAATACTTCTCGTGGCGAATGGTGTTCTTCGTGAACCTGCCGGTAGCCGCGATGGCGTTGCTTTTGTTGGCCGGAGAGTTGCCAGACGATGAAACAGAAGAAGTTAGCATCGATTGGACCGGTCTTGCCCTTCTGGCCATCGGAATTGGCTGCCTTCAGTTTTTTCTGGATCAGGGAGAAACCAAGGACTGGCTGTCATCGCGTGTCATTCAGGTTGCAGTAATCGCGTCGATTTTGGGTGCGCTTGGTTTCATCATTCATGTTTTGACCACCGAGAAGCCGGTAGTCGATTTGCGGTTTTTTGCGGATCGCAATTTTGCGCTGTGCAATCTGGTAATCGCCGGATTTGCGATTTCCCTTTTTGGGGGTATCGCGATCCTGCCGACTTTCGTTCAGAATCTGCTGGATTATCCGGTCATCACATCCGGACATCTGTTTATACCGCGAGGCGTCGCGGCGGGGCTGTCGATGGTTCTGACCGGCGCAGTTCTGGTCACGCGATTTGACCCGCGCGTTCTGGCTGGTTTGGGCATGTTTCTGACGGCCGTCAGCAATTTCATGATGGGCAGGCTCAACATGGATGCAGGTTTTTGGGAACTGGCATGGCCAGGAGCAGTAAGTGGTCTGGGGATGGGGCTGGTGTTTGTGCCAATGTCGATTTTGGCTTTCGAGAGCATCTCGAAGACCCGTCAGGACGAAGCATCCGGCCTGTTCAATGTGACCCGCCAGCTTGGGTCATCGGTTGGTATTTCTCTGGTGGGCACTTGGGTCGTTCGTGGGCTTCAGACAAACACAGCTATTCTCAGCCAAAATGTGACGCCCTATAACCCGGCCGCGCAAGCTTATCTTGCGCCACTGAACCTGACGCCAGACAGTGCGCAGGGGGCGGCCATTCTGGGGCAGGAGATCGCGCAGCAGGCTGAACTGATTTCATATCTAACCGTCTTCAACAATCTGGGGCTTTTGGCTTTGGCGACCATTCCGCTGCTGTTCTTTTGCAAAGCACCTAAACCTGGAATGCAGACGTCGGTGCCTGCACATTAACGCATTACGAACAAGCCAAATGCCAATGCCGCCCAGCAAAGACCCAGGCTGAGCATTATATTGCCCGCCGCCAGCGCGATGGTCCGTTCGCGTCTGAGTTCCAGCGACTGATAGGCAAAACTGGAAAAAGTCGTGAAGCCGCCACAAAAGCCAAAGACCAGGCGTCTTTGTTCTTCGCCCATCTCTATTGATCCGCCGAGATAGCCGATCCACAAACCCAGCAGCAGGCTACCCAGAACGTTTACAATCAGGGTCGAAAACGGCAGGTCATGAACAATCCGCAGTGCGATCCAGTGGCGCAAAACAGCCCCTAAACCGCCGCCCAATCCGAACATCGCGTGCAGGAACAATTCGTTCATTCAGTCGCCCTCGGCGGATGAAAGCGCCGTCCGATAGCCTCACCCAGAATGGCGGCTGCCAGTCCCGCCGCGATTTCCAACGCGGCGGCCGAAGCCGCAACCCAGATGTTGGACAACGCCAACCGCTCCAATTCCGCAACAAACGAGGAAAAGGTCGACAGGCCACCACAAAAGCCGACAGCTCCAAGATGCAGCACATGGGCATGGACGCGGTTTCGAACCGAATACAGCCACCCCAGTATGAAGCAGGCCACTATATTGATGCCAAAGGTCTGCGTCAGAAATCCGGCATGCGGTATGCTCACCGAGAACAACTCGCGCAGCAGCGACCCAACTGCGCCACCAAAGAACACGGCTCCGAACATCAATGCCGTGGTCCGAACATGCGTTCGTTTCTGTGTCACAGCCTGCCGTCCTGCCCCAATCCCGTTTCTTCGGGCATAATGGCTGACGTTGCCCGGATCAACCGTGACCAATGTCCGCGCCTTATTTCACATCTTCGCCCGATTACGTGAAGGCGGGCACAATCGCTTGCAATCTAACAGCGATTTGGCCCACGTTTGGCAAACACCTCGGCTGCTACCGCAGACCGGAAAGCACGCGATCCTGGGAGAGCACGAATGATTGTACGCAGACTCTATTACTTCATTGCATATGTGTGTCTGCCGCTGACTCTGTTGTGGGGTTTTTTCTGGCCGCCCGCCCATTGGTTGCTGGTAGTGCTTATTCCATATGCCGTAATCGGCCTTTACGACATGCTGACGACCAAGCACAACGTTCTGAACAATTATCCGGTCCTGGGGCATTTCCGGTACATGCTGGAGTTCGTCAGCCCGGAAATCCGGCAGTATTTTGTTGAAACCAACGAAAGCGGCCGCCCTTTTAACAGAATCGTACGATCACTTGTCTACTCGCGTGCCAAAGGACAGGTGGATACGCAGGCATTTGGTACACAATACGACGTCCTGTCAGTCGGATATCATCGTGCCAACCACTCGCTTGCGCCCAAGCATGTGGATGAAAGCGAAGAACGGATCATGCTGGGTGGGCCGCAATGCACGCAGCCATACAGCGCGTCGCGGCTGAACGTCTCCGCCATGAGCTTTGGGGCACTCAGCGCCAATGCGATCCGGGCTTTGAATGGCGGCGCCAAGGACGGAGGATTTGCGCACAACACCGGGGAAGGCGGCCTGTCCCCGCACCATCTGGCCGAGGGTGGCGACATCATTTGGCAGATCGGAACAGGCTATTTTGGTTGCCGCACGCCCGAGGGTGGTTTTGACAAGGACCTGTTTGCCGAAAAGGCCAAAAAGGACGTTGTCAAAGCGATTGAAATCAAGCTGTCGCAGGGGGCCAAACCCTCGCATGGCGGGGTGCTGCCTGCCGCAAAAGTGGATCAGGAAATTGCCGAAATTCGCGGCGTGCCCGAACATCAGGACGTGATATCCCCGCCCACCCACTCTGCCTTCGAAGGCCCGACCGGTCTGATCCATTTTGTGCAGCATCTGCGGGAAATGTCTGGCGGCAAACCAATCGGGTTCAAGCTGTGTATTGGCAGACCGTCCGAATTCATGGCGATTTGCAAGGCGATGCTGGAAACAGGAATCCTGCCGGATTTCATCACAATTGACGGTGCCGAAGGCGGTACCGGTGCCGCCCCGGTCGAATTCACCAACCGTTTGGGCATGCCGTTGAACGAGGCGCTGATTTTCGTAAACAACTGCCTGCGTGGCGTCGGTTTGCGCGACGAAATCCGGATCATCTGTTCGGGTAAGGTGGCCACCGGCTACGACATGGTCGAGAAATTCGCGCTGGGGGCCGACATGTGCAACGCGGCACGCGCGATGATGTTTGCCGTGGGGTGTATTCAGGCGTTGCATTGCAACACCAACCGCTGCCCGTCCGGCGTTGCCACTCAGGACCCGATACGGGGCAGGGCGGTCAATGTTCCCCAAAAACGCCAGCGCGTACACCGCTTTCACGATGCGACCTTGGAAAGCTTCCGCGAACTTTTGGGCGCTATGGGCAAAGACAAGGTGTCCGAGCTTCACCCGGTGGATATCCGCCGCCGCACGGCAGACGAGCGGGAACGGTCTTATGCCGAACTATATACCCTTATCGACGAAGGCGTTTTGTTGACAGACGCAATACCGTCCGACTTCGCGGCCGATTGGAAACTCGCGTCGGCGGACCGCTATTAATTTTTTTTGGCTATTTCGCCAAGGATTGACGTTTTCGATCCGTCATACTCAGTGTGATGCGTATGAAAACATCGGATGAGGACTTGGCCAGGGCCGCCGCGGACGGGGACGCTGATGCGTTTGCGACCCTGTTGCAGCGCCATTACGATCGGGTCTTTCGTCTGGCTTTTCGTCTGACCGGACGGGCTGATCAGGCTGAGGATCTCACACAGGATATCTGTGCGGCGCTGCCCACCAAAATCGCGGGCTTCCGGGCGCAGGCCAAGTTCACGACCTGGCTCTATCGCGTCGTCGTCAACGCGGCCGAGGACGCTCGGCGTCGCCAGGCAAGTCACAGCCGCGCCGTCGCAGGGTGGGGTGATGTGGAGCAATTGCGACGGGCAGAGGCGACCGAAACGGCCCAAGCAATGGATTGGTTGCAGCGCGCCATGCGGTCTCTGCCACTCGATTTGCAAGACACACTGGCCCTGACATTAGAGGATGAAATGACTCACGCCGAAGCTGCTGCAGTTCTGGGCGTGTCCGAAGGCACCGTGTCCTGGCGCATGTCCGACATTCGCAAACGTCTGCGCGCCCTGCGACAAGAGGAATTGGCACAATGACCGATGATCTTGATGACTTCAAAGCCTTGATGGATGTCGCGACGCCGGCACCAGATGCCGAACGGCGGGCGAAAAACTTGAAATTGGCTCAGAAAAAATTTGCACACAGCCAAGGATCGCATGCTGCGGTGCGTCCGACTGTTAAGCGAGGCCCAATGGCCCGCATGACAGAAGGAGCGAAATCCATGTTGAATGCCTTGTCCCATCGCGGCGCCCTGACCGCCACAACCGCAATTGCCGCTGTTGCGCTGATCATGTTCGTGCCGCAGTCCCGCGACATCGTTGTGCAGCCCCTATCGCGCAGTGAAAGCCCTGCGCCCGCACCCGAAGCAGATTCTGCCGCATTGGAAGATCTCGTCGTTGAGGCCCCGGTCGTAGTTGAAGAGTATGCCGCGCCCGTGCGATCCAAAGCGGCCGCCCCTCAGCAAGGCGTTTCGGGCTTGGTTGCTAAAAACACTGCGCGACTTGGCGTCACTTCGGGCGATGCCACTCATATGATGGTTGAAACAGAGGTGGGAATTCTGCCCCTCCCGGATACCGAGGTGTTTTCAAACGCTGAAGCCAATCCTCTGAAAGTCACCAGTGAAGAGCCTGTTTCCACCTTTTCAATTGACGTTGATACGGCCTCATATTCGATCGTCCGGTCCTCTCTTATGCGCGGTCAGCTTCCACCCAAGGACGCCGTCCGTGTCGAAGAGATGGTAAATTATTTTCCTTACTCGTACCCCGCACCAGAAGGGGACGCGCCGTTCCGGCCGACGATCACAGTAACACCGACGCCTTGGAATGAGGGTACACAGCTTGTGCACGTCGGTATCCAAGGGGCATTGCCGCAGATTGAGGACCGACCACCGCTTAATCTGGTCTTTCTGATCGATACCTCGGGATCGATGCATGATGCCAACAAACTACCTCTGTTAAAACAATCGTTCCGTTTGATGCTGTCAGAGTTGCGAGATGAGGACGAGGTCTCGATCGTGACCTATGCCGGAAGCGCGGGGCAGGTTCTGGAACCCACCGCGGCCGTGGAACGTGACAAAATCCTCGGCGCGCTCGACCAGTTGGAGGCAGGCGGTTCGACCGCAGGTCAGGCCGGGTTGCAACAGGCATATCAGGTAGCCGAAAGCATGAGCGCCGACGACGAGGTCACGCGCGTCATCCTGGCAACGGATGGCGACTTTAATGTTGGCTTGTCTGATCCTGATGCGCTGAAAGACTTCATAGCAAATAAACGTGACAGCGGTACGTTTCTGAGTGTTTTGGGTTTTGGCCGGGGAAATCTGGACGATGCCACGATGCAGGCACTTGCGCAGAACGGAAACGGACAGGCCGCGTATATCGACACGCTGAGCGAGGCGCAAAAAGTCCTGGTGGACCAGTTGACCGGCGCATTGTTCCCAATCGCAAACGACGTAAAAATTCAGGTCGAATTCAACCCGTCACAAATCGCTGAGTATCGCCTGATAGGATACGAGACGCGCGCGTTGCGTCGGGAAGATTTCACCAATGACAAAGTGGACGCCGGCGATATCGGCGCAGGCCACTCGGTTACGGCGATTTACGAGGTCACGCCTGTTGGTTCAGACGCGATCCTGAACGATCCGTTGCGTTATAATGCCCAAGCGGTACGTGACGGTTCGGATGAGATCGGGTTTTTCAAACTGCGTTATAAAACGCCGGGGTCCGATCAGAGCCAGTTGATCGAACAGCCCATTGCGGCGGCGCAGGACGAGGTTTCAGACGATGTCCGCTTTTCCTATGCCATCGCCGGGTTCGGGCAGTTATTGCGCGGTGCAGAATATCTGGGGAACTGGTCCTACGACGATGCGATCGGATTGGCAAACGCAGCCCGCGGTGAAGATCCCTTTGGGTACAGGGCCGAAGCCGCCACGCTCATGCGGCTTGCGCAAACGTTGTCAAGGTAACAGCGGGCAATGGGGCGCTGCGTTGGGCAGCGCCCGTGTCCCGTCAATACGATCTTTGGTTGTTGGCCGCATGTGTATTGATCCGGCGCACGCTCCACTCTACGGCGTCGCGCATGGTCCTGCCCAAAGCATCGTCAAAGGCTTTCACAAGGTCAGGCGTCGCATCGCTAGCAGAGGCAACAACTTCCCGAAATGAACTGGACGCGATGATCTTGTCTTCGAATTCATCAATGATCTTAATGTTCATGCGCACTTCGACGCGAATGGTTTTTGTCCCCTCAACATCGCTGACGACGAACCCCTGAAATTCGCGCAGGTCCGGAACGATGACATAATCTGCGCGCAGACCCACGGTTGAGCGACCAACAGCGGCCACCTTGCCGCTGTTTTCATAGCTTTCGACCAACAGCGCCTGTACGATAAGCGGTGCACGGTCGACCCATCTGGCGCGCGGTAGATATTGCACCTGCAATGGGGTTGGCTGAACAGCGATCTGATCGGTATTGACCGCGGCCGTAGCCGTCGGTTCCTGTACAACGATTTGTTTTTGCACACGCGGTAACGAAGACGAAAAGGTGCTTTTGGGCGTCAAGAGATACAGGTCGTTTGGCTTGGAGGCCTGCCTCAGCGTACCCAACCCGGTGCATGCGCCCAGCGACACCAACGCCAGAACCAAAAGAAACAGCCTGATCATTGGCGAAACTCCGAAGCTTGGGTTCCCAGTAAGAACCTTGCTGGGTCACGTTCGACTTTGTCCACCAGCCGATCCAGGCTGATCACCAGTCGTTGCGACTCTTCTATGAAACGTGTGAATTGGGGCAGGCCGACGCGGAGGAAGTCGGACAATTGCCGCCGATTGTCCTGGACGATGCCGTCGATGGTCCCCAGTAACTCGGATGCCGATCGCGATGCATTGAGGATATCTGCCGAAATCTCGTCCAGCTTGCTTGTGACATTAGACACCGTCGAGGCGACCTGATTGGCCGCATTGCGGATATCGTCCATGACTGCGCCGACGTCTTTGTTGATGACCTCATTGGCCGAGTCAAAAGCGCGTTCCGCAGAAGCCAATGTGGTGTTTGCCGTATCCATCGCTGCCGTGATCGACCCCAGTGTTTTGTTTGCATTCACAAAGGTCTCGGTCGCGGTCGCCAAAGCAACGCTGCCTTCGTCGGACAGGCCGGTCAGGCGTTCTGCCAATGTCGAGGCGCGATCGATGAAGGGTTTCACGTCGTCCTGTATTATGCGATCGGCCGATTCAATTGTGGTCTTGGCGCTGTTCAGTGTTTCCGTTGCGGACTCGGATGCAGTTTTTACGCTTTTGAGTGTGTCTGTCCCTGTCGTCAGGGTGGTTTCGGCTGTGTCGGCCAATTTATCAAGCCGCGTTGTAAAGTTGCCCAGTTGCTTGGCAGCGCCGCCAAGGTCGGTGGACAAGCTTTCGAAATCTGTCAGCGTTTTGTCCAGCCTGCCGGATGCAGAAGCCAGGTTGTCCAAAATTTTGCTGACGGATTGGCGGTTCTTGTCGTCAACGACCGAATTCAGACTCTCAAGCAGGGTAACCGCCTCATCCAGAACTTTCGGGGCACCTTCGAACAAGGATTGAATCGCGCTGCGCTTGCTTTTGATTACGCTGTTTTCCGGCAAGGGTTTGTCGCTGCTTTTGCCACCCGTCAGCTCAACATAACTGACGCCAGTTACGCCCAGAGATTGTAGCTGCGCGATGGTATCTTCGGTGACGGGTATGTCGGCATCTACTTCAAGCTTAACGCGCACCTTTGACGGATCGTCCTCGTCCAGGTTCAACGAAATCACCTGACCCACGGGCAAGCCGTTGAAGCTTACGCCACCTGCGGAGGAGAGGCCCGATACGTTTTCGAACAGAACGTCGTAATATGCGTATTGGCGCGACACCTCGAATTTCGCGAGCCATAGGAAAAACCCGAAGGCACCAAGGATGCCCGCGATTGTGAACGCGCCGATCAGGATATAGTTTGCCCGGGTTTCCATAGCCTTTACCTATCCTGACCCTTCTCTTGCGCCGCGCGGGCCCGGGGGCCGGTGAAATACTCTTGAACCCAAGGATGGTCGACTTTGGTCATTTCTTCAATCGGACCTTCAACCAGAACCCGTTTTTCTGCGAGCACTGCGACCCTATCGCAAATGGCATAAAGACTATCGAGGTCATGCGTGACCATAAAGACCGTCAAGCCTAATGCATGCTGCAATTCGCCGATCAACTCGTCATACGCAGCCGCGCCGATTGGGTCGAGGCCCGCGGTTGGCTCGTCCAGAAACACAATTTCCGGGTCCAACGCCAAGGCGCGGGCAAGGGCGGCGCGTTTGCGCATTCCGCCGGACAATTCGGAAGGCAATTTCCCGCAACTCAGTTGCGGCAAACCGACAAGGCTGATCTTCAGGTTACCAAGCGCGCACATCAGGTTTTCGCTCAGCCCTGTATGTTCGCGCAGTGGCGCCATCACGTTCTGCAAGACCGTCAGCGAGGAAAACAATGCCCCATCCTGAAAGGCAACGCCCCAGCGACGCTCAATCCGGCGGCGTTCCTGCTCTGGGCCATTCAATACGTCGACACCCAGCACCTCGATGCTGCCCGCCGCGGGTCTGTTCAAGCCCACAATCGTGCGCAGCAGAACCGATTTGCCAGTTCCCGATCCGCCGACGATCCCCAGAACTTCACCACGCCACACATCCAGATTCAGATTCTGATGTACAACTTGAGGCCCAAACTGGTTTGTAAGATTGCGAACGCGGATAACCGCTTCGCGTTGAGCGTCGGATTTAGAAGTTTGTTCCAGCGTCGTACCGTCCAACTCAGACCTCCATCACCGAAAAGAAGATCGAGAACAAAGCATCCAAAGCGATCACCAGAAAGATGGATTGCACAACCGAAGCCGTGGTTCGTTGCCCGACGGATTGGGCAGACCCCTTGACCTGCATGGCCTGCCAACAAGCAATTACGCCGATGACCAAAGCAAAGAAGGGGGCCTTGATCATGCCAATGGCGAATTGCCAAATACCGGTGTTCTCTTTCAGGCGTGTGACGAACATGCCCGGGCTAACACCCAGGTCAATCCAACTCATCAATCCGCCGCCGATAAGGGCGGCAAGGTCGGCGATGAAACCAAGGATCGGCAGCATGATCAACAGGGCAACAACACGCGGGATCACCAACACCTCGATTGGGTCCAAACCCAACGTGCGCATTGCGTCGATCTCTTCCTGAACCTTCATCGAGCCAATCGAGGCGGTAAAAGCCGATCCTGAACGCCCCGCAACGATGATTGCGGTCAGCAAAATGCCGAGCTCACGCAAAACTGAGATCGAAATCAATTCGACCACGAAAATCTCGGCGCCGAACTGCTTTAGCTGGGTTGCGCCCTGAAAGGCCAGTACGACGCCGATCAGGAACCCCATAAGGGCAACGATCGGGATGGCCTTGAGTCCGGTCTCTTCCATTTGCGAGACCAAGGCCGCTTTGCGCAGACGGCGCGGCATTAGAATTGTACGGACAAGGCGATGCAGCGTCAGACCCAGGAAGCCCAGCAGGGATAGCATGTCTTTTCCGGCCTGGGCGGTGCGTTCCCCGACACTTGCGACCCAGTCGGTAAAACTGCGTTTTTCAGTTGCCACACCGGGGTCGTCGGGAATGTTTTCCGCCACGGTGTCTAAAAGAGCGGAATGGGCGGGCTTTAACCCTTCATAATGTACGGTCGCGCCACTTGCCTTTGCGCGCCGTGCAACATCGGCAATCAGCCATGCGCCACCGGTATCCAGTGCTCCGACCTTCGAAAGATCGACTGTTAGTTCGTCTCTGTCAGCGCTAAACTCTTCAAACGCCTTTTCGACCGTGTCCAGGGATTGAGTCACCAAATCACCCGAAACCCGCAGGTAAACGCCGTTGGCGTCACGGTCCGACTGTATCACTGGCTGCGTCATGAGCGTATGTGATGGCAAAGGACATTGACCTGCAACGGATTTTTGCGAACTGTGTTGTATTTATTGGCGCTCAATAGCGTCTAAGTGACATCTCCAGACACGAAGGTCGTGGTTGTGGTTGGTTTTGCGCTCAACTGGGCCGATCGGCGCAAGATCATTTCAAATAAATCTGTTGCTTCTGTTGCATGGGCGCGCCGGGCGAAAATCCGATGGGTCGTGACTCAGGTGTTGCGGGGTTCTGCGAACCAAGACAGAGTTCGCTCTGGCGCCACTGACGTGGAATCAGGGAGAGCGAAATGCGGCACGCTAAGAATGTTTTGTTCATCATCATAGATCAGTTGCGCGCCGACTGTTTGAACGGCGCTTTAGCGGCCCATGTCGATCTGCCAAACCTGCGTGCATTCATGGACGAGGCGGTGACGTTTGACCGGCATTTTTCGGTGACCAACCCCTGTGGTCCATCGCGTGTGTCAATCCTGACCGGGCAATATGCGATGAACCACCGATCGGTTCGCAATGGAACCCCGTTGCGGCATGACACCCCGAACATCGCGACCGAAATGCGCAAAGCCGGCTATCTGCCCATGCTGTTTGGATACACGGATACATCCGCCGACCCTAGGGTACATGACCACAACGATCCGATCCTGAAATCCTATGAACACCCAATGGCTGGGTTTCATGAGGTCCTCGAAATGCGGTTGGAGGAATCCTATCCTTGGCGCGGACATCTGATGCAAAAGGGCTATGCGTTCGAGGATTACTGGGATGTTCACAAGCCGGTCGCGCCGGATGGGGGTGAACCCCGGTTGAATGACCCGGCTATGTACCGGGCTGAAGACAGCGATACAGCCTTTCTGACGGACGTGTTCTTGAACAGCATGGCGCCTTATGTTGGCCAAGACTGGTTTGCCCATCTGACCTATATTCGACCACACCCGCCATTGGTCGCCCCGGCACCCTACAACGATATGTATGACCTAGCGACCCTGCCTCGGCCCGCAGGGTTCTCTGATCCGATGGATGAACGGGCGATGCATCCGTTTATTGGCCCGACAATTGACAATACGTCCGCCGGTGACTTTGTTTTGGGCTTTGAAGGGGTAGAGCCGACGCTTGAAAACATCCAAACGCTGCGCGCGGTTTATCTGGGTCTCGCAACCGAGGTTGACCATCACATCGGGCGTGTCGTCCAATTCCTGAAGGATAGTGGCCAATACGACAACACGATGGTTGTCATTACTGCGGACCACGGAGAGATGCTGGGCGACCGACACAGCTGGGGCAAGATGGCGGTCTTTGACGCCGCCTATAAAACGCCATTGATGATTAGGGACCCCAACAATCAATCGCATGCCGGGTCGGTGATCTCGGTACCGACGGAATCCATCGACATTACGCCGACTATTTTGGATTGGATCGGCCAGCCGATCCCAAATTCCATGGACGGTCGATCGTTGCTGCCGCTGATGCAAGGGCAAATCCCTGACGATTGGCGCAGCTATTCCTTCAGCGAGTTGGATTTTGCCGAACCAGAGCAACCTACGATCTGGCAGCAGGTTTTGGGTACGGGTAATAGCGATTCATGTCTGGGCATCCTGAGGGATGAGCGTTTCACTCTGGTCGAGTTCGCCGCAGACCTTCCGCCCATGCTGTTTGATCACCAGGATGGTGGAGAATTGCGGAACAAGGCGAATGATCCCGAATATTTGTCGGTCTTGATGCGCCTATCCAGACAAATGTTGCGCCATCGGATGAAAAATATGGATCATACACTGTCTCTGGATTCCATTACGGCGGATGGTCCCAAGACCAAATCCAGGTATTGATCGCAAAATATGTGCGACCCGTTTTTCCAACCTGTCGCGCTCTTGCCCTCTACACCTGTAACAGATCCAGTGTTACGCATGTGTCGCGGGGAGGATGGATTTGGAAATAACCGAGCAACAGATAAAGTCCATGACGACGGCTGGTCTGAATCTGATCGGCCAGGCCCTGTCAATTTATGACAGCCAGCTTCGGCTGGTGGTCAGCAATCGACCGTTTCAGACGATGTTTGATCTGCCGGACCATCTCGTACAGCCCGGCGCTTTGTTCAGTGACACGATCCGCCACCTCGCATCCAGTGGCGAATACGGCGATGTCGATGATGTCGAAGCGGCTGTCGATCTGCGCGTCAATCAGGCGCTGACATTCGAACCTCATTACATCGAACGCGTTCGGGCCAATGGTCAGGTTATTTCGGTTGAAGGTGCCCCCTTGCCCAAAGGCGGATGGGTGGCGGTCTATACAGACATCACCAATACGAAACAGGCTGAGGCGCTGTTGCGCGCCCGTTCCGAGGAGCTTTCTGGTCAGTTGTTCGACAGGGCTGAAGAGCTGTCAGCAGCGAACAGAAAACTGGCGGCCACAAACTCGGCTTTGGAAGAAGCCAAACGCCAATTGACCGAGATCGAAGCGCGCACCCGTATGACGACCGAGATGATGCCGGCCCATATTGCACATCTGGACGCCAAAGGCTGCTACGATTACTCCAACCGGCGGCTAAACTCGGTCATGCCAGGTCGCCCGTCCGAGATTTTGGGTATGCATATTTCTAAGGCTTTGGGCTCTGCCGCTTTTACACGGGTCCAGGCGCATCTGCAAAAGGCCTATGCCGGGGAAACCTCTGTTTTCGAGTTTACCGAAGATCAGGATTCCAGGCGCATTCGCGTATCCTTCACACCTGATGGCGAAGGTGGTGTTTACATCATGTCCGTCGACATCACTGAGGAAACGCAAGCGCGCGTCGCGCTGCAACAAACCCGTCGCCGCGCGATGGCCGCACAAATGACCAGCGGGTTGGCGCATGATTTCTCGAACCTTTTGACCATTATTCTGGGCATGCAGTCCAGGCTGGAAAAGATGGATTTGCCGGAAGATGCTCGTGAGCTGATTGACGCTACCAAGCAGACAGCGCGCAGGGGTGGGCAACTGTTGAATCGCATCGCCGATATGACGGGTAACCGGACACCTCAACCCAAAGCGACGGACATGCGCGGATTGCTTGAGGATTTGCGCATTCTGGCCTCTCCATCCCTGCCGCGCGGGGTCGGCTTGTCGGTGGTTAATACGTTGCCGGACAAAGCTCTGATGCTGGATCCCGGGATGGTTCAGGACGCCTTGCTGAACCTGGTTTTGAACGCGCGGGATGCTTGTGGAGAATCCGGCCAGATCACAATCAGCGCCCATACCATTGGTGAAATATGGACCGAAATCGCAGTGTCAGACACTGGCCCCGGGTTTTCGAAAGATGCATTGGAAAAGGCGTTGAACCCGTTTTTCACAACCAAAGGCGACAAAGGGTCGGGTCTTGGTCTGCCGATGGTCTACGACACCGTCAAGCTGGCCGGCGGCGACCTGAGTTTGCGCAATACTCCGTCAGGTGCATCGGTCATTTTGCGACTGCCGTACCGAGTAGCCCTGCCAGTACAGGAAGGGTTGGTTCTGTTGGTCGAAGACAGCAACGATCTGCGCAGTCAATTCCGCGATATGTTGGTCGACATCGGGTTTGCAGTGATTGAGGCGACGTCTTGTGACGAAGCCATCGCCCTGGCAAAAGATGTCAAAGACATTGCTTTGGTGCTGTCCGATATTCGCCTTGAAGGGCAGGAGACGGGTTTGGATCTTTTGGCAAAACTGGAGCCCGCCTTGCCCCGTATCCTTATGACATCCTTGCCTTATTCCGATCCGTTGTATCGCGAGGCGCTGAAACGTGCGCCGGTGCTGCGGAAACCCTTTACCCGGGCCCAACTGTCCGCCCTGATCCGTGACGAGGCTGCCTGATGACCCAACCGCTGGTGACCATCGTCGATGATGAGCCCGAGATCCGGCGCATTCTGACCGACGCGCTTGAAGAAGCAGGCTTTCGCACCCAGAGTTTTGCGCGCGCGCGGGAATTCGAAGCGTCGCTCAAACGGGTTACGCCGGACGTATGTCTGGTTGATTTGTCCCTGCCGGATACGGATGGGTTGGCACTGGTCCATCGGCTGGCATTGGAGCAGGGGGCTTCGGTCATCATCATTTCTGGTCGTGCGCAGGTACAGGATCGCGTCACCGGTCTGGAACTGGGGGCGGATGACTATATTACCAAGCCGTTCGACCCGGCCGAAGTTGTGGCACGCATTCGGGCGCGGTTGCGATCCCCCAAGGCGCAGACCGCACAATCTGACGTGGCACGTTTCAACGGCTGGACGGCCTACTTTGATCGCTACATCCTAGAAGACGGATCCGGTGCCGAAACTCCGTTCAGCCATGCAGAGGGCGAAGTTCTGAAGCTGTTTCTGGAAAGTCCCAAGCGATTGATCAGCCGCACTCAGATGCAAGATGCTCTGGGTGGTGCTGCCGGCGACAGTTTTGATCGTGCGATGGATGTCAGAATTTCCAGGTTGCGGACCAAACTGGGCGAAGACCCCAAAAACCCTCGCCTGATCAAAACTATCTATGGTGCCGGATATATTTTTTTGGGCGATGTTGAATGGTAAGCACTGGTCAAAACGACGACTTGCCGCACAAAAAGACAGGGCGCTGTTCCGGTCGTGTCGCGGTTTTTTGACTGAGGTAGAGGTAAACGCATGCCTTGGTGCTTGTTGATGTTAATCAATCGCGAGCAGGTTTCTGAGTGATTTCCTTGAAAGGCTGCCACTTACCCACGGGATTGGATGAAACCTATCTGCGAGTTCGCGGTAGGTGGGTGCAAATTTATTGAGGCGTCAACATAGCATGAAAAAGTCAGTTCACACCCGGACTCCCTCTGTTTCTGCGGCTTGCTCAATTGGCAAGGAGCAGCGCCACTTGAGCGGTTCAAATTGAAAGTTAGTGCACGGTTGGCCTTGACCTCTCCCGGTTTCCGGTCAGGTATTCATGCGGCCTTTCGGGTTTCGGTTAGTTGGCCACGATTACGTTCAGCGTCAAGTTTCCGAGCGAAGAATATGACCTGTTTTCATAATAGTCGTGCCTCCAATTGTTGATCTGGGTTTGCGCGCCATCCATCGGCAATAGCCATGTCGCGTCCTCGTCTGACTAGGCGGGCAAAACGCCTGCCTATTCCTCACGTCCCGCTACGATCAATCCCCTGGACCGCAGAAGTTCGGTCAATGGTCCGTCTTCCAGACCAACATCCAGAATCTCGTAGTTTTCCAGTGCCGTAGCATCGGCATTACCCATCCGGCCGAGAGTCAGGTCCGGAGTGTGGGTTTCAAGCTGTATATCACCTTAGGCCAGCGCAACGCTCCAGCCAGATCGATCACGCGCCAAAGCCGGTAATTGCGTTCGGAGGGATTCATAACAACTTCATTATTCAAGACATCGCAAGGGCGCGCTGGTTACGCGTAGTATCATCTCTTCTACTTCACGCAGGCTCGAATTGAAGCAAAAAAGAGAGCCACACCGTGTGAGTGTTGTCCAAACGAGGCAATCGATAGCGCAAGTAGCAGACTAACGAAAAATTCATCGAAGTCATCAATGCACAATTGCCAACATGTGCAACTAAACGACGGTCAGCGTGACGGCACCGACCGAGTTGCCCTGCTGATTTCTTAGAGTGAATCTCCGTCGTGAATTGTGTCAGAAAGGGGTTTTTGCGTGCAAAACACTTCCGATAAATTTTTAGTAATGATTTGAGACTCAATGTTGCATTTTGGCAATGAGCGCGGAGTAACTCCAACAGAGCGAATTTAATTCGAATTATCGCCTTAATCTTGTGTTTATTTTATTCCGATATGTGATGGGGAAATTCGAATTGTAGGTTGCCGTTCTGCGCGAACGCGGTTTGCCCCCATGTGTTGTGACTAAGTCGTATGTGGGGTGCAAGGGTGTCCAAGAAGTCAAGTTTGCTGCTTGCTGTTTCTTTTTATACTTTAATTTCAACACCTTTATTCGCAGCGCCCACGGCAGACTCGAAAGTAGGCGACACGGTGGCCAACCCGGTGACAGGTATGGATACCACTGTCAGCGCACTGATTGTCGACCCGGCCTCGACGCCCACAGCCGGAACAACAGCATTTGTAGAGACAGCAGATGGATACGTTTTCCTAGTCAAAGATGCCGGGGACACAATCTACAATTCCGACAATCCTCCGCTAGCATTCGAAATTGTATCCATTTCAGGAACAACGGCTCAAATTAGCAATTCCGGAGCATCCGGTACGGCCGGTTTGTCCACTCAATTGACGCTGTCGCAGTACAATAGCAATTTCAACAGCTCTGGGACTCCAGGTGCGGTGACACCACCTGAAGATGTGTCGGGACCGAACGGCGTGAACCAAGTTGTCTATGGTCAGGATGGGAGCAATGGCCGTGACGGCGCGTTGGTTGTACCGCCTAGCTCAGGCGGCAATGGCGCAACTGGTCCGACGCAAACAAAGACCCTTAGCAGTGATGTCAACGCCACCAGCAACATAGGGTGGCAGGTCGGCAGCGTCGGCGGCGATGGTGGCAATGGTGGTGACTCCTACCTGAGCTTCTGGGACGGACGCGATGGCGGCGATGGCGGCAAGGGCGGCACCGTCAACGCAACACAGTCCAGCAGCAGCACAATCCAAACCTCGGGCAGTGGCAATTACGGCATTTTCGCATTCAGTCGAAGTGGCGAGGCTGGGAATGGCGGCAGCGGGTTCGCCGCCCCCGGCGGTGGTACTGGCGGGCATTCAGCGGATGGCGGCAATGTGACCGTCACGCAGAGAGGTGAGATTTCGACGTCCGGAGATTCCGCCGATGGTATCTATGCCCTGAGCGTTTCGAACAATGGTGGCAACGGCGGCGCGCAGTGGGGCCTGGTAGGATCTTCAGGTGACGGCGGCTATGGCGGAAGCGGCGGAGCTGTGACAGTCAATACCACATCAACCGGCAGCATTCTGACAACCGGCGACTATGCGAACGGGATTTATGCACAGTCGATTGGGGGTTCGGGTGGGTCCGCAGGGACCAGCGGCAACCTATTGGTGTCCTTGATCGGCGGTGCCGACAACGGCGGTAACGGCGGGACGGTCACGGTTTCCCATGCTGGCGCCATTGAGACACAGGGAGACTTTTCGCGCGGGATTGTGGCGCAGTCCATTGGCGGCGGCGGTGGGTCTGGCGGAACAGGTGGTGGCCTGGTTTCGCTGTCTCTGGGCGGGGTCGGATCGAATGGTGGCAGCGGCAGCGCCGTTAGCGTGACGGTTCAGGGCAGCGGCAGCATTCTGACCTCAGGCAAAGGTGCCGATGGGGTCATGGCGCAATCTATTGGCGGCAGTGGTGGCACGGGTGCGAACTCATACGGGTTGGTCGCAATCGGTGGCACCGGGTCAAGAGGAGGCACAGGAGCTGCAGTAAGCGTCAGTAACTACGGACAAATCCAGACCGGGGGCGACGGCGCGCGCGGAATCATCGCTCAGTCGATTGGCGGCGGTGGCGGCGACGGTGGCTCGTCCGCAGGAATGGTATCCGTTGGCGGAAACGGCAGCGGCGGTGGCGCTGGATCAACTGTGACCATCGTCAATGACGGGATCATTACCACGACCGGAGATGATGCGATGGGCATTCTGGCCCAGTCCATCGGCGGCGGTGGCGGCAATGGCGGTTCTTCTGGAGCGGTCGGCGCATTTGTGGGCGTCGCCATCGGCGGCGATGGCGGGTCCGGAGGCAAAGGCGGCGACGTGAACGTCACATTGTCGAACACCGACAGCAGCCAGCCTTCTGCAATTCAAACCTCGGGCGCTCGCTCCACTGGTGTGTTCGCACAATCCGTCGGCGGCGGTGGCGGTAATGGCGGCGGCGCTGTTTCAGTAGCGGTCGGTGCCTTTGGCGCTGCTTCGGTCTCGGTCGGCGGCTCCGCCGGCAGTGGTGGCGACGGCGGCGATGTGTCAATCAGCGGCAGCGGGTCTGCATCTGTGCAAACCGGCGGCGACGATGCAATTGGCGTCATGCTGCAATCCGTTGGCGGCGGAGGCGGCAATGGTGGATTTGCGGTGTCTGTTGCGGTGTCTGGCGGTCCGGTTTCGGGCTCTTTGGCGGTTGGCGTCGGCGGCGATGGTAGCACGGGTGGCAAAGGCGGCACGGTCACGGTCGGCCAGTTTGACGGCAGTGGCTCTCCGACGGCTGCGGGGTTTGAAGGCACCGTTGTCACAACCGGGAACCGCTCGACCGGTATGCTTTTTCAATCCGTTGGCGGCGGTGGTGGTAATGGCGGATTGGCTGTGGCAGCAACCGGTGGTGCCTCGGCGCTGTTTTCCGGCAATGTCTCGGTTGGTATCGGCGGTGAGGCTGGCAGTGGCGGCGACGGCGGCGATGTGCAGGTCTATACCAAGGCTGACATCACAACGACGGGAACCAGTTCGAGTGCTTTGATCGCACAGTCCGTTGGCGGCGGCGGCGGCAATGGCGGTGGCAGCATTGCAGCCGGTGTCAGCGCAAGCGGCGTGGCGGCAATTGGGATCAACGTGGGTGTTGGCGGAGATGGCGGCGGTGCCGGGATCGGCGGCGACGTCACCCTGATTGCAGGCGGGACAAACATCGAAACCAGCGGAGCGTTTTCCAGCGGTGTTGTCGCACAGTCCGTGGGTGGCGGCGGCGGCAATGGCGGCTACAGCGTCGGCGCGAGCGCCGATATTGGCGGGGCGGCTGCTGGGTCTGTCAGTGTGGGCCTTGGCGGCAAAGCCGGCGGTGGCGGTGACGGCGGCGCAGTGACCGCACAGGTTGACGCAAACGTCACAACGCGGGGCGATGACTCTGGTGCTGTTGTAGTTCAGTCCATCGGCGGCGGTGGCGGCAATGGCGGCTTCAGTGTCGCCGCGGGTCTGGCCGCAGGCGGAGCCGGTGCAGGAACCGTTGGTGTCGGGCTTGGCGGCGAAGGCGGCAGCGGCGGTATCGGCGGCAGCGTGACCGGTGTTCTTGTCAATGGTGATGTCCGCACCGAGGGACTGCGCTCGACCGGTGTTGTGATCCAGTCCATCGGCGGTGGCGGTGGTAACGGCGGTTTCAACGTGACGGCCGGTGTGGCCGCTGGTGGCGCAGGCGCTGGTTCGATTGGTGTCGGACTTGGCGGCGGCGGTGCAACAGGCGGCAATGGCGGCATTGTTGAAGGACAGGTCGTGGGCAACGTGACCACGCTTTCCGACAATTCCAGCGGTGTCGTATTCCAATCTATCGGCGGCGGTGGCGGCAATGGCGGTTTCAACGTAACCGCCGGGGTAGCCGGTGCAGGCGCTGGTGGCGGCGCGGTTACGGTTGGCTTGGGCGGCGACGCGTCCGGCGGTGGGATCGGTCGATCAGTGACTGGTCGGGTTACCGGAACTGTCAGCACGACTGGTGCGGATTCAACAGCGGTTCTGGCGCAATCCGTCGGCGGCGGCGGCGGTAATGGAGGCTTTAATGTCAGCGCCTCACTCGCGGGCGCGGGTGTGGGCAGCGGTGCCGTTTCAGTTGGGCTGGGCGGCAGCGGCGGCACAGGTGCAACTGGTGGCACGGTAAATCTGACAACCACGGATGCAATCGTAACGGCTGGGGACAGGTCGTCCGGCGTAGTCGCTCAGTCCATTGGCGGCGGCGGCGGCAATGGCGGCTTCAACGTCTCGGGCACAGGCGCAGGCGCCGGTGTCGGGTCCGGTGCAGTTAGCGTGGGGCTTGGCGGCGACGGAGCTGGAGGCGGCGATGGCGGCGCGGTCACTCTGACCTCCGGCGGGACAATCCTGACTCAGGGCGACTCGGCGACGGCGTTTCTGGCCCAATCCATCGGTGGCGGCGGCGGCAATGGCGGGTTCAACGTCAGTGCTTCGGTCCAGGGATCTGGCGTTGGCGGGGGCGGAGTTTCGGTTGGCCTTGGCGGCGATGGTGCT
This sequence comes from Ruegeria sp. CDSC054, assembly GCF_059610645.1. Lineage (NCBI taxonomy): Bacteria > Pseudomonadati > Pseudomonadota > Alphaproteobacteria > Rhodobacterales > Roseobacteraceae > Ruegeria > Ruegeria sp. CDSC054. The sequence goes on along the minus strand of NZ_JBXWOA010000010.1, from coordinate 37,940 downwards.
GGCGGGGGAGATGGCAACACCGTCATCGCAACTTCGAACAATTCGGTCGAAACCCGTGGTGATCAGTCCTCGGGCGTAGTGGCGCAATCCATCGGCGGCGGCGGCGGCAATGGCGGGTTCAATGTTTCTCCGGTTCTGTCAGGTGCAGGAACTGGTAGCGGAGCCGTCAGCGTCGGGCTCGGCGGGTCAGGCGACACTGGCGGCAATGGCGGCAACGTGACACTGACGTCGAACGGTACCATTCTGACTGACGGCTTTGCCTCTGGCGGTTTTGTGGCGCAGTCCCTTGGCGGTGGCGGCGGTAACGGCGGCTTTAACGTCTCGCCAACCCTGTCAGGTGCAGGCGTCGGAGCGGGTTCAGTTTCGGTTGGGCTAGGAGGTTCAGGCGGCGGCGGCGGCGACGGCAGCCTGGTAACCGCGAGCACAACGGCTAACGTAGTGACCAAGGGAGATGCTTCGGTTGGTATTCTGGCACAGTCCGTTGGTGGCGGCGGCGGCAATGGTGGCTTTAACATTTCACCTGCCTTGGCAGGTGCGGGCACCGGGGCAGGCGCGATCAGTGTCGGACTGGGCGGGTCTGGCGGTAGCGGCGGCACCGGCGGTGTCGTTGGTCTGACCGTTGCGAACAGTGTGCAAACGGAAGGCGCACAATCCGGCGCGGTTGTTGCCCAATCCATCGGCGGCGGCGGCGGTAACGGCGGCTTCAATGTCTCGGCTTCAGTTGGCGGCGCGGGCACAGGTTCTGGCGCAGCAGCCGTTGGGCTTGGTGGTCGGGGAACCGGCGGCGGCGATGCCTCAGCGGTAACCGCAAACGTGACCGGGAACCTTGTGACGTTGGGCGAAGCCTCGACCGGTTTGCTGGCGCAGTCCGTCGGCGGCGGAGGTGGTAATGGCGGAATGAACATCTCAGTCGCGGTTGCCGCGGCAGGTACGGGATCGGGCGGCGCATCCGTTGGTCTGGGCGGCGCATCTGGAACGGGCGGCGACGGAGGAACGGCTGAGGCCTCTTTGAACGGCAACGTTTCGACGCAAGGGGACGAGTCCGGCGGTTTCATAGTTCAAAGCCTTGGCGGCGGCGGCGGCAACGGCGGCATGAACGTCTCTGCCACAGTCACGGTTGCGGGAACCGGCAGCGGTGGTGCGTCTGTCGGGCTTGGCGGCAGCGGGGGTAATGGCGGTGATGCCAGTACGGCCGACGGAACGGTTGTGGGTGATGTCACAACGGCCGGCGACAATTCGGGCGGTGTTTTGGTCCAGTCCGCCGCGGGCGGCGGTGGTAACGGAGGGCTGAATGTCTCTGCGGCCGTGAATATTTCGGGCACCGGCGGCGGTGCTATTGGCGTTGGCATCGGTGGATCCGGCGGTGACGGCGGTAATGCAAGTGCGGCCACTGGTTCGGTTACCGGCGACGTTACCACCAGCGGTGAAAACGCAACCGGCGTTCTGGTTCAGTCTGTTGGCGGAGGCGGTGGCAATGGCGGCGTCAACATCTCGGGTGCGCTCAGCATTGCGCGCACGGGGTCCGGTGCTGCAGGAATCGGAGTGGGCGGCTTTGGCGGTAGCGGCGGTACCAGTGGGGCCGTCGACAATACGTTCTCGGGCAATGTCAGCACTTCGGGCACACGCTCGGCTGGTATTATTGCCCAAAGCCTCGGCGGCGGCGGCGGCAACGGTGCCACGAATATTTCCGGCGCGATTTCGGTGGCCAGCAACTATTCAGGTGGTCTCGGGATTGGTGTTGGTGGCTTTGGAGGTGACGGTGGTAATGCAAACAATGTCACGCAACAAGTCACCGGCAGTGTTGTAACAACAGGAGACGACTCGGTCGGGATTCTGACACAAAGCCTTGGTGGCGGCGGCGGCAATGGTGGCACCAACATTTCGGCCGCGTTGTCCCTGTCTCGGTCGGCCAATGCAGCCGTGGGTATCGGCGTAGGCGGCTTTGGTGGCGGCGGCGCAAATGCTGGTGCCCTGGTTCAGTCGACTGTTACGGGCGGTGTTGGCACCGTCGGCGATCGCAGTACAGGTATTCTGACACAGAGCGTCGGTGGCGGTGGCGGCAATGGCGGCACGAATATCTCGGCCTCGTTGGGCATTAGTCAGGAAAATGGCGGCTCGGTCAGTCTGGGCGTGGGTGGCTTCGGGGGCGGGGCCGGTAACGCGGGTGACGTGATCAGCACCCTGCGGTCCAGCACAGATAGCAGCGGCACAACCTCGGTGGTCACAATAGGGGCGGACAGCATCGGTGTCATGGCGCAATCCGTTGGCGGCGGCGGCGGCAATGGCGGCCTGAACGTCTCGGGTGCCGTCAACCTGACAGGTAAATCCGGTGCGGCGGTTGCTTTGGGGCTTGGTGGCTTTGGCGGCGGCGGCGGTGATGCCGGGGCAGTAACTCTGGATGTGGAGAGCGATGTTGTCACGGCGGGTGACGGGTCGCATGGCGTGTTCGCCCAGAGCCTCGGTGGTGGCGGCGGCACAGGAGGCGTGAATATCTCGGGCTCTCTGGCGCTGACAAAGCCCTCGGGGTCGGACACAATCTTTTCGGTCGCGGCTGGTGTTGGCGGCTTTGGCGGATCGGGTGGCGATGCCAGCAATGTTGATCTGGACTACACCGGCAATGTTCAGGCCGTTCCGATGGTCAGGCAACCCGACGGCACATTTGCCGTCGACCAAAGCAAAGGCGCCAGCGGTATTATCGCGCAATCGCTGGGCGGTGGCGGTGGCAATGGCGGCACCAATGTCTCCGGCGGTATCGCGATCAGCGGCAAGCCAGGTGCGGGCCAAACGGACAGCAGTAAGTCCTATGCGGTGGTCGTGGGCGTCGGTGGGTTCGGCGGCGGCGGCGGTGATGCCGGGAATGTCGATGTGAATATCGGCGCAGGCAGCACGATCAGGGCGCACGGAACCGGCCAATCCGGTCTGTTGGCCCAATCCCTTGGCGGCGGTGGCGGCAATGGCGGCCTGAATGTGTCGGGTGGTATCGTATCCGACAGCTCGTTGATTGTTGGTGTTGGGGGTTTCGCCGGTGACGGCGGCAAGGCAGGAGACGTCACGCTCACGTCGCAGGCTGACATCACAGTCACAACCAACCCGGACGATATCTCTATTCCCGATACGACAACATTTGAAGACAAGCTGCGCGATTTCCTCGGCGACACGATTGTCGACGACACCGAAGAGCTGGCCTCGTCCTTCGGGCTCGAACGTTTGTTCATCGATATGGGTGTCTTCAACGAAGAAAAACCGGATACGGATGGCTCAGCTGGTTTGATGGCACAGTCCATTGGCGGCGGGGGTGGTAACGGCGGTCTGAACGTTTCGGGCGGTATTGCGCTGAGCAAAGATGGCAAGATCCCTTCGGTTACCTTTGGCGTCGGCGGCTTTGGCGGCGACGGCAATGTTTCGGGTGATGTGACCGTGGGTCATACCGGCACCGTTTCGGTGGCAGGTAACTGGAAGCACGGTGTTTTGGCGCAGTCCATCGCCGGCGGTGGTGGTAACGGCGCGTTGAACGTGACCGGGCAGCTGAACTATGGCGACTCTAACAACTCCGACGGTAAAACCGATCTGAGCATTGTGGGCGGTCTGGGTGGCCACGGTGGTACCGGCGCTGATGCTGGTGGTGTTTCAGTTACGCAATCTGGAAATATTTCGACAAATGGCTATCACGCGCGCGGTATCTTTGCCCAAAGCATAGGCGGCGGCGGCGGCACCGGTGGGATTAATGCGACCTTCGTCGGCACGAAAGACAGCTCGCCAATTGCTATGGGTATCGGCGGCTTTGGCGGTGGCGGCGGCGATGCAGGCGATGTCACGGTTGCGCGTGGATCCGCGGCTGCGGCTGCGGGTACCATCACGACTGACGGTGCCGGTTCGCACGGGATCGAAGCCTCAAGCATTGGCGGCGGCGGCGGTGATGCCGGTATCAACGCGGTTGTGGGCATCAGTAAAACCACCGGAAGCAAGAGCAATGGCGGAACCGGCGATTCAACTGACCGGAAAACGCCCACCAACACGGGCGTCGATGACTCGGTAATTGCCAACTACAACGCCGTTCTCGATGAGTTGGAGGGCAAGGTGAACCCTGCCGACTCCTCCGGCAATAAAACCGGCGTGTCGGCTGTTATCGCCATAGGCGGTGATGCTGGAACGGCCGGGGACGGCGGCACCGTGGATATCGATCACTATGGTGACATCGTTACGCTGCAGGACGGCAGCCACGGGGTCTTTGGTCAATCCATTGGTGGAGGCGGCGGCAACGCGGCTTTGAACCTTGGTATGACGTACGAACTGGCCTCAGACGCGACCAACAAGGGCTTTGGCTTAGCAATCGGTGGCGGTACGGGTGAGGGTGGTATCGGCGGTTCGGTTGATGTTCGCAATACCGGGGACATCACGACCAGCGGCGCAGACTCTCATGGTCTGTTCGCTCAATCTGTTGGAGGCGGCGGCGGCAATGCGGGCTACAACTCTGCCTCGACATCCGTAGATGGCGGCAACGTGAACATTCAAATCGGTCGGACCGGTGGCACCGGAGGAAGCGGCGGCGATGTCTATGCAAGCTCGAATGGCATCGTTCGCACCGCCGGTAACCGCTCATATGGCTTCTTCGCTCAGTCCATCGGCAACGGCGGCGGCAATTCGTCCTCGACATCAGTCAGCATAGGTACGCCCAAGACCGGCGACAGCAAGGGCAACAAAGCCAGCTTGTCAGTCGGGCTTGAAGGAGGCACTGGTGGCGAAGCGGGCGATGTGACGGCGGTTGCCGCAGGAACAGTCGTCACAGAGGGGACGGATGCTCACGCCGTGTTTGCCCAGTCCGTCGGTGGTGGCGGTGGCAATGGTGGCAAGGCCAGCAATTCAGCCGGTAAGGGTACGTCTGTTGCGCTTTCCATTGGCGGCACGGGCGGCACAGGTGGCGTAGGCGGCAAAGTCGACGTGTCCAACACTGCACGAATTGCGACCTTCGGCGATCGTTCAGTTGGTTTGATGGCGCAATCCATCGGTGGTGCGGGTGGCACCGGCGGCATGGTTCAGGCGGGTCAATCGAACCTCGACACCATCAAAGCCGTGGTCAATCCGTCGACGGTCGGCACGACTATTTCGGTTAACATCGGTGGCACAGGCGGCGACGGCATGACTTCGGATACCGTGACTGTCGTCAGCGATGGGATCATCACGACCGAGGGCACGATGGCTCATGGCATCTTCGCTCAGTCCGTTGGCGGCGGTGGCGGTATGGGTGGTCTGGTTGAAAATCGGATCATCAGCCTGCGCAAGGACATCGGGAACACAGCGACTCTGTCCATTGGTGGAAATGGCGGAACCGGGGCAATGTCTGCAGCGGTTTCCATCACAAATCGGGACCTAATCCAGACGACGGGTGACAAGTCCATTGGTATCTACGCGCAGTCCGTCGGCGGCGGGGGTGGCGATGCGCAACAGGTGCGCAACATCATTCTGGGCCGGTCCTCGGACGGGGCAACGACAAATGCAATTCTGATTGGTGGCACGGGTGGCACTGGCGGGTCTGGCAGCACGGTAACTGTCGTCAATGAAGCTGATGCCACTATCCGCACCACCGGTAAGGAGAGCCATGGCATCCTTGCGCAGTCCATCGGTGGCGGCGGCGGCAATGGTGGCTCTACGATCTCGGTCGACGGGCGCTATGGCGGGGCAGAGGCCAGCACGCGGCGAGCACTACAATTCGGTCTTGGCGGATCGGGTGGTACTGGGGGCACGGGCGGCAACGTCTTGGTGACCAATGCAGGGACGATCGTGACAACTGGTGAAGGTGCGCATGGTATTTTCGCCCAATCCATCGGTGGTGGTGGTGGCAATGGTGGCAGTTCGATCACTGGGACGCTGCGACTGAAGACGGGCGACAGCAGTTCTCCGACCGCGCAGTTGAATATTGGCGGTTCAGGTGGCAGCGGCAACATCGCCGGCAACGTGGTCGTAACAAACAGCGGTGACATCCGGGTTGATGGTGCGGGTGCATACGGCATCATGGCGCAATCCGTTGGCGGCGGTGGCGGCAATGGCGGGCTGGCTGTTGCGATGGATGTAAATGACCTCAAAAACACCATGGCAGGCAAGTCCTACTCGAAGATCGCCATTGGCGGTTCGGGCGGGGATGGCGCAGATGGTGGAGACGTCACGGTCAACCATACAGGCGCGATTGTCGTGAATGCAGAAAACGGGTTTGGCATCTTTGCGCAATCTGTTGGTGGCGGCGGCGGAAACGCCGGATATTCAGTGTCATCCCCGCTGGTCTCTGCGTTGGATTACACGGTGTCGCAACTGCTTGGTGCGCGCGAGGGTGCCACTGGGTCGGTTGGAACCGTTACCGTCAATTCGACCGGGGACATTCTTGTGAATGGGACAAGTAGCGAGGCTATTTTCGCTCAGTCCGTAAATGGCGGTGGTGGTAATTCCGAAACATCAGTCGATTTCACCACCGAAACTGCCAGTGCTGGAGGAACCGGCACTTCCTATATCAGCGACATCTCTTTGGGTGGCGATGAAGTTTCAGACATGGCTGGCAGTCAGGTTGCGCAATCACATACCGGCAATATCGCGACGACAAGCGATCGCTCGACCGGCTTGATGCTGCAGAGCGTTGGCGGTGGTGGTGGTATATCAGCGAACAACGTCAATGTTCAGGACGGTGACGGTATCGACATCACCGCACGTCTGGGTGCGATTAACACGGATGACGCCAGTGGCGGCGACGTGACCGGCAGCCGGACCGGAGATGTGGGCACAGACGGCGCATTTTCCTCGGCGGGTGCAGCGCAGTCTATCGGAGGCGGCGGTGGTAAGCTTGTGCTGAACAGCGCTGGCACCGCGAATACAAACAAAGCTGCTTCGGTGATCCTGGGTTCCGACCCAAGTTTCCGCAATGACGGCGGTGATATCGACCTCTCTCTGGACGGAGACATTACCACTACGGGTGATCGGTCATTTGGTCAGAGTGTTCAAAGCATTGGTGCGGGTGGCGGTGAGGTCGTTGTTGCTGGACTAGGACGTTTGGATGTAACTTTGGGTGCACAAGACGATTCAACCGGTGACGGCGGAACTGTTGGTCTTACCAATATCGGGGGCATCACCACCAGCGGCTCTGGGTCGCATGGTTTCGTAATCCAAAGCATAGGCGGCGGCGGCGGTCTGGTCTCTACAGATTTGGATGCAAGCCAAATCACAGTGAATCTCTCGCCTGCTAATGGTGGTGACGGTGGCGACATTACGTTCACCCAAAACGGTAATATCGTCACCACCGGTGAAAACGCGATTGGTGTTGTGGCGCAGTCACTGGGCGGTGGTGGTGGCATGGTGGATTCGGCTTTCCGTGGATCTGCGGGTGGTGCTGGGGCCGGTGGCACCATCGACATGGCGCTGAATGGCAATATCCTGTCCGTGGGCGAAGGCGGCATCGGCGTTCTGGCCCAATCCGAAGGGCGTGACGGAGCGGGTGCAATCACGCTTGGCTTCGATGGCGTCGTCATGGGCGGGACCGGGCAAGCAGACGCAATTGCATCAATCGTTGTGGACGGCGGCGCGAACAACGCGCTGACTTTGTCCAAGGACACAGTGCTTCTCGCCGGGAATAACCAGTTGGTGAACGGCGGAAACGGCAATGAACAGATTTCGTTGGCGGGTAAGGCACTGGGCAATCTGGACCTTGGCGCGGGTACCAACGGTCTGACCGTCGAGGAACAGGGCGCCTTTTATGCGCTGGACACGATCAATCTGGGCGCTTCTGGGTTGATGCAAGTGAATGGCGACTTTGTTTTGGGAGCGAACTGGGGTCTGAATACGGACATGACGCCGACTGTTAAGTCGGGTGACTTTGTCTTTACCGGTAACGTCAGCCAGACCACGAACCTGACGGGAAGCCTAGCCTTTGGTGCGACGGCATCCTCGACCTTCGACGTATATTACCTCACCACGGGTGCATCGGGTGGCAATAGCGATCTGGTTAATGTCAGCGGCAATGCCACTATAGGCGGCACACTGACACCACAGCTCAATACGCTTCAACGGGCGTTACCTCTAGTCATCGTCAACCCGAGTGGGACAGCTGCGGATGCGGGTACGACGATTCAGGACACAGTAGTGTTGGATTACTCGATTGGCTTGAACGGCTCGACATCGGACGGCAGTTCGATTGATCTGGTGATAACTCCGGACTATTCGACCGCGAACATGAACGCGAACGAGGCGGCCGTTGGTGACTACATCAACCAGGTGCTGAACGGGCAGGGTTCTGCTGCGCAAGGTGAGTTGTTCGCCCTGATCGGGAACATGACCTCCGAAGCTGACGTCATCGCGGCAATCGGTGCATTCACTGTGGCTGACTACGCAGCGGATGCAGTTGATGCCTACTACGGTACACGGGTATTCGCAGACGCACTGCACAATTGCGAGCGGTTTACCGATTACCAAGCCGGAGACGATCCACGCAATTGTGTCTGGTTCTCCGGAGGAAGGTCTTTCTACGACCGCGAGCAGACTGGTATCTACGATGAGTTGGACATCAACAATACCAACCTGTCTGCCGGTGTCCGTTTGCCGGTTGGGGATGAGCTCTATGCCGGTTTCGCGTTGGGTCACGACCAAATAAGCCTTCGGAACGGATCGCAGTACAATGCGACCGGTGACCGGTTCAATCTGGGTGCTTCGCTGACCAAATACACCGGCCCGTGGGAGTTCGCGGCCATGCTGTCAGCCGGTTGGTCAGACTATGACTCCGACCGGTCCGGTGGGATCAGTGGTGTGCTGCCCAACGGAAACGTGGTTAACACCGTTGGCGTCAGTTCGATCAAGCACAAGATGAACCAGCAGAACCTGCGGTTGAGTTTTGCCTATGATCACAGATTTGCCGGTGGCAGTTCCTATCTGCGACCCGAGATCGCTGTTGACGCCACCCGTCTGGCGACAGAAAGCAACGGTGATGCAACTCTTTCGGGGATTGTCCTGCAGGATGATAGCGAGATGATCTACTCCCTGACCCCATCGCTTGAGATCGGGACGGAACAGATTCTCAGCGCCTCTCAAAAGCTACGCGTAAGCTTCCGTGCCGGCGCCATCATCTCGTCGAACGACACGGTATCAGTAAGCGCCGGTTTTGCAGGCGCAAGCGCAGCTGATGGTGGGTTTACGAATACCAGCTTTATCGGAGACGCCCATGGGCTGGTTTCGGCGCGATTGGGGCTGTATGCGTTGGATGACAGCAGCTTTATCAATCTGAGCCTGGACCATATGTTCGGGGACTCAACCAAGGCTCTCCAGGTTGGTCTGGGCCTTGGGCTACAATTTTGAGCAATGAGGGACGGCAGTATGAAAATTTGGCTTGGTGCGCTAGGAATCTCACTGGGTTTGACACATCCTCTTGCCGCGCAAGAGAACGGCACACTCCCGTGGTCGGTAAATTGTGGAAATCCGGGCAACGGAACCGAGCTGGTCTGTGAAATGACCCAGAGTATTGTTTTGACCGAAAACAATCAGAGGCTTACCTCCGTTGCGTTCGTGAAGCCTGCGGGAAAAGATGAGACCGAAGCCGTGCTGACCTTGCCGTTTGGTCTTCTGTTTTCCGAAGGGGTGATCGCAATGGTCGATGACGTCGAAGTCGCCCGTCTGGAGTTTCTGACCTGCGAGGCTCAAGGCTGCTTTGCTCGTTCCGCTGTCTCAACAGAGTGGATGTCTGCGATGCGGGCGGGTAAGCAATTTACGATCGAAAGTAAAAACACAGCAAGAGATCCAATCTCCTTTGGTTTCGATCTGACGGGATTCAGCAAGGTATCAGATATTCTGCCATAACGACTGTTTTTTGCATACAGGCATCTGTCTGGTGCTGGTCATCGAAATCGGACCCTTGATCGTGCCGGGCATGGAACATTGATCGAACGAAGACCGCCATAATCGTACCGGGAGCAGCCATACCCCACAAACGCCATTCCAAATCATAATCAAGGGCAAAGAGATCTGGAAGGAAAAGTTCCTGAATCAAACTTGAACGGACAGACACTGCCGGAAAAACAGCCAACGGTCAGATCACATCGGAACCACTACAATTGAAGTTGCCAACATAGTTCTAAAACGCCAGTTACCCTAGCAATTCAACAACCGGATTTCGGGTGTTTGCCGAGATTGCGGGATAGGTGCACCCTCCAAGAAGCCGACTTTGTTCACTCAAAAACTCGCGGCACAATCGCTGATCCTGCGTTTCACACAGCGCTTGATTATTCACGCAGGGCGCGATCTTTGATCTTGATTACGGGTTGCAAAAAGTAGTCTAGAACCGTTTTCTTGCCAGATAAGATATCCACTTCCGCAATCATCCCCGGGATGATCTCGACGGCTACGCCGCTTGCGTCCAAAATAGCGTGACGTGTCTGGATTTCGATGACAAAGACCTCTTCATCATTGCGTTCGGGCCTTGTCACCGTGTTGGCGCCTATGCGGGTGATCTCACCGTCCAGCGCGCCGTAACGCGCAAAATCATAGGCCGTAATTTTCACCTTAACGGGCTGGCCTGCGTGTAGAAACGCGATATCTTCGGGGCGAACATAGGCCTCGACCAGAAGCCTGTCGTCCAATGGAACAATCTCGATCAGTTCTTCACCGCTGCGTGCCAAACTGCCAATCGTTGTCCGGTGAACGCGATTTATGATTCCACGCACGGGTGATCTGATCTGTGCGCGATCCGCGCGGTCTTGCAAGGCCGGTAAGGACGGCCGAAGTGCCGCGAGTTCGGCTGTCGAGACCGCAAGGTCGGTGAGCGCTGCGCTCCGGAACCTGCTATGTGCGGCTTGAATACGATCGTCGATTTCTTCCAGTCCGGTTTTCAACCTGTTGGTCACTGCAACTGCACGGACCTTGCGACCCTCCCATTCAGCGGAACTGCGGCGCAGCGACAAAAGCGTTGTCGCAGGCTCCATCCGTTTTTTCACCAACGGGGTCATGATGGCGTGTTCTTCGGCCAGAATCCCAAGCGTCTCTTCGGCTGTCACCTGGTCTACCAGCCCTTCCTCATACTCGCGCTGGCGCTGCTCACGCTGTCGCTCCAGAATGGCGATTTCAGCGGCCAGTTCCGCCTGACGGCCCTGATACAAAGCAGTTTCGGTTCTGACCACTTCTGGCGCGCCTTCAATCAGCTTTCCTGAGAAGGTAAGCTGGGTGCCGTCAATCTCTGCCTGCAATCGTTGGGCCCGAGCCATTAATCCATATGCGCGCTGTTGTTCCTGGCTCAACTGACTGTCGATCTGCGTTGTGTCGAACTCCATTAACAGCGTTCCCTTGTCGACAACCAGCCCTTCCGCGACGTGCAAGTATTGTAATACTCCGGGTTCTGTTGCCTCAATCAACTGCACGTCCGCCGACGGCACAATCCGGCCATCCACGCGGGTCACGTCGTCGAGTTCCGTCATGTAGGCCCAAAGCCCGGCGGAGACGAGGCAGGCAAGGATAACAAGCAACAGGAGAGATCCCCCCAACGGAGATTTCCCCCGCATTTCTCTTGCCATCATGGCAAGGTCAGGATGCCGCGACATTCAGATGCCTCCCTGTTGCGCGCGCGCGCTGGGTCAGCATGCTTTTTGGACCGTCTGCGCCGACCCGGCCGCGTTCGACCACAATGACCCTGTCGACCAGATCAAGCAGGCTGGTCCGATGTGTGACGATAACCATTGTGGTGTCTTTGGTTTCTTGTTTCAGACGCTTGATAACCTCGGCTTCGGTCTTCACATCCATTGCACTGGTCGGTTCATCCAACAACAACACTGGTGGGCGTCCAATCAGCGCGCGGGCCAGCGCGATGGCTTGACGCTGGCCGCCCGATATTCCTTCGCCACGTTCTGCCAGTTGTTGGTCATAGCCGTTGGGGCAATGCGCGATAAAATCTTCAACCCCGGCCACGTGGCCCGCTCTGATCAAATCTTGATCCATGGGCCGGATCGCACCGCTGGCAATGTTTTCGCGAATTGAGCCGGAAAAAAGCCAAACGTCCTGCAAAACCGAACCGACATTGCGACGTAAGTCGCCGGGGTCAATCTGACGGATATCGACCCCATCCAGCATTACCGAACCGGTCCTCGGCTCGAATAAACCGAGCATCAAACGCGCGATGGTGCTTTTCCCGGATCCGATCGCGCCCAGAATGGCAACTTTTTCACCCGGTTCTATGTCGAATGAGACACCTGAAAGGGCATCATCGGCTTGTTCAGGATAGGCAAAATGCACATCTTTGAAAGAAATGCGGCCTTTTGCATGTGGTCGACTGATCCAGTTGCGTCCTTCGGGCCGCTCATTTTCCGCCCGCATCAAAGCGTTTAGATTGCGATACGCGCTGCGCGCCTGGTTCACACGTGTGAGTGTCTGGGCAAGCTGCCCCAGTGGCGCCAGCGCGCGTCCAGTCAGCATTACAGACGCAATTAACGCACCCATACTTGCCTGCCCTTCAGTGATCAGGAACACGCCGAAGAAAACAATCAGGACCTGCGCCGCCTGTTGCGTGAATCCTGTCAGGTTCAATGCGAATTGGGTAACTGTCCGGCTGCGGATTCCATGGGAGGACTGCCGCTCGATAGCATCTTCCCATCGCGCCCGCATTTGTTTTGCCGCTGCGGTTGTTTTGATGGTTTCAAGACCGGAAACGGTCTCGACCAGTACGGATTGTTTTGACTGACCGTCCGCAAAACTTTTTTCGGCCAAGCGCGATAACATTGGTTGCACTGCCAGGCCCGCAATCAAAACAATCGGAACGGCAAGGGCAGGTATCAGCGCCAGAGGTCCACCAACGAGGTGAATGACCAGTATAAAGAGGGCGATGAAGGGCAGGTCCACGAGGGCGACCAGAGTTGCCGATGTAAAAAACTCGCGCAGAGTTTCAAATTCGCGGATCGTGCTGGCCATAGCACCGGTCGATCCGGTCCGCGATTTCATTTTGATATTCAAAACCTGGTCAAAAACGCGCCGCCCCATAAACATGTCGGCCTTTTGCCCGGCCCGATCAATAAAGCCAGCGCGCAAGAGTTTGAGGGCGAAATCGAAAGAAAGGGCAAGACCAACCCCTGCGGTCAGTGCGATAAGGGATTCCGTCGCCTCATTCGGAAGAACCCTGTCATAGACGACCATGATGAAAACGGATGTGGAAAGACCCAAAAAATTCGCTACCGCGGCGGCAAGCACCACTTGCGCATAAGACCAGCGGTTTGCCAACATGGCCGACCAAAACCAATGCCCGGATGCGGTCCTGTTTCGACCTGGTGTTTCCTCATTGTGGCTGCGCCGAAACAAAAGTGTGTAGCTGGTGTAGCTTTTCCCTAAAACTGTTTCTTCAACCTCTCCGATGCCTTCCCCCATCTCAGGGTCGAAAATCAGAAAACGGCCGCTCTTGGTACGCCCGTGAAATACAACTGCTTTATTGTCGTCCAACAGAAAAATTGCTGGGACCAGTGTGTCATCGAAATCCGCAAGTTTTCGCGACCCAAATCCCGCCTGCAACCCGGCATGGCGTGCCACTTCGAGTGCATCGCGCTGGGTCAAATGGCTTGCGGTGCCGGATTGCGCAGCGTGAACTGCCCCAACCGTGATTGAGCGACCAAGATGCGAGGCGACGTGCAGCAAGCAAATTTCCAACGGAGAAAGCTCTTGTTTAGGTGCCAAAGGGTTCAACGCGGCCATGAATCTTCACCTGTGTTTGCAATCGAAATGCCGAGGTAATCCAGAATGTCCCCAGTCAGGCTGAGGGCAGCGTAGTTTGTGAGGAAGAAGCTTTGTTCCGCCAAAATCAGCCTTTGCTGCGCGTTCACATAGTCTCTCTGTGCATCCAGTATCTCGACCAAGCTGCGTCGGCCGATGGTGAATTGGGCCCGTGCAGCTTCCACGCTTTCGGCGTTGGCCTGGGCAGCTAAACGAGCCGCTTGCAGGCGAACCGCGCCTGCGTCCTGATCTGACCGGATGAACTCTAATTCGCGGCGGATTTCTCGAATTAACGTCTCACGGGCGAATTCGGCCTCTTTCACCTGAGCTTGGGCAGCAGCTATGGCAGCCTTACGTTGACCGGTGCTGTCCAGTTCATAGTTTACGGACAGGTCGACACCGAAATTAGCATCATTGCTGTCATCGCGATCTGCAAAAGCCGCGATTTCTACACCTGGCTGTCGCCGCGCAATGGCTGCAGTTTGCTCGGCCTTTGCAGCGATCAAAGCGGCATTCGCACGTCGTACTTGTGGGCTGTCCAAAACGATTTGCGAATCCGTTCTGGCCAATTTGGGCGCAGCGACCGGAGCGGTAAGTGCCCCCGGTGGGCGTCCGAAGACTTCCTGGTACTGTGCCTCCGCCCTGTCTGTCCGAGCCTCTGCATCGGCAAGCTGCGTTCGCGCGTCTGCCATGCGCGAGCGTGCGGTCAAAACGTCTGCATTTGAGCCCACGCCCTGCGTGCTGCGTTCGGTGATCTGGCGCACGATCTCAGCGTGCACCTCAACATTCTGGGCTGAGATTTCCAGGATCTTTCGTCGATCAAGGACCACAACATACGCTTCGATTGCGGCAAGGGCCAGCGCCGCAGCGGTTTGCAGTTGACCGCCCCGGCTTTCGAGGACGCGAGCCTGAGCCGCAGCCAGTTCGCCCGACGCAGCGCCTCCGTCATAGACGAGTTGCGAAACGCGCAGATACGGGGTGAAGTCTGCAATATCGGAATTCACACGCTGTGATCGCGCATTGATTCCCATTGATACGCGAGGAAGGAAAGCACCCTTGGCCGCATTTTCGTCAGCGTCTGCGATTTCCAGTCGTGTCGCGCTTTGTGCGAGGTTTGGGTTGGTTTCGACGGCCGCCCGCACCCGTTGACCAAACTCGCTTTGCGTCAGACGTGGAAGGGGGGGCTGCGCACCAGCCCCGACAGAACCTGCTGACAGAGAAACCTCTACGCCCGTAAGGTCGGGTGGAGGCGCGCAAGCCGCCATCAAAGGAATACACAGACAGGCAAGATACTTTAGGCCAGAGTTGCAGGAGATCAGAGGCATTTTCACACCTCACCAGCCATAAAAAGTTCGTCATTTTGAGCGTGTGCCATGGCGGTAAGGAAACGCGAAATGTCTGAATTTTCGGTATATTGGTTTTGAAGTTTTGGCTTCGCCAGCTGCTCTTGCGCCTGCGACAGCCAAGAAATGTGTGAAAGTGATACTTGATGGGCGTGCAGTAATTGAATTGCACCGACATCGAACAATGCAAGTTTCTCTGTCTGCGAAAGAGCCTTCAAGCGTCGGACATCCAGGACCAGATACCCTGCCGGCAGCGCGACGTCATCGTAGCTTGCCATTTGTTCAAAAAGACCCATCCCTTGAATGACGTTACACACGGACCGAATGTCCTTGGCCGAGGCCTCTCGTGCTTGAAAAAATCTGAGGACGTTTGAAAGCTCAACGGTCAACTCACCAGCATCGGTAAAGAACGGTTCGTCCTTCGGAGCATCGGTGACCAGACCAGAAGATTCATCGATCAGAAGTTGCGGATCACAACCCGTTTTACTCGGCAAACCCGCTTGAAATGGCGGGCACCGCAACGCGGACGGAATGTAGGCGGCCAACCATCGCCCTTCGTCGGACACAAAAGGGGTTGGCGCGTCCGGATTCAATGACATTAGTGCTACAGGTTCAATTTCCCCCCTGATTTCGCGAAACATTACCGGATACGTGGCCGCGACGAGCAGAATTTCTTTCTCGACAATCGAGCAAGCCTGCTGGGTTTCCGCAAAGTGGTAAGATGAAAAACGCTTCCAGTATTTGTCACCGTGCCGCTCATATGTGACTGGAAACAGGCCGTTCTCTGCCATGTTTGATCCTTTGGTGTATGGAGTGGCTGCCGGTTGAAAAGCCGGCAGTCCGTGTTTTGATCAAGCCGTTGCTCCGGTCGGGTCGGCGATCAGGATATTGTCCGCGCTCAATCCGCTCAGATCGTCTAACCCCGAAAATTGCGCCATGGTTTCAACGGTGGCTGCAGTCGGGGAGGAATAGTCGACCCTGACCAGAACGCTATCGTCTCCATCTGTCGCGAGTACGTACATCTCGTCACCCGCCTGAAGTCCCGTCAAACTTTCGACGGCAGTTTCAATTGTATTGGTCGACAGGTCTGCCAGAACTGTGGTTAAGCCGATGACGCCCGTGTTGGCACCAACCGCGCCGCCTACATTTAATGTCTCAATGCCCGTGCCATCGCCGCGCAAGGTAGAGTGATCGAGGCCATTGAACATCAACGCATCTGCCACATCCTCTGCCGCTCCGAGTGAAAAGCCGGTGATCGTGTCTACCCCGTTTGCCGCAGGGGCGGCTTCGAACACAACGACGTCGCGACCCGCGTCCGAGACATTGATGGCGTCGTCGCCGTCCTGACCACGAACAAAGCTGTCCACATCGCTGGCGACCAGGGTGTCATTTCCATCAGTGCCGATTATGACGGTCGTCGGACCCCCATCCGGGGTGGTAAGCGACAGTTCAACCGGTTTGCTGGGATCCTGAACGGTCATGGTGAATGTCACCAGGGGTTGGTTCAGATCCGTAAAGCTGGTCGCGACACCTGCAAAGTTGATCACGGAGCCCCCAACTGGGTTGGACAGATACAGACCGAAAGCCCCGTTCCCAACATCGGATCCTGCGTCGAAGGTCACAACTGACGGATCAAATCCCAACTCGATCGTCATCGCTAGCCCGCTGGAAACGTCGCGGTCAGCGTCTGCGAAGATTTGGTACGTGATAGTTGAACCGCTCCGACCCGCTTCTGCAATGACATATGCGCCCGGTACATGCGCCGTCGTCTCACCGGTTACCGGTAAAGGATCAGGGCCGCCGGAAACCGTGGCCTGCGCCTGAAAGTTCAGGTCATCACCTGCTGAAATACCTGTGAAATCCGACGCCGGAACTGCAAGCGACCAGGTTCCATCAGCTGCGATAGTAGCGGTGCCGACAGAGTTACTATTGAGTGTTACGTTCACCGCTTGGCCAGCGGCGAGGCCAACGGATGTTCCAGATACAACAACGCCAGAACTCTGTGCGTCGCCGAGTGAGATTGAGTTGTTCGCCCCTATAGAATTCAGGTCTAACAGCGGCCGGAAATCCGTAGCGAGTGTTGTGGTCGCTGGACTGGCGCTATTGCCGGCCTGATCACTGACCGTTGCAGAAATGGGGAAATTTGTACTGTCCGCCAATCCGGAAAGATCCGCCGCAGGTACAGTGACCGACCAAGTGCCACCAGTGGCGACACCGGTATATGATTGGCCATCCAGCATGACGGTGACTATTTGTCCTTCTTCCGCCGATGTCGCCCCGGAAATGGACAGATCGTTGCCCTTTTCGGAGACGTCCAAAACAGATCCTACAGCCAATGGGTTGATCGTCACAGTTGGTGCTGTGAAGTCTGTTCCAAACCCATCACTCGCGCTGGCGCTGTTTCCAGCCGTGTCTGAAACCGTCGCATTCACACTGTAAATTTCGTCGTCTTGCAGGGCATTTAAGCCGGCCGCCGGCGAAACCAACGTCCAGGTGCCGCCACTGACCGTAGTGGTATTGCTCAGGTCTACAGTGCCATCCGCTCTGACGACTTCCACGGTGATGGTGGTGCCGTCCGGGGCATCCGACGTGCCTGAGACCGTCAGATCCGTGCCGCGTTCCGCCAAGTTCATGACCGGGCCGTCGGACAAATTGGTGATGGTGATGGAATGAGGTGAGAAATCAGTGTCAAAATTGCCGCTTGCCTGCAGTGCTGGGTTTCCGGCGGCATCTGTCACGTCTGCAGTCACCGGGATTGTTGCGGCATCGGACAGTGCCGTCAAAACTGCTGCGGATACAGTCGCGCTCCAGACGCCACCAGAGACGGTACCAGTATAATCTTGGCCGTTTAACGATACGGTTACGGTCTGTCCGTCCTCTGCATCAGTTGACCCGGTGATTGTCAGGTCCGTATCACGCTCAGCGGCATTCAGGACGGCACCATCAGAGTATCCGTCGATGGTAAGGGTCGGGGCGGTGACATCCTTGGACACGGGTGCATTCGCCTGGTTGGCTGCGAGCCCGTCCGTATTGGATACATCTGCGGTGATGGTGAATGTGCCCCCATCTGCCAATGCTCTAAGGTCGGTCGCTGGGATGGTCACCGACCAGCTGTTGCCGGATACTGCACCGGTGTAACTCTGGCCGTCCAGCACGACTGTTACTTGCTGGCCGTCTTCTACGTTCCCGGTAATTCCCGAAACCGTTAAATCCGAACCGACTTCAGCCGCGTTCACAGCGGATCCAACTGATAGCGGCGATATGGAAATTGCAGGGCCAGTCAGATCTACCGGAACGGAGGTCATTGCCGGAACCGAAGTGTTTCCTGCTTCATCGCTGACGACGACCCTTATTGACACAGGAGTACCTGAGGGCAGATTTGCGAGATCAGCGGATGGAATAGTGACGCTCCAACTACCGTCAGAGGCGGTTGTCGAATAGGTTTGCCCGCCGAATTCGACCATAACTGTCCGGCCATCAGCTGCTGTTGTCGATCCGCTCAGCTCCATATCGTTCTGAACGTCGACCAATTCGATTTTGTCGACGGGGAGAGGATCCAAGGTAACGGTCGGCGCCGTAAAGTCTGTCTCAATGCTGTCACCGATCTGTGCTGCCGGGTTCCCCGCCATATCTGAAACATCTGCGGTCAACACGATGGTTTCGCCATCCGGCAACGCGGCAAGATCGCTGGCAGGAACAGTGACGGCCCATTGACCGTCGGTCACAGTGCTAGAGTATGTTCCGCCGTTCAGAGTTACCGTCACGGTCTGACCGTTTTCCGCGTTTGTCGTCCCGGAAACGGTCAGATCCGTTGCGCTTTCCGCCGCATTTATGACCGCACCGTCCGACAATCCGGAAATTGTCAGAGTAGGGGGTACTGTATCGATGTTGTAAGATACGGTCTCTACCGAAAGTTCTCGCCCGCCGCTGTCCAAGTGACGAACCGTGACGTTCTGAACACCTTGTGGCAGACTGGCCGCTTCGACGGCTGTCAGCGAAATGCTCCAACTTCCATCGGGATTGCGTGGCACGGACTTGACCAAAGACCCGATCGTAAGTTCCACTGTTTCGGTTCCATCCGGGACCCTGATATTCGCCTCCGTGCTGCTGAGCGCAGTGGATTGTGCCTGCGCGAGGTTCAAAACCTGAGGCGGTGCAGGCGGCGCGGGTTGAAAATCACCATCGTCTCCACCACCGCCGCCGCCGGCCCCCGCAGCGGCGGCCCCCGCGAGGCCCAATCCGCCCAATGCAGCCCCGACGCCACTGATGCCGCCGCCCGCCGCAGCGGCACCACCTGCTTCGGCAGCCAGACTGAATTGCGCAATTTCACTCACGGCATTTTCGGCGATCATGATCGCGCCGCTGTCCAGAACCTGAACGTTTTCCGCAGCGACAATCATTGTACTGCCATCTATCATCTTCAGCAGAACATCCCCGTTTTTTAGGAGCTTCACTGACTGAACGCCGGGAATCGTTTCTGCAAACTGATAGGCATAAAGCTCTTCTATCGTTGCCTGCGCCAAGGCGGGTAGCGCCATGAGAGTCGAGCCAAGCCCCCCAGCGATACCGCGTCCAATCCAGCGTCGCATCTTGCCATCAATCCACCGGCGAATGTGGTCCTTGCGACCATTGTCTGATCCGGCGTCTGCAGTTTTGGCTTTGGGATCATGTTCTTTGGTCATCTTACCCTCACATGTGATGTCTGTGTCCGCCTGGATGGGCCAGGTTTTGTTCATCAGTCTTTCGCGTTTGTGACTCATGCGGTCGGACCAGGAAAAATTGTGTTAAACTGAAACCGAACTCCTCGTTTTCACCACAATTCCGCTTTGGTATCGGGCCGGGCATCGGATCATCCTGCAGTCATTGCCAATTTTGGCGTGGGGTGATGTAGTATGATGCTTCAGTTCGAAAGCGTGGTTGCAACAGGAAGCGCAGCGCTCGATTCAGGTATCCGTGATACGGCTTTAAAAACGTTTAACGGGACCACGTATCTGTACAGTTTGACCGGCCCCGGCGGCGGTGTTGCTGTTTGGAAGCTTGTCGATGGCGCGGTTCCGCAACTGGTCGATACCGAGTATTTCAGCGGTTCGATCACGTTTCAGGTGGGCCGCACGGGGACTCCGGTTTCGTTTGGTGGCAGTGATCAGCTCGTATTGGATATCGACACGGCAAATGGGCTGGTGGGGTATGATTTGAACCCGGATGGGACCGTTGGATCCTTGCGGGAAACCGGGATATTGACCGGCGGCGGTGACATTTCGGCCTTGGTGAAACTGTCGACCGGGTCCGGCGATCTGCTGATGATGGCGCATGAAGATACCGGGCGGATTGTCACTTATACCGTGAATGGGGACGGCACATTGACGTCCTCGGGCGTAATCGTGGCACGATCTGATTCGATGCAGTCATTGAACATTGGTGCAGACAACTTTGTTATTGCGACCGACGGGGCCAGCAACACTGTCTCGACTTACAGGGTTGACGGGGGAACCGCAGCCATAGCAGTGGTAGACAACAGCGAGGCCCTGACGACTTTGGGAATCGCGACGCCCACAGCGGTTGAAGTGATACAGGCATATGGCAAGTCCTGGGTGGTGGTCGCGGGGGCTGAAAGTAACTCTCTCAGTGTCATGGAATTAGCCGCCGATGGCCGTCTAATTCCAACCGACCATGCCCTGGATTCGCTGCACACACGGTTCGAGTCGGTTCAGGACCTTTCTGTGGTCGAGATCAACGGGCATGTGTTCGTCGTCGCGGGTGGTGGCGATGATGGAATAACCTTGTTCGCCATGACGCCCGGTGGACAACTGGTGCATTTGGACAGTTTTGCCGATACGCTTCAAAGCGGTTTGCAGAATGTGGAGTCGTTCAGCGTCGCGCAGGTCGGTGATGAGCTACAGATTCTGGTCGCTTCGCAACAGGATGCGGGGCTGACCCAACTAACGGTGGATGTCGCAGAACTGGGTGTCGTGCGTAGTGGCTTGGGAACAGTTAACGGTACAGCTGGTAACGATATGCTCAGCGGCAATATTCTTCCAACGACCCTTATTGCTGGGGCAGGGGATGACATATTGATTGCCGGTTCGGCCGAGACCACGATGACCGGTGGATCCGGTGCAGACATCTTTGTCATGCAATACGGAGCGGAAACCACCACTATCACGGACTTTCAGGCTGGTGTCGACCGGTTGGACATGTTCGATTATCCGCTGCTCAGAACGCCTGGACAGTTGACTTTTACCGTGACGGCGCAAGGCGCCCGGATTGAATACTTCAATGAGACAATATACGTGAATTCAGCCTCAGGTGGTCCGCTAACCAGCGCTCAGGTGTTTGGCGCGGGTTTTGGCGGCCCCGATCACATTCCCGTCGATTTCGGCGATTTCGGGGGGCTCGATCCGGGCAGTTCCGATGGGGTTTTAGGGGATGTCTCAATCAATTCAGAAACCGCCAACCCCAGCCTCAGTGACGCTGAAATCAGCTTCACCCCAAATGGCGGAGCCACAATCAGTGCTCGTGCAGACAGCAATGGACGGTTCGATTTGAATTTACCGTCCGGCACTTTTGAGGGCGAGTTTGACGTCATCAAGACCTATTCCACTGCGAGCAAGGACATCAACGCATTGGACGCGCTGCAAGTTTTGCGAATTTCGGTCGGACTGGACCTGACATGGGGACCGGCCTCGCCGGAGAATTTGATCGCGGCAGATTTCAACCGGGATGGTTCGGTGAATGCGCTCGATGCTTTGTCGATTCTGCAAGTAGCAGTCGGACAGCCGACTGCCGTTCGCCCGGAATGGGTTTTCATCGACAGTGACGCGGACCTTTCAGGGATCACGCGCACCGACGTTTCTTATGATACCGGGGCCAATGTGGTGGCTGTGGATGGCGTGATTGCCACCGACATGACCTCGATCCTGCTGGGCAACCTCGAAGCGCCTTAGTGCGACCGGGCGGTCACTCTCGGAACGCCCGATTGAAGTAATCTGCCAGTGGTTTGACCAAATAAGACATTGGCGTACGTTCGTCCGTCTTGATCAACGTTTCCACTGGCATACCGGGCAGCAGTTCCTGCCCTTTCAGACGATCAACTTGCCCGTCTTGTGGAACGACTTCGGCGCGATAGAACGTCTGGCCGGTGTTTTCGTCGGTAAACGTATCAGCCGAGACATTCATAACCTGTCCGTCAATTTCAGGCGTTTCACGCTGATTGAACGCGGGAAACCGCAACAAAACGGGCTGACCAACATGCAACTGGTCCACGTGAATTGCATCGACGCGCGCGGCGACGACCAGGGGCGTATCCTGCGGTACCAGATACATCATAGGTTCCGCGGGTTGGATCACGGACTGCAGGGCAAAGACCTGACTGCCGTAAACCGTTCCCGAAACTGGGGCGCGGATATCCAGTCGCGAAAGGCGGGTGTCCAGCGACAGACGGCGCTCGGCCAATTCAGCAATCTGGGACTGAATATCACGCAGGGTCGTGATGGCTTCTTCTCGCCGTGTTGCTTCAAGCTCAAGGATCGAGATTTCGGTCGCTGATATCTGGCCTCCTAGGCGCGCAGCGGCGGCTTCCAAACGACCGATATCCCCTGTGAGGCTGGCCTCTTCACGCTGTAGGGCCGAAACACGGCTGGCCTGGGTAAGGCCGCGCTGAAGCAAGCTTTGCTGATCGTCCAGTTCGGTTTGGATCAATTCAACCTGACGCCGCAGCGAGACAAGCTGCGCTTCGGTACCGTCGATTTCGCTTTCGATTTGAACGGTCTGTTTGCCCAGTTGCTCAGTTTGCTGGTCCAATGTATTCAATCGCGCCTCGAACAGGCGTTGCTGACCGGCGATCAGATCAGGGTCGATGTTTTCCTGTTGCTGAATCTCAGCCAACCGGGTGGCCAAAGCTTCGGCATTTGCGCCATCGCGCTCGACTTCCAAACGTGCCCGGCGGGCCAGCAGTTCGAACAGCTGGGCTTCGACAATGGTTTTCTCGGACGACAGAAAC
Source organism: Ruegeria sp. CDSC054 (assembly GCF_059610645.1). Taxonomy (NCBI): domain Bacteria; kingdom Pseudomonadati; phylum Pseudomonadota; class Alphaproteobacteria; order Rhodobacterales; family Roseobacteraceae; genus Ruegeria; species Ruegeria sp. CDSC054. The sequence continues at coordinate 14,894 of NZ_JBXWOA010000010.1, read as the reverse complement.
GTATCATCCAATCGCAATAGTAACTCGCCGCTGGTGACGGCATCGCCATCGCGCACATAAATCTCACCAACAACGCCGCCGTCGGGGTGTTCAATCACCTGACGGTTGCTTTCGACCTCGATAATGCCCTGAGAGATAATGGCCCCGGCCAAACGCGTGTTGACTGCCCAAACACCCAAACCGCCAACAAGGATGCCAAGGGCCGTAAATCCGACCAGGGCAGGGATGGTTATGCGCCATACGGGGCGCTGACTATTTGTTTTGTCCTGCATCAGTTGCCAGCCTTGCTGAGGTTGCGCTTGATCGATCCGGCGTTTTGAACGACTGCACCCAAAACCTCATCCCTTGGGCCGGATCTGACAACCTGTCCCCGTTCGACCACCGCAAGATCATCACATTCCGAGATCGCTTGGGGACGGTGAGTCATAATGATCGTAGACTTTCCTGCGGCCTTAAGATCGCGGACAGCGGCGTTCAGCGCCTCGGTTCCATCGGCATCCAACGCCGAGTTCGGTTCGTCCAGAATCAACAAAACGGGGTCTCCGTACAACGCGCGCGAGAGCGCGATCCGCTGCTTCTGACCGCCTGACAGCTGACTGTCATTGCCTTCCAGAATGGTATCGTAGCCTTTTTCCAGCGTCAGAATCAGCTCATGCGCATTGGCTTTTTTGGCGGCCGCTACAACGGCTTCCGGGTTTGGGTCTTCCGACATACGCGCGATGTTTTCGGCGACAGTTCCGTTGAACAACGTAACTTCTTGCGGAAGGTATCCGATATGTTGGCCCAGATCAGTTGGATCGTACTGATCCAGCGTTGCGCCTCCCAGACGGATCTCGCCTGCTGCAGGACGCCAAATACCCAGAAGCGCCTTGGCCAAAGTGGACTTTCCTGACCCGCTTTTTCCGATTACACCAAGTGCCCGCCCGGGCTCGAGGTTCAATGAGACGTTGCGGAGGGTTGGAGTATCCGCTCCAGGCGGGATGACCGTCAGACCCTTGGCCGTCAGCCGGGCTTGGGGCACAGGCAACTTGGTGCGCTGTTTTTCTGGCGGCGTGGCATCCAGAAACTGGCTCAACGAGTTCCACGCCGTTCGGGCGCGTTCAACGACAGCCCATTGCCCAACAACCTGCTCGACGGGTGCCAAAGCACGACCCAGCAGGATCGAACCTGCGATCATCGCGCCGGGGGTCAATTCATTGCGCAGAACAAGCAAAGCCCCAAGCGCCAGCATTGCAGATTGCAAAAACAGCCGCAGCGATTTCGTCACTGACGTAAAGCTGCCGGTCCAGTCACTGGCGGCGATTGTTTGTTGCAAGGCGTCTGTTCGTTGACGCTGCCATCTACGCGTGATGTCCTCTTGCATGCCTTGCGAGTGTACTACCTCGGCTGCCTGTCGGGCATGTTCGGAAAAGATGTTGGCTTTTGCCGACGCTGATTGAGCCAAGGCGACCTTGCGACGAGTCAGTATTTGGTTCAGCAACGCGATCACAACTAAAAGCGAGCCACCACCAACGGCCAGCCAACCCAGCAGAGGATGGAACAGAAAAATTGCCGCGATAAAGATAGGCGTCCAAGGGATGTCCATGACGGCCAGCAGAACTGGAGAAGAGCACAGGTTTTGGATCGACTCCAGATCCCGCAACGCCGTTGCCGGCGCGGCGCGCGCGCGCGGGTGCAGCGATCGGCGCAGGGTTGCGTCAAACACCCGTTCGTCCAATTGGGACTGAAACCGAGCGCCGAAACGCGCCACGATTCGACCCCGCGCAAAATCGAGCATAGCCATAAGGCCGTACAATAACGCGACCAGCAAGAACAGCGCCGCCAAGGTCTCGACCGCTCGGGACCCAAGAACGCGATCATAGACCTGCAACATGAACAAAGGTCCGGTCAACATCAACAAGTTGACAAAGATGCTGAACAAAAACGCAAGCGCCAGGAATGTGATCCCCTGGTTGCGCGCAGATTGCATTTCACGTCTTGGCTGTGCTGCCATGTGGTTCTTAATATTCACGAACGAAGCTTCTCGTTTTTGTTGCGCAGGTTTGGAATGGGCTAGTATTTGCGCGCATCCTAGACTGATGTCCCAATAGTGGAAATACATCTCGTTGCAGATTGTCCATATACCGCCGACCAAGATCCCAATCGGTGTTTTGGCAATGGCTTATCGACATCTGACTTGCGCGTTGACTGAAGTGAAACTCTCTTTATCTCTACGTAGTGCAATTGAGGCGAAGACCAGGTGGCAAACATCTCAGACCTTACTGCCCGTGTGATTTTTGCGGTCTCGTCCGGCCTTAACCTGACCGCTACAATAGTGTTTGCCGATCTGTTTCGCGCGACCAACAAATTGGATGGCAAGCCCTAGTTTTCAAGAGGCTTCTTGGCCGAGAGAGGCGGCAATTGTGTCGCAAGCAATGGTGCAGGGAAAAGAAGCGTTGTCTTTGGTGACGTTGATGTGGCCGACATCGTAGTGGTATTAACAAGCTGGACATGAGGGCATTCATGCCGGCGCGGTCCGGACTTCTGAATGCGCGGCGGGCGACCGGTCACTAGGAACATATTGATGGCTTTCAGGAGTTTTACTCGGTTATTGAAGTGGTCGAAAACCTGTTGGTGATTGATGAAAACCGGGTTTCATGTTGTGGCGGCAGCGCCTCGGCGAATATTTGGGTACATCGGTTCCCGCCAAGCTCAGGGCGGCCAATCCGGCAAGGGAAACTAATCTGGAAGATCCGATACCATCGCCCGAGATTTGCATGAGGGCTGGTATATCGCATAGCCGGTTGAACTGGGCGTTCGAAACATACATCAAAAAAACGCCCACGTTGTATTGCTGGGATATCCGTTTGGATCGGGCACGCAGTTTGTCGGATTGTCTGCACTATGAGCGGGCCAACGGGTCGATGCCGATATTGATGCCGTGGCTGAAACGATCCGAAATCGCGATAGGCGGCGAGCTGGGCGAACAGGCCAGATTCTTCTACCCGCCGACGGTCGCAGTGAATGCCGACAACAATGCGGAGATTGCGTATAATGAGGTGTTCGGACCTCTTGTCACCCCGTCGCACATTGGCGAGGCGAAAAACGCTCGTCGGATCGCCAACGCCAGGCGCTATGATCTGGCTTCAACAGTTTTGACCAAGGATGTTTCGATGGCGATGAAAATGACGTCTCAACTGCGCTGCGGAAAGACCTAGTTTAAGAAGCATGAGATGCCCGCGACGGAAAGGTAATGGGCCGCATTGAAAGGCAAAGGCGTGGCTTGCAACATATCAGTCCCTGTTTTGGATACCCACACGTCAGCGCGTCTTGTGTTGGGTGTACGCTGATGCGATTGGTAAGAAAACGAGCGCTGGCTACCGGTGGCCGGCAAGGGATCGGGCGCGGGTCAGAATCCGAAGGGTTGTAGGACAACATCATCTGGATCCCGCTGGATGCGTTGGTTGCCAGCCCAGCCTTGGGTTTGACGCTGGGATAGATGCAACAGGGCTGAAAAAAACCCCGCCGCTTTGTTTTGGGGTGCCTGTTCGAACCCCCGCACCTGATGCCGCTGGTCGGGGTTCTGGGGAATGACAAAACCGCCTACGAGGTCATTGAGGCAGCTCAATCGTTCTATGAAAACCTAGGCACGACAACAAAGAAGTGTCTGGATACGTGGTCAATCTCTTGCATGCTGCGATTTGGCGCGAAGCAATCAATCTGGGGACAACGGGTCACGACGTGAACCGGCAACTGGTGGACAACGTCAAAGCTGCGGCATGCGGAAATACTCCGGCCGAGGTGTCGGAACAACGCGACGCTTTTTTCGTAACTCTGCAAAAGCCCGTTGCAGGTTTGGGTTGAGAACCGCCAGCTATGTAACCGTTTGCTACGACCAAATCGGATCTGGTCAACTGCTTTCGCCCATAACTTTGATGGCCCCCAGCAACCGCGCGATTTCCTGTTCCGTGTTGTAGTGACAAAAAGAAATGCGGATACAATCCGACAGGCCCAGCGGTGTAAGAACGTTGCCGGAATAGTGGTCAGCCTTTCGAGTATGGGTGCGAATGCCCTGTTGATTCAGTGTCTCGACCACGTCCTCGGATGCATGACCCTCGACCACGATTGACACCAGCCCTTCGCGTGCCGGGTTATCGGCGCCTGCCAGAATGGTCACGTGATCCATATCACTCAGCCCTGGCAGATTGCCGGTGCCGTTGATAGCAGTATCGGTCAAGTGGGTTTCATAGGCGTGAATGGCTCGGCCCGCAGCCTCGATCCGTTTGCGCGGCTCGGTCTCATCCGAAACTTCGCCACCGAGCCAGTCAAAATACGCTACTACGTCTGATACGGTTGCATACGATCCCGTATCGCGGGTCCCGAACTCCCACCCGGTTGCGGGTGCATCGATCAACATGTCATGTGGCAAAGCGCTGAGTTTGTCGGAGATCCAGGCGATGCCGTATCCGTGGCGGGAAAACACTTTGTAAGGTGAAATCGCGTAGCCATCGACATTGTAGGCGTCCAGGTCCAGTTGCCCGTGGGCCGCATGCTGAATGCCGTCGACGATTATCAAACAATCCGGTGCCACAGCACGGATCGCCGCGGAAATCGCGGCTACGTCCATGCCCATGCCTGTCACGGGCGACGCATGCAGGATCGTTGCCACTGCGACATCTGGCGTTATCAGCGCAGTATAATCCTCGGCCGTAACCAATCCGGTGTCGTTGTCGTGGGGCACATTAACGTACTCCAGCGCGGCGATTTCAGCCCAGCGACGTGCTGCGCTTCGGGTGGCCGGGTGCTCGATTGATGAACCGATCACTTTTGCACCTTTGGGGGCGACCAGACACGCGGTGCGGATCATGCGAAACAGCAGCTCGGTTCCGCTTTCACCTGCGAAGAACTGCCCAGAAGATGCGTTCATGAACACGGCCAAGTCGTCTTTGGCCTTGTTGATGACGCCTTGGGTTCCCTGACCTGCAGGATTTATGCGCCCCGGATTGTCCGGGATTGCTGCATAAAAAGCCGAGGTTTCAGCGACGGATTTCAATGTCAGTGCTCCGCCCGCATTCTCAAAAAAGATGCGTTCGCCTTGAAAGGGACAGGTGCCGACATGGGCGAACCGGCCGCGTATGGCCTCGATGAGGGCAGGGTTGTCTTGGATCATAGGTTTGTCCTGTGCTTAGTCAGAAAGCGGTTCACGATCGTGCGGCAGAGCTAGGCCACCGCGATAAGGTTTTGTCCGGAAAATCGTTGACGTTTTCATCATAGATTCGGCGAACTGAATTGATCAGGCCGCATGCAGCCATCCTGTCAAGCGACAACGCGACACGATCAGGGAATATTGCAGCTGTTTTACGCTATCGCGTCTGCTTGCTATCCAGTTTGCCTCGGAAAACCAGATCTTAGGAGGATTGGGGTGCGGAGGCATCTAATTTCCTGTAGATATTCACGGACACTTGGGACACTTCCTGTAAACTCCCTGAATTGGGGTGGAGGAAGTTTTGATGACGTATTTACGATGCTGCTGTCTGCGCTTGCTGCTCCAAACTAGCTAGGCACAATCTGGATGCGCTGTAGGACTGCATTACCAGTGACATCAATGACGCAGGCCACCTTACGCTATTGAAGTGAGCGGGAAAAACAAAGTGTCTGATGTGGTAGCTCTATTACAATTTTAGATGCAGTCAGTTTTTGAAGAAGCCACACCCAATCAGGCCATTGGCGTTAGCTTCAAGATTACCTGAAGGGTGCGCTGTCTTCTGCGCAGCTGCTATTTTTGCACTAACTCAGATTCTAGTGCAGTCCTCTTACTGGCCCGTGTTCTCGGCGGCTGATCGGGCTTCCTGCCGTTGGGCTTGTAACCCATCTTCTCGGAATTTGTCCTCACTTTAGGTTTTGGGGAGCTTGTTCTTGCGTATCCTTGATATGCGCCAGCACAGCCCCGAACCGCTTGCTCTCAGTGACTGCGGCGTGGGTGACGCGTTGGTCCATTTCGAAGATCCGATAGGGCAGGGCCCGGCCTTCCCAGCGCACTTCAAACCGGCTAGCCTCAGCTCTTTGACGAGTCGATCCTGGAGCGTGCGGTTGGCGCGTTAAACCCGGCCTTTGGCCTGAGAGTTGTTCGCGCACAGGGTCTCGATATTCAGCGCCTTTAGCGCACGGCCGAACTGGGTCATGCCAGCGCCGCCCTTGGCATCTTTGCTGGCCACACGGAACACCGTGTGTTTGTCGCTATAAAACGCCACCGGACGGCCATGTTTATGCAAATAGCTTTCAAGCATATCGATATAGCTGAAGGTGCTTTCTGACTTCACAAAGCAAAGTTCCATCAAGGTGCTGGTCGCGTCATCCATGAAGACGAGAAGGGTGCAGGGGTCGCCACGATCCTCGAACTAATGTTGATCGGAGCCGTCGATCTGGGTCAACTCACCACGGCATTCCCGCTGCAGGCGCGGCTGATGGAATGTTCGGTGCTGCTTGCGAGATAGCCAGCTTCAATCTTCCACCATCCAATTGCGCAATGTCTCATGTGAAGCCGTGATGCTCAGCTAACTTCTCTGCGGCCAATGTCGGCCCGAATTCGGACTAACTCTCTTTGACCAACATCAAGGCATAATTGCACTTCGTTTGTGAATCCACCCCGGCTACAACTTCAACTCATGCAATGGACGATATGGTAGGATGAGGCGAAGCGCGCGGTAATGTCAGCGAACTTCATTGCCATACGCATCACCGGCGACACCACACCGCGCACACTGATGAACAGACGCACCTCCGGCGAAACGAACCAGCCATCTTTGTCCAAGAAGTCGGCAATAAACTCGCCTCATGCCATGTATCCTGTTCCTGATTCAATTTGTTAGAAGATCATAAATCTCTGCAGAAACCCGAGCACGCTGACCGCTGTTTTTGGGGTTTCGTGGGGCGGCACATCACACTAAATACCCCCTCTAAAATCCGGTCGGGAAAACCAGTACGTGCTAAAATAGACATGCCGCCCACAATCTCAAAATGACATCAGGAGATTATTGAGTCCATTTTTTTCTTGGAAACTCACCGTTGACTCCAATGAAACAAGGCTTTTAAAGGACGTCCGGCATTCCCCAGGCTACAGATCAAAACTGACTGAACACCCTTGATAATTCCTTCTCCGACCGGCTTTGGCGGTCTCTGATAAACGAGTTGCCAAGTACCGACACCTACTGCCACAATCTTAACTCACCGAGGCTAAATTCCTAAAAACCGCAAATGCGGCCCCGTCCTTTCGCGAGTATGAGGCATTTGAAACTGGTGCAGCTCGCTGCAGCCATCCTCGAAATTGAACGGTGACGATCAGAGAACTTGACCAACATTGAGGTCACACCGTGCTAGAATCCCTGCATCAGCATATCGACCGCGACAGTGATCTGATCGAACTCGTCACTCAAGTCGCATACTTGGGACTTGAGGATTCCAACCGGTACTGCGGCCATGAATTGTGTGACCATAACGACTGACCCACCATCAATGTCAAAAACCGGATTGAGACGTGCCGCTGGCTTTGGTGCGTTTGACTTCGGTAGCAGCGGCACAACAACACGCGTATTCAGATCGCTTAGGAGGTCGGTCTGGACATCCAGAAGGTAGCCATCGCCGGATGGATTAGGGTAGACGTCGTATTTTGGCATCAGAACTGCCTGTAACGTTCCAGCGGAAGACCATGCCGCTCAACATATGAATTAGAACTTCTGAGTGCTGCAGCATTTTCGGCTTTCCAACGCTCAGACTTTGCTGCGATGACTGCGGCGCGCACGCCCTCCTCGGCCGCGCGGGACAGATTTACCTTCAGCGCTTTGGCCTCTGACAGCAACGCGCTATCGAGCGACAGATTCGTGGGCTTTCGCGTTTGAGCGTTCATTGTATTGCTCTCCCTATGCACGCACTGTATCGCTATGAAATATGCGCGTCAAATATGCGCATGCTTGTAATGCATGTTTCGCAGAATTGAACCGACTGACAAGTTCCATCAGCGATGCCATTAACCAGCTAACACAATGAAACGGTAGTATTGCAACATGCAGCGGCGAGAAACGACCCAATAGGCCGCTCACAACGAGGCTCTTCAATTCCCGACACGCGGACTTTGCCGACATTCGCCGCGCCTGCAAGCCATTGGGCAATACAAGGGAAAAAGTGCCACTAAATGACCTCAGTTTGGGTCGCGACGTTGGTCGAAGTGTCCTGGCCTTTGGTTGACTTAGGTCCGCATCATCACATCAAATGCCTTGCATCTCTGGGCTGGTCGGCCTTGTCAGGCGGTCGGCTGCCGGTATTCCTGTTGTTTTGTCAGCATCACCCAGATTATCCAGGCGCTCCGGATGCTTCCTGCCCATCAGCGCCCGTGACGTCATGCCGGTGATCAGGAGTTTTCGGATGTATCGGTCGCCTTTCTTAGTGATCTTGCCTAACTTTTCCTTTCCGCCGCTGGATTTGTTGAGCGGGGTCAGCCCCAGCCAGGCTGCAAGGTCGCGGCCGGTCCTGAATTGCTTAGCACTTCCGATGATCGCCACGATGGTGGAGGCGATAATAGGGCCGACGCCCGGCATGCGCATCAGGCGCCGGGCATCGGCATCAGCGGCGTCGGTCTTGCCGCGCTTTACATAGGGTTTTACATAGGCTGCTGGCATCAGGCGGACGTCATGGCCCAGCCTGCTGAGTTCACGGCCCCAATAGTGGACGGAGCCGCAGGCTTCCATGCCGACAACACAGCGCGGAAGTGTCTCGAAAAACGCAAGCAGCTTCGGGCGCCTGATCTGCTTGTTAAATATCTTGCGGCCAGCGGCCGAAATTCCATGAACCTGGAACACGTCCTTGGCCAGATCCAGTCCAACTGTTTTAACTGTCTTTGGGTGGCTCCTTTTCTAGCAGTCGGTAGCAACTGCAGTATGGCGCATCGCGACGCCGGTGGAGCAGGAGCCACCCACTCCACCCGCTAAAAACCTCGGCAATCTGTATTTGCGCGATGTTCCCAGAAAGGTGTTGTTATGATCTTTTCCAAAGTTGAATATGACCTCCCAACCAAAGGTGTCATTTTTGGAACGCAGACTCGCCGCCATACTCGCCGCTGACGTTGTTGCATACTCTTCGATGATGATCGAAGACGAAGATGCCACTTTGATGCACCTCAAGACCCATCGCGAATGTGTTTTTGATCCCAAAGTCAGCCAATACAAAGGCCGGGTGATCAAGTTGATTGGGGATGGCACATTGGTTGAGTTTCCCTCAGTCGTGGATGCTGTTAGGTGTGCCATCGAGATCCAGAAAGAACTGACGGTTCAAAACTCAGCGATAAAACTGCGCATCGGAGTGCATCTGGGCGACGTGATTGTTGATGAGGGCGATGTCTATGGGCACGGTGTCAATCTGGCGTCGCGCCTGGAAGCCGCAGCAAAAGTGGGCGGTGTTTGCATCTCTTCTATAGTTTATGAAAGCCTGGGAAACCTGATTGAAGAGACCTTTGAAGATGGCGGTGCCCAGCATCTCAAAAACATAACAAAGCCTGTCCAAATATACCATTTGGCACATGAAGGTTCTGAGAAATACGAGTCAAATCAAACTGGACGGGATAAGCCCTCAGTCGCGGTTTTGCCGTTTTCAAACGTAAGCGGCAATGCTGAGCAGCAGTTTTTCAGCGACGGCATTTCCGAAGACATCATTACCGGACTTTCCCGCTTTCGGACCTTGTTTGTGGTCGCGCGCAATTCGTCGTTTCGGTTTCGGGACTCAGATCTGGAGATTGGTGAAATCGCGGCAAAGTTGGGGGTACAATACCTTGTCGAAGGCAGTGTTCGAAAAGTCGGAAACAGAGTGCGTATTTCGGCTCAGCTGATCGCGGCTGACTCCGGCAAACATATCTGGGCCGAGCGTTATGACCGCGAACTGGAAGACATCTTTGCGGTTCAGGATGAGGTGACCCAAAGCGTCGTCGCGGTTCTTCCCGGTCGCGTTCAAAGCGACGTGGCCAACAATGTCTTGAACAAGCCCACAGACAAGATGAAGGCATATGAACTCTTGCTGCGAGGGAAAGCACTCCGAGATGGGTTGAACGCCGCCGACAACGCCACCGCCAAGGGATATTTTGAAAAAGCGCTGGCCATCGATCCCAATTACGCGCGGATCTATATGTATCTGGCCGACACCTATGTCGTCGACCTTTGGCTCGGTCTTGCCGACGCCGATGCCCCCTCCCAGGCATTGGAAATCGCGCGTCAGGGGGCGGCTTTGGACAACAAGGACGTCTATATTCAAGACCAACTTGGATATGCGTACCTATGCGCGGGCCTCTGGGATCAGGCCGATACGCAGTTTCAAAAGACACTGTCATTGATCGAAAATGAAGCGGAATCGATGGCTTGGTGCGGATATGGGTTTCTGTTGTTGGGGCAGCATGAAAAGGCCCATGGAATAGTTGTCGAGGCCATGCGACTTGACCCCCTGCACCCGCCTTCTCTCGATTGGATTATCGGACAGGTATATTTCTTTTTGGGTCGATATGATGACGCTGTCAGCAAGCTGATTGGCGAAGCACGGCTGAACTCATTGGCTGTTGCGTTTCTAGTGGCAGCCTACGCGCACTCGGGCCGACAAAAAGAGGCGGAGTCCTCGTTGCAAGCCTTTGTTCGACACCGCCATCAGGAGTTTTCAAGCCGCGGGATGGCAGTTCCGGAAAACACGTTGATTGCTCTGGCCGGTGGCTTTCAACCGATGTGGCGCAATTTGTCGGATTGGGAACACATTGCCTCTGGTCTGCGCCAAGCTGGTTTGGCAGGGTAGGCGACGCCCATTTTTCTATGTCTTCGGTGATTGGCCGTTGCCAATTTCCGCTCCTTGCTGCGACCTGCCGCTGATTGTACAAGATGTTGAGGGTAGTGACGGGTTTTTCGAGGGAACAAACCTCTGACTGGAGTAGACGTTCACCAAAACAGGACCCGACTGGTGCCCGTGAACCAGTACTTTTGATTTCGCGGCTCCTTTCCAATTGAGAGCCTCTCAAGATTTGGTCCCTTTTTCAGGGGATACCTCGGCCTCATCCAGATCCAACACCGCGGGGTCGATCATGCGCTTGTCAGCGCTCATCTTGACAGAGTTTCGCATGGCCTTGCTTTGCCGCAGCAAGCGTCGGAAACTTGCCTCGTCGAGCATAAGCAGCGTCGACGGTGCCAATGCCCGCACGTTTACGCGACGCGGCCGTTTCAATAACATGGCCAATTGCCCGAACATTTCACCACGACCCAGCCGCGAGGTGTGCCGGCCGAGTTCCACTTCGACCGCCCCGGAAGCAATGAAGAATACACTCTGGGCGAATTCGTCTTTGGAAATGATGGTATCACCCGCGTTGGCATATCGGGTCCGCAGCGCCCGGCTGAGTTTCCTAAGCGAAGACTTGTCGAGATCGGAAAATAGCGGGAACTGCCGGACCAGATCCCGTCCTTTAAGAGTGATGTCCAATTTCGGACGTCCTTCAGATAACGTACGTCGTGTCGCCACTTCCTGCATCAACACAGAATAAAGTTCTTCGCCCACAAGGCCGTCTTCGCGCATGACCGCATATTCACGTTCTTCAAGGCGCAACGCGGTTCGCTGGATGAATCGTCGCTCTAACTTTTCGGCATAACCGGGAAATTGCAGTCGCAGGCCTTCAAGCGCCGTCTTAACCGCCTCGGATCGACGCGCCAACACTTCATCCAGCAATTCCGCAACCCGGCGGCCATGGATCCGGCGGATTCGGCCGCGGACGAACCCATCTAGGTCCTGCAAGATCAGACGTTGCATGAGCAATCTTTCGAACCTGTCCGTTGTGATACGCGTGAGTGGGAACGAAATTCGAAGCCGATTGTGCAGAAACACGGCGATCCGAAAAGATCTGCCGTAAACGACCGACCGATTTGATGCGCGCTGATAGCCGATCCGCCCGCCAGTCCGTGCGCCTTCAATGAGCCGATCGGCGTCGGACAGAATCTTCTCACTTAGAACCGATGACATGGTGCGTTCCCGCATCCGGGCCAGAACAGAGTCCCGCTCTGCACCGGCCAGCGCGATTAGGCCAAGTGTGACCCGGTCACGATCAAGGATCTGCGCGCTGTCCTCGGCGGCCTTTACCGCCTCGTCCAGGCGTTCGCTAAACTGCTTGGCTTCGTTTCTGACGATATCGTGGGTCAGGTTATAGTTTTCTGCGGTGCGGGACACGTCCTCGCGAACCGATTGCAAGGCGACCGCGACCACCTGACGCGACAGGGCAGTATCAAGCGGAGAAAGCCTGTCGAGCCCCAATTTTGTGATCACCATGCGCAAAGTTGTACCCTGAACAATCAGTGTAAACAGCGTAAAGCCAGTGGCCAGAATGCCGACCAGGCGCTTCGTCTCAAGCGGGATATGTGTGCTTTCGGTGACGGCCAGCGCCAGAGCCAGCGTCACGGCACCACGCAGCCCACCCCACAGTATTGCGGTGCGATAGGGGCGTTCAACAGCGGGCGATAGTCCAATTGCTGTCAGCAATGGTAACAACCCGAACAGAATTGCCGCCCGCGCGAACATGGCGGCCAAAACCACCACAACCAGCAAGCCAAAATCAGACGGCCGCACCTCTTCCAGCAATCGCGGTATCAGCAAAGCGGCAAGAATAAAAATCAGCGCGCCGGCCCAGTGTGCCAGAAGGTCCCAAACCTCTTGCAGATTTGTCCAGGCGACCGGTGACAAACGACCAGGGCCTGTGAGGTTGAGCGTAAGCCCCGCAGCCACCACCGCAATGACACCCGAAGCCCCAACGCTTTGTTCTGCAACGATATAGGCAAGGTATGGCAGCGCGATGGAAATGGAAATCTGCGCCATTTCCCAGCGGTCGACAAAAGCCATCGTCCAAACCGCCATGCGCGCCATGAGCCAACCAGTGAGTGCTCCGCCTGCGATCAACAGCGGAAACTGCCCCACGGCTTCACTTAGCAATGGATTGGGTCTTCCGAGCATGACAAAGCTCATGAATAACCCGAACAGAGCCACAGCAGCAGCATCGTTAAGAAGGCTTTCGCCCTCGATTATTCGTGACAGCCTGCGCGGTGCCGAAATCGACCGGAATATACTGACAACTGCCGAGGGATCCGTTGTTGACACAATGGCGCCGATCAACAGGCAGGCGGCCAGCGGCAGCGCACTTGCCCAACTCAGCGCATAGCCAATTGAGAGGGTCGCGACAATCACTGCCACAACGGCCATCATCAGGATGGGCATCCAGTCATCCAGCATCCTGCGCAGGTTCATGCCGAGTGTCGCCTGAAAGAGCAGCGTGGGCAGGAAAACATAGAGGAAGACGTCTGACCGGATCGGCAGATCTATGATCGCCTGCGCCCCCGGGTTCAATGCATCCGTCAGGTCTGTGTCGAGAAAGAACGTCGCGCCAAGCCCGATCACTATCCCCAGGACGGCGAGGATAACGCTGTAAGGCAGGCGCATTCGCGCGGCCAGCGGTTCCGCCACGCCGATGACAACAAAAAGAGAAGTGATGATGGTCGTAACGACGACGATATCCATAGTTTCGTATTACCTGAGAACTCGAGTAAGTGGAATCCACTCTTAAAGCCGGATCAAACACGTGGAATCAATATGCGCACCTTCGCTCGTCCAGTCTGGGCCGCCTACGAATGCAACCTATTGGCACTAGTCTCAATGGCTTCGGCAATAGCCAAGGTACCCGCGAGTTGGACGCCGAGGTACCGGACCTTACCGTCCATCTTGGCGGGGCCTAGCAAGAGCTGGACCGATCTAAGTTTGCCGGTTTTCTTGTAGATTTGGGTGACTTTTGTGCGCCTCATTGAATGGATTCCGTATGTGCTTGCTTCAACGCCGATCGATGAGACCCAGTCTCAAACAATCCGCGCATTTTGACGCGTTGAGATGTGGATTCTGCCAGGCCAAAGATATTCCGAACGGATCATGAGTTCATCTTTCATCCATTTCTGAACAGAGGCACAGGTGCCCTCGGATATCTCGAAGCGCACAGGTCTCTGTGTCTTGCTTTGCAGTAGGGAAGCGCGTTCCTTGATCTGCCCCGATGACATGACATCGACCCCCTTCATCTTCTCCAGATCACAGCTGCGAAGTTTGCTGTCGATGGCCATGTTGCAGAGTGCAAGATCGCGATGGTTGTAAGCAAGCTCAAGGCGAACAGGGATGCTTTGGTTTCAGTGGGCGCTTTTGACCCACGATACGTCCTTTGTTCCAGACTGGGCGAAGTGCGCGAATGGCAGGTAAGTTTGGTGTTTCCATGACTGATCCTCCGATCCGCCATGCCCACCCACAACGACAACCCGACATTGACGCGATCCAATAACACAGGATGCTGCGCAATCGACGAGCGGTGGTTTTGGCGCCGCCCGCGTATTCTTTGGGCCGTGACAACTGAGCGACTACGGTTGCTCCGGTTTGACTAAAACGCCCTCAGCCAATTGCGTACTTCCGCCACGATTCGGTGTATCAGCGCAATCTGCGCCGCGGACCCACCGAAACCATCATTCTTCTCCTGCCATCCAATGTAACATTTGTCGGAATTGTCCTTTACTCGAGCAGCTTGAAATCTGATCTTCAGCATTCTTTGGTGGACAGGAGGTTAACGTGACAACAGCTTGCAAAGACCTCTGGCACCGATAGCTTGGCTGTTGTCTGCATGGATTGCGGATCAAGCTGCAAGCCGCCACCGCGCCCCACATCGGAATGGATCACATAGCCTTCATCCCGAAGCGCGCTGATATCGCGCAGCACGGTGCGGCGGGACGCGCCCACCTCATCAGCAAGGGCGTCAATAGTGGATGTACCGGTTCGGCGGAGGGTCCGCACAATCGCTTCATGTCTGAGTCGAACATTCATTCTGACAGGATAAC
>NZ_JBXWOA010000009.1:0-183947 GCF_059610645.1 Ruegeria sp. CDSC054 | reverse complement strand
GTTGGCGCTGTGGGTTTCTGCTATGGCGGTGGTGTGGTCAGCGCAATTGCGGTGGCCTACCCGGAACTGGCGGCGGGTGTGCCGTTCTATGGCCGCCAGCCAGCAGTTGAGGATGTGGCCAAAATTCAGGCCCCGCTGCTGATTCAGATGGGAGAGCTTGATGAGCGCATCAACGCAGGTTGGCCAGATTTTGAGGCTGCTCTTCAATCCAACGGCAAGGTTTATGAGGCCTACATCTACGAAAATGCCAACCACGGTTTTCATAACGACAGCACGCCTCGTTATGACGAGGAAATGGCAAACCTAGCCTGGGACCGAACCATTGATTGGTTCAACACCTATCTGAGGTAATTGGTGCAAGCTACGAAATAAGTCATGCGTTGATATCGCTTCATGGCAATCCACGGTTCATCTTGGCCAAGCCCTCAGAGGCCCTAGAAATCTGACTTTCGCAGTCAGCGTGTCCGCGACCAGGTCTTGGCCTACTGCCCCAACCATTGGGTGTTTTTTAGAGTCGAAACGATTGGAAAATATTGTCGAAGCGGATTTAGGTGAAACGATCCATCGTTAGGTGTTTAGCTCATCTGCGGGTTAAGCGCATTATCACTTTAATGCCGCTGATAGCAGCCGTTAATCATGTGTTCGGAGAAAGGCTCCTCTTAGATTGAATTAACCAATTCTATATTCACCAACCGCTACCAGATTTTTGATCGAGGTGCCCAGTCAGTTCTGTTTGAAACTCGGCTGGGCTTTTAAAAAGTCACAGCAGATTGGATCGGATAAACTTGGACAACTGCGATCGTTTCTATAAGAAGTTAGCCGTTCCTTTGGTCTTATTCAGAATCCCGAAACCGCCGCGCGAGATAATCCACAAACGCGCGGGTTTTTGGTGCCAGGTTCCGCCTTTCGGCAAACATTACGACAATATCTGTGCTGGGTGGTGCATACTCCGGCATGACGTGGACAAGTTCGCCGGAGCTAAATTTAATGTTTGCCATATAGCAGGGCAACCGTGCGATCCCGATGCCAGCAAGAGCGGCTCGAAAGACGACATCGGTGCTGTTTCCCTCAAAACTGCCCGTTGCTTCAAATTTCTCGCCTGCGTTCGGTTCGATATTGTTCCAAACGTTCCGCTGGCTTCTCCCAGCAATTCTCAAGCAATTGTGCTCAGACAATTCGGCAAAATTCGACGGTGTTCCAGAACGCTCAAGGTATTCAGGTGAGGCACAAAGTACCCTTCGGCTTTGCATAATGCGCCTGATGAACATATCTGGATTCTTGCGTTGTTCCGCAAAGCAGATCGCCGCATCGAACCCTTCACTCCGAAGATCAATTTCTCGGTCGGTCAGATCCAAAGACATTTGAACCTCGGGGTTCTGTTTCATGAACTCTGGCAGGGCAGGAATCAGTTGGGACTTACCGAATGCAACAGTGGATGCGATCCTGAGTTCTCCGCGTGGGACACCGTCGAAGCTGTGGATCATCGCTTTGGCCTCATTGAATTTGTCGGCCATCGCTTTGCATTTTTCATAGAAATCTTGGCCTTCTCGCGTCGGAGAGACACCCGTTCTGGTGCGATTGAGAAGGCGGTAGTGCACCTGATCTTCAAGTAACCCGATCTGCTTACTTACTGCTGATGGGGTCTGCCCCATTGATCTAGCAGCCGCAGAGATGCTGCCCTGCTCGACAACCGTCGTAAAGATTAGCATTTGCGCAGAAATGTCCATGTCGTGACCTTTGTTGTTCCAATATGGCATGGGGTCTTTGCCAAATTGTCGAATTGTGAGCGCTACCAAATACCCTTATCTCTGCATTGCAGCATAAATACTGCATTGCAGCAACGGACGAGGCAATATCATGGCAATTACTCGATCAAACAGCGGGCTAGATGTCGTTTTCGAAGCTGGCCGCACGTTCTTTCATCAAAAACTGGACGCGATACGCAGGGCACAGGCCAAACGCAGGGTTTTTCGCGCAACGTATTATGAGCTCTCGGTGCTATCTGACCGCGACCTGACAGATCTGGGCATTCCGCGCAGTAGCATCAAAAGACTTGCTATGGAGGCTGCATATGGCTGCTAACACCCAAACGGCTGGTATCGATCGTGGTCACGCCATTGTTCTATCAATCAGCTTCCTGGCGAGGATCGGAGCCACGGCAAATGCGGCCTTTAAGGCGCTTCAAACGGCCCGGATGCTTTCCACTCTTTCGAATATGAACGACCATCAGCTCGCTCAGATCGGAATCTCGCGATCCGATATCCCAGAATATGCCGCAAAATTGATGGCTAACGAATAGCGAAGTAGACCCTCAGAACAAAAGATTGAACGGAATTTGCTGGTCCTCGCTCCTCCCAGAGTAAGCCAGCAAGAGCGGCGGCGAAAAAGCCAACAGGGAGCGCCAACGCAAAGGGCCAGTATTTTCACCTCCTCCCGAAAATGCTGGCCCAAACCACCCTGCCAAGCAGGAGCCGCGAAAGATGAGAGGCAGGAGAACATCACGAGACCCGATCGTTCGTCGTCTCCGTTTCGGCGATCAAGATAGCATCTGTGATCATTTTCTTCGATTGGATGACCAGACTCGGCGCGCACGATTTTGTGGAACCGTTTCTAATAAAGGGGTTTTGGGTTATGCGCAGAATGTCCTTCGGTACGACAGTATCGTTTGTGGAGCGTTTATCTCTGGGCAATTGAGGGGCCTTGTGGAACTGCGCGGTATCTTTCAGTCATGGCAATCAAAGACCGAAGCCGCCTTCTCCGTGGAGGCCGAGTGGCAAGGTGTTGGCATTGGTGACGCTTTGTTTCAACAGATGTTCGCAATGGCACAGAACAGAGGTGTCAGGACAATCCAAATGATGTGCCTGCAGGAAAACCACCACATGCGCTATCTTGCTGCGAAACATAACGCGCGGTTTGTAGCTGACGCGGATATTGTTGAAGCAATCTTGCATCCCAACTGGCCTACGCCAACGTCAATTGCTATTGAGATCATCGCGGAAACTAGGGCACACTCACATCTGCTCTTCACTTAAACGACCAGTAGCACGCTGCGCATTACTGCCGTTTGAATGGGCTTTAGTGAATGACCCTTTTCCGCCCGACGTGCTGAAAACCATTCTCCGCATTGGGCTCTGTACGGTCACTCTTCAAACCACATCGCATGTCCAGTTTGCGGGCTAAGACGCACAATGGTTGTCAGCTAGTTAGCAGTAGTTGATTTGCATCCTGAGTAGTTCGAACTACTTGGTCAACAAGTGTTGCACCACCAGCACTTAGCCCCATCCAAGTTTAGCGATGTTGCTGGTCCCCGGCAGCCTGTTAGCCAAACTTGGTGGGGCTTTCTAGCGAGATGAAAATTCCTAAATCCCATCATTTCAACGACCGCTCCAGCCTTGGTGCCGATGTTAAGTGAATTACACTCAACGAATGCTTGGCGGAAAAAGCAGGCCAAGTCGAATAGCCGCGATGATCGCAACTGAGATTTGCACTTGCGTCCTTAGGGGCTTTGCCGATGGTGATTAACGCGCCCTGTTCAATTCAAGACCGGTCACTTAGCTTGAGCAGACACCACAATGAGGATGATTTATGACGGACAAATTTGACTTCGAAAATAGCTGGCAACCCTCCCAGCGGTATCCAGACCCATCCGTTGTGGCGTTCGATCCGCGGTTTGATAAATACAGGCTGCCGTTGGCCGGCGTAGAACGATTGGCAACTGGTTGTCGCTGGTGTGAAGGGCCAGTCTGGTTCGGTGACGGGCGATATCTGCTATGGAGTGATATTCCGAATAACCGGATCATGCGCTGGGACGAGGTTACCGGACAGTCATCGGCGTTTCGTCAGCCCTCGAATTTTGCCAACGGTCAGACCCGGGACAGGCAAGGTCGCCTGATTACGTGCGAGCACGGTGGACGACGGGTTACGCGCACAGAATATGATGGGTCAATCACTGTGCTAACCGATAGCTTTGACGGAAAGCGTCTCAACTCGCCCAATGATGTGATCGTCAAATCAGACGGCAGTGTCTGGTTCACGGATCCACCGTTTGGCATCTCGGGCAACTACGAAGGTCATCGCGCCGAACCAGAGTTAGGCCAGAACGTATACCGACTGGACCCCGACACCGGAAAACTGAAAGTCGTAGCCGATGACATTCTGGGACCAAACGGCTTGGCCTTCAGCCCCGATGAGACCGTGCTCTACATTGTTGAATCGCGTGGTGAACCGTCTCGAAAGATACTAGCTTATGACGTGAACACAGATGGTGCCTCGATCCAGAACAAGCGTGTGCTAATCGATGCAGGTTCTGGCACGCCAGATGGATTCCGCGTGGATGTGGATGGCAACCTCTGGTGCGGTTGGGGTATGGGTGATGCCGAACTGGACGGAGTGATGGTCTTTGACCCTGATGGAACTCCAATAGGTCGCATCGCTTTGCCTGAACGATGTGCCAATCTCTGCTTTGGAGGCCGTGCCAACAGCCGACTTTTCATGGCAGCAAGCCATTCTGTGTACGCCCTCTATGTCAACGTCGCTGGTATGGCGGGAGGCTAAATCTGCTCTCTGGAGGGCTTCTGCGCGAAAAAAAGGTTTCCCTAATGGGCTCTCATATCTCCGGACCCCGCTTTTTGAGCGACTACTATGGGCTCGAAGCAGTCGTTCGCCGCGCTCGGCGTGAACGACCGCTGTGCGGACTTTGCCGCCATTCGTTTGTCTTCGCTGAATGTCCGCTACTCAAAAATAGACCCGACGCTTGGCCGGGCCTGTTGGTGACGACGGGGATCGTCACTCCGTAAGGTGCTTGTAAAAAGTATTCCAGAAAGCGCCTCATTCTACTTTTTGGGGCTTGCGCCTGGCAAAGCGGAAAAAAAGCCGACCGTCGGTTACAGCAAAGCCAAGAGCAATGATGGCAAACCCGACCCAAGCTTCTGGCTCCATCTTTTCACCAAGGAACGTGACACCAAGACCGATAGCGAACGGTGGGATCAGCAGCGTAACCAAAAGAAGATTGGCGGCTCCGGCGCGCGCAAGGATTGCGAAATAAAGTACATAGGCCAGCGCTGTTGATAGAGCGGCCATCCCAATAAGCGCTGCCCATACTCCAGCAGACAGAGCGAAGCTTGGGGGACCATCCATCACGAGAACAATAGGGATCATAAGCACTGTGCTACCGATCAGCATGCCAAGTGCATTCACAAGTGGTGGTTGGCCTGAAAGAGCAGTTCTGCCCCATACACCGGCAAATGCATAGGAGAGCGTTGCCCCAAGGATAGCCAGCTGTGCCAGATTTCCCGGATTGAACTCGGTCAATGCGCTTGGCCCCATAATAAAGGCCACCCCTAAAATACCAAGTGCCGCACCTGCTATCTTCTTTGGAGTCAGCGGCTCGTCCTTAAGAAGCAAGCCAGCCACGACCGCAGCAAACATTGCCGTCGTTGCGTTGAGTATTGAAGCCAACCCGCTGTCGATTTGCATTTGCCCCCAGAAGATCAGCGAGAACGGAATAGCGTTATTGAGCGCCCCCATAACGAGATAAGCGCCCCATACCCGAGGGGCACGTGGAACTCTCAATCCTTTGAATAGGACGATGAGTGCCAGTATTGGGACTGCCCAGATCACCCTATGCAGCGTTATTGTCAGCGGGGGCACTTCAGTCAGTGCAACCTCGCCGAAGAAGAACGACCCGCCCCAAACCGCAGCGAGCAGAAGCAGCATGACGCTGGCTGTAAAATCCATTGCTGGCATGGGTTGGTTTGTCATGTCTTCTGGTTCCGTCACTAACTATCACCTAACGGATTAGCTGACGTGCCCCCGACACCGCGACCCGTTTCTTGCGGAAAGCCAAAACAAAGCCAACTCTCATCTATCCAATTGTGAACGGCTGCATTCGCCTATCGGCGGAGTGCCTCAGCAATCATTTCTGCAAGCCTTTCGGGCTGATCAACGCTCGCCCAGTGTGTGGCATTATCGAGAACGATCCGATCCATCTTGTTTTCTTCTAACCAACGGACGGTGCTATCCGGACAGTTATCAGGGTTGTAGAGATAAATCACATTTGCCGCGTTCTGCAAAAGCTCGCCGGGCACGCAGCTTGCTGAATAACGCCGTGCGTCGGTGCCGAGTTGCCACAGTGCCAGAGTATCAGCCTTCGAAACTTCATTACGATACCGTCGGATGATTGGTGCCGTTTTCGCCATTTCATCAAGCCGTTCAAGAAACGCCGCACGAAACGCAACTGGATCACCGTAGTCGGCGGCAGTTCCAGAAAAATAGGCATCCTCGGCAGTGATATTACCTTCCAATGAAATAATGGTTGTCAAAGGACAGCTTGCCCTTTTGGCAGCCAGTGAAGCTATGATTGAAGCAACCGAATGAGCGACAATGATCTCGGCTCCGTGCTTGTTCGCTTCGTCGGCGACGATTTGAGCAAGTGCCTCGAGAGTTGTTTCTTTTGCCAAAGGCTGAGCGCCAAATCCCGGAAGATTGATGGGTAGCAAACGATAGCTGTTGGCGAGGTGGGTGTCAGCCAAATCGTCATACATGCTCGCATTGTCACCAAAGCCTGCAACACAGAGAATGGCGGGCCTTTCATCGTTCGCTTGACTGGGGTGTTTGGTCATTTCGGCTTCCAGAGCATCGTATGCAGACATTAACACTGCTCCGCAGCATTCGACAATTTGGGCTCGTAGCAACCGTTCGCTGCAACTTGCTTGAACGACCGCTCTGCGGACGAACCGGACTGTTGAACTAGCATGGCATCGAGGCCGTTCATCGCCCAAACAGCATATAAATTGGCGCTTTGGCAAAAGAAATTGGCCGCAAATCAAAAGCCCGCTTCAGACTAAAGCCACACATTAATAAAACAAAGGAGGAACAGTCGCGGAGTGACTTGTTTCACTAGCACCTAACTTCGAGGCGTATAGATAGCTTTGTAAGACCTCATTTGCCAATTCAGCATCTGAAGCAAGGATAGAAAAATCAATATAAATCCGATACTACGAGTTCTTATGTTGTCGCTTGTTTTAAAGTTTTCCCAATTGAAATGCGCGGGCTTAGGGGAGGGTTTATCGGAATGAACGTCTCTTTGACGCCACAGCACAATGAGCTCGACGCTGAGCCTCCGGGGTTCACTCGAATGCTTTTGGTGGACACGAATATCTTCAAAGGTGTGATCGGAGAAGTGCCGCTGGACGGCAACGTGTTGATCACGGGTACAAATGCGGCAGGCAAGACGTCCGTCATTCAAGCACTTCCCTTGGGTTTTGGCCTTCCCCCGCAGAAGCTTTCTCGCAAGGCACAGGACAAAACCTTCTTTGGGCATTATCTGCCGCGAACGACCTCGTATATCGCATTTGAATATCGCAACCGCGCTGGCTCCAAACGCGCGGTAATCATGCATCTCGCGACCTCGGAGGAAAAGCTGGTCTATCGGTTTGTACGTTCCGAGCTATACGAGAATATGTTCGTGACAAACGATGGCAAGTTCGTCGAATTTAGCCATCTTGCCAAACACTTGCGTGACCAGGGCTATCAGATCGCGTCACGGCAAATCACAACTCAGGTCGAATATCAGACAATCATTCAAGGCTTGCCCATTGAAAACCCACGTCGGAACGATGTCGTGCAACTTCAGGCGGATTACGCGCTGGCGCCGCCGCGTACACCTCTCAGAAATGTTGAGAATGTCATTTTCTCCATGCTCAAAAAAGACGGCAGCCTGCGCGCACTGGAAGACATGGTGGCCGAACAGGTACTGAAAGGCGAGCGGCGCATCAAACTGGGCGGGAAACGCGAAAGCCTTGCCAGCTGGCCAAAACGCTTTCGGTCCTATCGTGACGTCATGGCAAAAGAAGACGATGTTTTGCGTCTTGTAGCCAAGAATGCCGTTCTGGAAGAGGCCCACCGGCGCCGCAAAGAGGCCCTATCGGAAATGCGTGGGCTGCTCAATGATCTCGAAGAGCAGCTTGAGACTTTGTTGAAAACCCTTCCTCGGCAAGAGCAGGCATTCCAGGAGGCGGAAAATGCCCATGCGGCCGATCGGGAAGCGGCTCGAAAGGCGCTGGCGGAGATTGAGGTCAAACTCAACACGGCGTCAGCTGAAGTGAAGCGACTAACAGAGAAATATGCGAGGTTCATGGATGACGACATCGAGGCCAAGGTGGCAGAATTTGCGCGCCTGTCTGAGTTGGAAGACGCGGCCCGGCAAGTTTCGGAACGCCTGACCGCGCTCAAGAGCGAATTGTCAGAACTCACGAGCAGCTATGACATACTCAAAGAGGCACGGCGGGAGACGGCTGATAACGCCCTTAGGGAGATCGCGCTTGACCGCAAGAGGTCCGAGGACGGACGCCGGGCCAAGCGCGAGGCGATTGAAACGCGCAGGCAGGAGAGCCGCGAGCGCGCGGAAGAAGATTATGCGCCGCAAATGATCGCGGCATCGAACAAACTAAAAGCTGCGGCGGCGGCTGTCGGAGCGGCAGAGGAAGCCGCTAAGAACCCCACTGTCGACAGCGCAGTCCTAGAGCGCGTCACCGAAGCGCAAAAGGAAGTCGACACGCGTCAGGCGGCCTATAACGCGGCCGTTGAACAAAAGGCGCCTCTGCAAGCCCAAGAAACTGCGGCCAAGTCAGACGTTGCAAAAGTTGACGGTGAGATCGAACGCCTCTCACAATCCAAACTGCGTCTGGAAAAAACGCGCGAAGAGCTGGAGGCTTCTAAAGCCCCCTCTGATGGAACCCTGCTTGCGTTCCTGCGTCGCCAGCGACCGGATTGGGGCGATACTATAGGGCGTGTGCTAAGAGAAGATCTGCTCAGTCGGACAGATCTCAGTCCAAAGGATCTCAGGGCAGAAAGGAGTGTTTTTGGGCTCGACCTTGATCTGGAAGACGTAGACCCGCTTCAGCAGGCAGATCTAAGCGTGATTGAACTCAACATTGACCGCTGCATGGCGGATATTGGAGAGGTGCAGCAGAACATTGCGACCTCCAAAAAGAAACGCGATGAAGCCTCTACCCGACTGAGAGAGATTCGGCGCAAATCCAGTGAACTTGAAGTCAATACTGGCATTCTGGCGCGCAAGTTAAAGCATGCTAGAGGGCACCTGACAAACTGTCATGCAGCGAAGGATACTGCCCAAGAAACTGCTCGCGAGGCAGCCATCACGCGGTTGCAGGAAGCTAAGAAGGCACAGGCCCTGGCAGAGCACGAAAAGACAGACCTGGAGGCGGAGCGTGCAAAAGACCTTGCCGGATATGAACTGCGGCACCGTGAGGAGTTGGAGGCGCTTGAAGAAGCGATCATGCGTACCACACAGGCGCTGTTCGAACGGGAGACGCGGATCCGCAATTCACGCGAAGCGGATCTGAAGGAACTCGATAAGGAACGCGCAAAGGCCCTCCGCGACAAGGGCGTCGACCCGCAAACCCTCCAGGATCTCGAAAAAAGTGCAAAGACGCATCGCGACGCACTTGCCCGCGTACGGGCGATTGAAAAAACGGTCGTGGCATGGCACAGTTTCCTCGCCGATGACTGGTCCCGGGTGGATGCGTGCCGAGCAGAGGCGGAAAATCACAAAGTGACCGTCGGACGGCTGAGCCAGGCGTTGGAGCAGCTGATTGAGGGTTGGACGCGCAAACGCATGGGGCTTAAGCGCGAGATCGATCAGACCGAGAAGGACCTATCTGCCCTGCGGGAAAATAGGTCAAAGCTAGAAATCCGCCTGCAGCAAAACGCCGAAGAAAGGCCGGAACCTGTACGCACGTCACGGACGGTGGATGCGCTTTTGAGCGCCTTGAACGATGCGGAGCGGGAGCGCAACACGCTGACTCAGGAAATCAGAATTGGCGTAAAAGACGTGGCGCGGGTCTTCATGGCTGAGCCGGGCAGCCCGCCGGAGCAGCACATCCAGCTCCGCAGGCAGGCTTTTCAGTCCTTTGCTGAGGGGCCTGAATGGTTGCCAGCGTTTGAAGATTGGTTCAACGAGCTGCATGAGCAGCATCGGGACACATTGCGCAACGACGCGCATTTCCACGCTGAAGAGTTCAAGAACAAGTATCAGATGCTCAAGCGTACCGACGAACGGATCACTGAAGAGAACCGCTTGTTGCAGCGCAGCCTAAGCCAGAACATTGCGACAGACGTTGTTGAGGATATTCAAATTAAGATCGAATCCGGCATCAAAGAGCTGGAGTTTTTACCCGCTCTTGAACGGATCTCCGAGCTACACGAGGACTGGACGCGTTCCGGTGAAGACTTACCGCCGAACGTGTTTACTGAGGCGCTGAGCGACCTTCTGGAGTATTGGAGTGGCAACGACGGCATAACCGCGGACTTACGTCAGCAAATCAGATTGAGAGGCCATGTAGTTGAAAACGGGATAAAGCGGGACTTCCACGCTTCAACCGACCTTGCGGACATTTCCTCCAATGGCGTGTCGTACCTCATCCTTACAACGATCCTAGTTGGCTTCATCAATATCGTGCGTGGGAAAAAACCAGTTCAGATGGTCTGGGCTCTCGACGAGTTGGGAAATATCGACAGCAGAAATGTTCGTAACCTACTGAAGATGCTGAACGACAATGGGATCAATCTCATTTCAGCCACGCCAAACGCGGATCTGGGTATCCGAGAGCGATTTACACAACGCTTGCGGATTGTGAAGGACAAAAATCTTGGTCCACGCTTGATGGAAGTCCGCGGCGCCGCGAAACCCTCCCATAGCCTGGTTTGGTCGAAGGAAACCCAGAATGAAATGCAGACCCTTCCTTCTCAGTCCGTTTCTGTTGGCGGAGAAGGATGACCCATGTTTGCTGAAGCTGTAAACGCCTTGATGGGTGGCCGTATCATTTGCCACGTCACTGAGCCTGACTTGTTTGACCACCTCTCGGTCGCAGACAAACGAGAACGTATCAACACCTATGTGCGCCAAATCGGCTGGCGCGTCGTGGCCACACACAACAAGTCGGGATACTTTCTAGTTCCAGATAGAGCTGGCGAGGCGACAGGCGCAAATTTGTCCTCCATGCACCGAAAAATAATGGGAGACGTGCGGCCTATGATGGATTTCCTGGCGCTCTGTCTTGCCGTCGGACAGACCGACATTGTCCTACGCCCTGGAGACCGAATATACCCAGGACAATATGCTTCCAGGATTGAAGCCAGCTCAAAGCTCTTTTCGGATCTGAAAACGCTCTATCCAAAACTCAGCAGAAGCACCGGCAAAAAGGACGCCGCAGATATGCTGAAAGCGGTTTTGAAGAACCTCGAACAGCGCGGGTATTTGAAAGAAACAGACTATGAGGGCGACCGGAGCTACTACGAAGCGACGGGGATGGTCGACGCCTTTCATGATCTTTTGGATTTCCTGATCACGAACACGCCGGAGGCGCAGGACACCATCGACGAATTTATCCAGCAGGAAAGCTTGTTGTGAATATCACAAGCGACATTCAGAGGTTTCTTGGCCTTCTCTCCCGTCACGGAGAGGTCATTGAAGATGTCTACCATGCAGGAGAGGTTCTAAGAACCGAAGAGAATGGCAATGCTGTTGACGCTCTTCACAAAGAACGGGTGTTAACACCTCGCGAAGAAGGCAGATATGGCCTGACACGTTCTCTTCGCGAAGTTCTGGATGATTTGACCCAACGACAGAAGCGATTTGCGATTAAAGGCAATATCGGAGAGGAAATCGATCGTCTTGAAAAACTTCTGACCGAGCTTGAGGCCGCTGCAGTGGAAGGCCGACACGAAGATGTGGACCGCAACACAGAGGATCTTGTCCAAAGCCTATACGATGTACGCGAACTGGTGGATGCAGATATTCTTCAGTTTCACCAAGTTATGGCGAGTAAGTTCTCAGACGTGTCTTCTAACGATGAGAAAATGCGTCACAACGCGCATTATCTCGAACGCGCGGACCGCTTACGCAAAGCCCTCAACCGCCTCAACCGCACCGATATGCATGATCGATTTAATCGTAAGGATATCTCGCGGGCTGGAAATGTTTACCAAAGCTCCATCTCAGGGAGGATGGGGAATTGGTCACAAAGTCTGCTTGAGATCTCTGAGGTCTTTAACAGCTACATGTTTTCGTTTCGCAAAATCGAACATCACACCAGGAAGGTTAGAGCTTTTGCTAAGTTCTTGTCAGAAGGTGGGGAAGTGGACCTAGAGCGTATCGAACAGGAAACGCCACTTTGTGA
This sequence comes from Ruegeria sp. CDSC054, assembly GCF_059610645.1. Lineage (NCBI taxonomy): Bacteria > Pseudomonadati > Pseudomonadota > Alphaproteobacteria > Rhodobacterales > Roseobacteraceae > Ruegeria > Ruegeria sp. CDSC054. Next base: position 171,747 of record NZ_JBXWOA010000009.1, on the reverse strand, counting down.
CTTCCTGATGCGCAAGCCGTCCAGCGGAGATAAGGAATGGTTGGACATTTACTCAGATCGAGGTCAACGAAGCCTTGCGCATTTATGCGCAGATCTGAAACCAATTGAGGAAAAGCGCGCGCCAGAAAGAGAAGCTGGTCAACGAATGATACTAGGGCAGGAAGCCGAAACGGAGGAAGAAGATGCCGTTGAGGAACTGGCGCTCACATATCTTTTGAACCATGTCGATTGCGCAGGAGGTTGGGTATCCGTTTCGAGCTGGTGCGCGCAGAGAGAGGACATTGAGGAAAAGGATTTTTTAGAACACGTAGTGAGCTGGCTAACGACCGAGGACGAAAATCTGCCGTATGAAGCAAGCTATGATCTCGACGCTAGTGTATCCGCTCACATGGCGAACCAACGCTTAGAGGATATTCGTCTATGTCGCAGAACTTGATCAAAGCGGGATTGCGCGCCTTATCCGAACCAGGATCAATCCGCGCATCGAAAGAGCTACTGTCCTATTTGCGCGACAACAACATTTTTGTAACGCAAAATGGATCAAACATTCTTATGGGGACGCAAGCACGGGAAGAGTTGGTGCGGGCTCTGGAGCGAGATTTTCAGGTTCCTCCGGGAACTAAGGTGGACGCTTGGAAAGGCAAAAGCCGCGCAGAAGCTCTTTCGCTAGGCTCAAACGAAAAAGCGTCGTCGATTTCTGTTCGGAGAGGTCGCGTGGCGCTGAAGTCCTTCAGTGGCGGTTCGGTTCGAATGGGGGAAAAGAAAGTCATCTTGCCTGACGGTGTAAATCTAGATGTTCCTGTCAACGCCGCCGCGGATTTCTCTGATCACGTTTTTGCGGTTTTGGTGGAGAACTGGGAAGCCTTCGAAAACATCCATCAACTCTCTTTCGAAGTTCCAGCAGATCTTCGCGATGCTTTAGTCGTCTACCGCGGGCAACCTCGCGGCTATACTATTGACGCTGCGCGAACGTTTCTACGAGTGCTGAGTAATCCCGTTTTTGTATTTCCCGATATTGACCCAGCAGGCTTACGCATTGCGCTTGAGACGCCAGGTTTTGCGGGGGTAATGCTGCCACCTATTGAAGAAATCGAGAGCTTATTGTGTGCAGGTCGTGGTTTGAGTGAGCGCTATACTTCACAATTGGCGGGATCGGAGCGAGTTCTTGAAGGTGAAGTTCCGACTGATGTCAGAGCGTACTGGTCTCTAATCAAGAAGTTCGGCCGTGGAGTTCCACAGGAAGAATTTATTAGGATTTGATTTGTGACCTTCAACTAGAGCCCTTGCCCCGCGTGGAGATCGGCACTAGCGCTCAGATTTTTTTCTTATTGAGGGCCAATTTCTTGTACGGAGTATTCGGACACCCACCGTGGAGGATTGAAAGCATGGTTTCTGTCATTGCGCGACACAGAGCCGAACATGGATCTCCGCCAAATTAAGTGTCAGCTTTCGCTCAATTGATGAGTTGGCTTTGCAGCCGCAGAGAATGCCTTTGATCCGCGATTGACGACCGATGCTGCGGACTTCGCCGAAGTCAGCTCTGGCCTCAGTGCCGTCGTTCGATCCGATCGGACGAAATGCTGCAATGCGAACTCTTACCCGGCAAGTCACATAAGCGCCTCGCACGAATTTCCGACACCCTCCCGCAAAAGGGATCGTGACAGTCCTGTTAAAGTCCGTTGCACCCAGAATCCGAATGGACAGCCACCGTTCACGCCGCTCGGAATCAGTGGACATCGTCATTAGGTATTCCCGAGTGTTCCCAACCGACGGTGCGGGGGGGGGAGTTCAAAAAATACTGACACGGGGCGCGACCGCACGGGGGAGAAGACGTCTTTTGCTAACGGTTTTTTGGGGGTCAAAATTAGGGCAGGACTTTGAATGACATTCTGCGACCTGGCCCCTCCCTTGATTTTCTAATATGCGCCGATACCCTTGGGAAACCACGGAGGGCGACAGATGAATAAAAAAAGAGCCGCGCGCAGTGATTCAATTCAGGGCCAGCGGCAGGCAATTCTGCAGAGCCTAGACGTCGTTCCTCCGCCAGCAGATGTGTGGTTGCGGCACGATGCGGACGTCGATCTCTGGAATCAACTCGCGCGCACGCGCGTAGCGGAAGACTGGCGGGAATACGACCTGATCTGTCTGGGACGAATCGTCCGTTTTGAAAACGACATGCGGGAGTTGGACAAGCAGATCGATCAAACCGGCAGTATGATCCGAACGCCCAAGGGCTGGCCCGCGAAGAACCCCCTTCTCGAAATCCGCGAAAGCCTCATGCGGCAGCAGATGGTCCTTGCCCGCGCCATCGGAATTACCGCGCTTTCGGAAGACCTGCGCACGATCAACGCCCGAGGCCGCACCGCCGGGGCTGCACAGGCCCGAGCGGCAAAGTATGGCAAGCAGGCGCTTATGGCGCGGCCAAGTTAGTTAGTGCCTTTGGCGTTAAAAAGAATTTTAAAATAAAACGTTACAGGATTCTGACCAGTTGATTTAATCTGGACCAATACCGCGAGAGAGGTCCGGATATGACAATCACACGAACGATCCCGCCTAAAGCGGTGACATTGACCGATGGGTCCGTTGTTCATCTGAACCGCAAGATCGCCATTCGACGCACCAAGACTTACCTGTACGAGATTTACCGCTGGGCAAAAACCGCCCGCGAGACAACAGACCCGAATGATGCGGTCTCCACGGTCGAACGTGCCCATAGCCTCCGCCTTTGAGCGCACTTATAAGACCAGTCCACAGCACCTAAGCCCGGACGTACTGGACGACCTCATCGCAAATCTTGAATCGCGCCGCGAGGATGTAGACGCGGTTGCCTGCGCTGAACTCTGCGTTGCACTCCTGAAAGCCCACGTTGCTGCCGAGGTGACCCTTCTCCGAGGGGGCATCCCGCCCCAAGGCTCGGCAAGCATTCGTGGAGCCGCAGTGTGGGCGCAGGAACTCTCGGACATGACCGAGGCCAAAACCCACGCCCAACTCCTGTTGCTGGTCGAAACGCAAGTCGCCCGCAAGCCCGAACTGCAGCATCGCAAGAAGCGGTTACGCGCGAAAAACTAGTTCCTCACCCCTTTGTCTCGGCAGGCCGTCTGGCAGTAGTAGCGATTGCGTCTGGGCGCGAGAAAAATACTTTGGCAGTGGCGGCAATGGCGAAGCGCACGACCGGCCAGCGCACCGTTCACGGCGGTTGCAATTACCGCGCCGATGGGGGTGATGGCAGCCATCGTAAGCCGCCCGTTCTTCGAACCTGGCCTTGCGATGGTGTGCAGACTATCCACGCCCAGCACCTTGTTCAGGTTCAGGTCCAGCATCACCTTGGCCGGAAAGGTCCCGTCGTTCCGGCAGTCGGCCCAAATGTCTCTGAGCCAATCGCAGGTACGAATGAAGTCCAGCGGGTGAACGGTGCCCCAATGAGATCGTTCTGCAAGCGGTAAAAAGGCATCGTACCACTTGTCCTCCGCTAGTTTCGCATCTGGGAAAATCAGATCAGCCAACGTATAGAACAGTGCTGCTTGGCGGCTAGGCACCCCATAGGCAGCGGCGATGCGTTTCTGCGGGGCATCGACCGTCCTCCGGTCGTTATTGTGGTACACCGACCAGAGTTGTTCTTGGGTCAGGTAGTGCGTGGAAACGTACATCGGCTGGTCTCGGCTCGCTCGTGGGTGCCGAGGCCAAGGGCCTCTAATGCGTCGCCTATTTTGACGGCCGCGATTCCCTTGTCAAGGTCGCGGTGCACCACAGTGGTGCTCCTGAATTCGCGGTGCACTAGCCGTTTTGGTGCACTAATGGTGCACTAATTGGGACTGGCACCCTCACCGCCATTGGAAAATCCAGTGGTCTGACAAAATCGAGCGACATAAATATTTGAATTTGCAAAGTTCTATTTCTAGGGGGGTAGAAAATATGGTACCGCCTGCTGGATTCGAACCGGCGACCTCTGGATCCACAATCCAGCGCTCTAACCAACTGAGCTAAGGCGGCACTCGTGAGGGGCGATGTACCGAACACGCGCAGGGAATGCAAGAGAATTAAAGACGAATTTCCCAGCTTTGTTCGACAAGATCACAGCCAAAGGAATGAACCTTTTTGCTGCCGGTTAATTGCCATCCGGAAGCCCTGTAAAGTGCACAAGCTGCCCGATGGCTTTCATGGGTCCATAAGGCCATATCACGATAACCGGAATCGCGGGCGAACCCCATGCATGTGTTGAGCATGCGTTTACCCAAGCCCTGTCCACGGGCCTCTGGCATCAACAGAAACAACCTCAATTTTGCGGTGTGGTCGTTCAGCGCGACACAAAAGATACTGCCAAGGCGCACGCCATCCCGCACCGCGATCCAGCCCTTCTCACGTGTTGGATCGTGTGATGCCATGAAATCCGCCAGAATCCTTTCAACCAGTGGCGCGAATGTGTCATCAAACCCCTCGTTCCGCTGATAGAGGCAGCCGTGCTGTTCTACCAACCAGGGCGCATCATCTGGCCGGAATGGTCTGATCAGAATATCATTCATACCTTACCTGACCTCAAAGGCGGCTTGATTCTCAACCCTTTGCGCGCTAGCAGGAACGCTCAGTCCCGGAGGCGCAAATGGGCATTAACACCGAACGTGACATTCAGGCGAACCTTCAGATCGGCCCGACCGACCATGGCATGGTGCGCCTGTTCATCGAGGCCGACGGCGTCGAAATTCCAATGGACTTCGAACCTGAAGAAGCGGAAGAAATCGCTGACGAAATCCTCGCCGCTGTGCAAGCTGCCCGGATCGTAAAAGACTGACAGTTCAAATTCTTGGATCACGCAATGCCTGCAATCTGCGGGCTGTGTCTGTTGCAAACTTCTGAATCATCTTCTTGCGCCGCGCTGGCGCCAGCTTATCTTCCGGTGCCATTCGGATGATTTCGGCGTCATAGGCATCTGCGATGATCAGACCGGTCTCTACTGGCAACAAGTCTGTCGGGAAATCGGTGTCCACCGCCCAGAAAAAGCGATCACACCAATCCAGATACCCCTGCCATTTAGAATCCGTCAGATAATCTGCGCGGCTGGATTTGCACTCGATCACCCACAGTTCCCCCTTGGGACCCAATCCCATGACGTCGACTCGCAGACCGCGGGTGGGGACAAATTCCTCAACAGATACAAAGCCATGCGCCAATAAATGGCGCGAAACCCCACGGGCCAGTTTTTGTCCGGGCTGTAAATCCAGTGTCATTCCCGAAATGTGAACAATTCGTGAACAAAAATCAAGCGCCTGAAAGACTCTTGACGTGATACCATTTGGTATCCCATAAACTACAATACCAAATGGTATCACTATTGAGGTGACGAATGCAGACGCAAATTCAAAACGCGTTCCGCGCCCTTGCGGACCCGACCCGACGGGAGATCGTCCAGATCCTTGCCTCTGGCGACATGACGATCGCGCAGCTGACCGATCAGTTCGATATGACCCGTGCAGCGGTCAAAAAGCACCTGACCGTTCTTTCCGATGGCGGCCTCATCACCGTCGAGGCACGTGGACGTGAGCGCATTAACCGGCTGGAGCCGAATGGAATGGCCCCCATCCTCGACTGGTTCAGCTATTTTGACCAGTTCTGGGATGATCGCCTGAAAAATCTGAAGGAAGCTATTGAAAGGAATAAGAAATGACGAATGCAGTTCTGCAAAAGCAGATTTTCCTGAGGGCAACGCCGGAAACCGTATGGGCCTATTTGACTGAGCCCGCCCGATTGGCGGAGTGGTTTCACAAACCCGAACAACCGCTTGCCGCGGGTCAAAAGCTTGAGATGTTCGGGACATCCAGCGGCGATCTTTTGATCTGGGGTGAGGTACGCGCTGCCCGTCCGCCCGAATATCTCGAATATACATTTACCATCAAACCCATGGGAGACGCTGTTAGTGTCGTAAAATGGACGCTGGACCCGGTACCGGGCGGTACCCGGCTGGGCTTGGTTCACGAAGGGCTGCCGCAAGGCGCAGAGGCATTTGGCCTGATCCTTGCACTCGATGATGGTTGGGACGAACATTTGGGCAAGATGCGCAATGCGCTGCACGAAACTGTTGACGCCTGACCCCTTGTGCAAACCCGCCGCAACCCCTACTTAGGCCCGTGGCGGGTTCTGCCCTTCTTGTGATTGGTAGCATTCTGGTGGCCTTAAGCAATTCCGAGGGGGCTGGCTCTGTTCAGGTCCTGGCCTGATTACCTGGCGCCCACCTGTACATACAGGTCCTCGGGAATCACACCGCACGGTTGACTGGCGGTCCCGCCACATAAACTTATCTCTCGCCCGGTCTGGGAGAGTCTTCATTTTCCGAAATAGGTTGGCTCAGCCCTTGTCCACCGCAACGCGGGCGGGTTCGAACTTGGCCGCAACGGGTGTACCGCGCCTGGGGCCTGTTGGCTTTTCCGCCAAGCTCATGATCGCGTAGGCGAACTGAACACCGGCGAACACGATGCCGTTCATGAACCAGATCATTGCCAGAGCGATCAACCCGATCTCGGATCCGAAAATCAGGCCGCGCAAGTTGGCCACGTTCAGGGCCAGCAGCACCCCGACAAACAGGGCCGAGATGACAAATCCCCATGCAACTTGCGTGATGTAAAGGCGGATCAGTTTGGGCACGACAAAGCTCCTTGTCTGATACCGTGATGATAGCGCATGGTCGTGCTGAGTAAACTGCAGCCTCAACGGGTGCGACACTATATTCGGAGTCTCTATGAATGCCCTCAGCCTGTTCACGTTGGATCTTCTCGAAGAACTTTCTCTGCGCCATGATGATCAGGAACGGTGGGAGTTCACGTTAGACCGGCTGGCTGAGATCGGGTTTAACGCACTGAACATGCTTTGCTTTACACCCGAGACTGGCGCCATTCATTGGGTTCGAAGTTCAATGTCCAAAGGTTGGCTGAACCGCTATGACAGCCAAGGGTACGCCGAAGCGGATCCGATGCTGGCGCAGGTTCAAAATGGCAGGGAAAGCCTCTACGTGCAGGCCGCAAGCCTCCGGCCTGCGGACGGCCATTCCACCAAGGCGCTGGGTTTGAACCACGATCTGGAAAAGGCCGGATATATTCACCTTTACTCTCTGGTGGTTCCCTGCCCCGACAACGAGGTCAAGCTGGTGGTTCTGTCATCGGACCGACCGGACGCCCAGGCTCAAATGACTGAACGGCAGCGCGAAATGCGTGTCCTGGCAACCGTGCTGGCCACCAATCTGGGATCGGATATCCCCAGCAATCACGGTCGTGTGTACGACATCACAAGCATTGCTCCAACCACTCCGGACCTGACGCCACGAGAGCTGCAGGTCCTGAACCTTTTGGCTCTTGGGCACCGAAACGACAGAATCGCCGAACTGTTGAACCTCTCGGAAATTACGGTACGAACCCATTTGAAGAATGCGCGCGAAAAATTGAGAGCCCCGACCCGTGAATCCGCACTGGTCCGTGCGATGCAACTTGGCCTGATCAATCCGCCGGGCTATCGGAATCGATAGGTGGCACGCCGGCTACGTTCCGGTAAAATGTTGGTGTCTTTGGAAAAAACTGTGAGTGGTGGAGGCCGAAGACTTGTTTGAACAAGTGTATTTTTAGATTTCAGGCGCAGCGCTTTGTGTGGCTGCGCCTTATTCAACTGGACTAAGGCTTAACTCAAAACGCCTCTGGCTGTGCTTCGCGGGCCATGTGATCCAAAACTGCGTTGACGAATTTCGGTTCTTTACCTTCCGGGAAGAACGCGCGCGCCACATCAACGAACTCGGTGATGACGACCTTTGGTGGCGTATCGCCTTGGGTCAGTTCGGCCCCGGCTGCACGGAAGGTGGCGCGCAGGGTCGGGTCGATGCGCGCGATCGGCCATTTGGCGACCAAAGCGCGGTCGGTCATCTGGTCAATCGGCGCCTGATAATTCACCGCGTCTTCAACCAACTTGCGGAACACGCGGATATCGCCGTCCAGCATTTCCTCACCCTCATAGACAGCGCCAAACCGATGATCCAAAAACTCGTTCACGACTGCTTCCGTCGTTTGGCCCGATTGCTCCATCTGGAACAGCGCCTGCACGGCATAAAGCCGGGCGGCGGATTTCATCAGGCGTTTCTGGTTGGCCGGTTTCGGCGCGTCTGTCTGGGTCATGCTGTTGTGGGTCCGTTGTTGTCGCCCGCCACAAGGATGGACTCGGACGGCGGCTTGAACCCGACGCCCTTTTTGGAAGAGCCCCACTTACGGCTGAGTGCGATCAGATGCAAGGCCGCAGCGGCCGCACCACCGCCTTTATTCATCTTTTCGGGATTTGCGCGTACTTCGGCCTGATCGTCATTCTCGACCGTCAGGATGCCATTTCCAATAAGAAGACCCTGCAGACCCATCAACTGGATCGCCCGACTCGAGTCGTTGCACACCGTTTCATAATGCGTGGTCTCGCCACGAATGACACAGCCCAGCGCCACGTAGCCATCATAGTTGCACTGGCGATCCGCCATGGCGATGGCGGTCGGGATTTCCAGCGCGCCCGGAACCTCAACAACTTCGCAGGTGCCGCCAGCGGCTTCGATCTCGGCCTTTGCACCAGAAACCAGATTGTCGGCAATGGCGCGATAGAACGGGGCCACCACGATCAAAAGTTTCACAGGCTTGTCGAATGTCGGCGTTGGCAGTACGCCGTGTTTGTCTTGTTCAGCCACGATCAATCATCCTTGAGAATGGAACGGGTTCCGACGATGGAGATTCCAAACGCGTCGAGACCCAGATATTTCGTTTCCGGTGTATCGGTCAGCAGCACCAGTTCCTGGATGCCCAGTTTGGACAAGATCTGCGCCCCAAGACCTGTTTGTTTGATGGTGCGCGGGCCTTCGTCATCGGTTGCGTAAAGCGCATTGCGCGGTTCACGAAACAGGCAAACTACGCCACGTCCTTCGGCGGCGATCTTTTCCATAGCACGCGGCAGTTCCTGTGGCGATTTCGGCCCCAGGCCCAGAACATCAGGCGCTTCATGCAGTGCATGGGTTCGGGTCAAAACCGGCTCGGGCGTGGTGATGTCACCCTTGATCATGACGACGTGTTCGATGCCATGTGTCTGATCCGTGAACAGGCGCATTTCCCATTCGCCGCCATATTCAGACGCCACCGTCCTGCGCGAGGTTTCGACAACCAGATTGTCGTTGCGCGAGCGATATGTGATCAGGTCGCTGATCGTGCCGATCTTCATGTCATGTTCTTTGGCGAACGCGACCAGATCAGGTAGGCGCGCCATGGTGCCGTCGGGCTTCATGATCTCGCAGATCACCCCCGATGGGTTCAACCCGGCCAGCCGAGAGATATCGACCGCCGCCTCTGTATGACCGGCGCGCACCAGCACCCCGCCCCTCTTGGCGCGCAGCGGAAAGATATGGCCTGGTGTCGCGATGTGCGCCATCGTATTTTGCTCGTTGATCGCCGTTTCAACGGTCAGAGCGCGATCTGCTGCCGAGATGCCGGTTGACACGCCTTCGCGCGCCTCGATGGACACGGTGAATGCGGTTTCGTGACGGGATGAGTTGTTCACGGCCATCATCGGCAGGCCAAGGGCTTCGACGCGCTCCGCCGTCATCGGCAGGCAGATCAGCCCGCGCCCATGGGTGGCCATAAAGTTGATCGCCTCGGCATCCGCAAACTCGGCCGCAATGACCAGATCACCCTCGTTCTCGCGATCTTCATGATCGACCAGAATATACATCCGGCCCTTGCGCGCCTCTTCGATGATATCTTCGATCGGACTGATCGCGTCGCGCAGCAGGGCCTCGACGGGACCGGGGGTTTCAAAGCTCATGGGGCAGCCTTTCACAAGAGCGTGTCTGGACGGCTGGATAGACCACCAAGCACTCAAATACCAGAGCGCTTGCTGCTACACTCCGCCGAAACGCGACGTCTCAACCTGTGGTTCAGGACATCTCAGCCAAGCGGGCGACGTAGCGGGCCAGGGTGTCGATCTCAAGGTTTACCTGATCTCCGACCGAGACATCGCCCCAGGTCGTCACTTCTTTGGTGTGGGGGATGAAATTGATCCCGAAATCGCAGCCGTCCACATCATTGACCGTCAACGATGTGCCATTCAGCGCAACCGATCCCTTTGGCGCTATAAAGCGGGCCAATTCCTTGGGCGCACGCAACGTTACACGGGTGCTGTCGCCTTCGTTCTGCAGGGCAACAACTTCGGCCACGCCGTCGATATGGCCGGAAACGATGTGCCCCCCCAGTTCGTCCCCAACCTTGAGGGCGCGTTCAAGGTTCACGCGTTTGCCAACTTGCCATGTGTTGAGATTGGTTTTCGACACCGTCTCGGCGCTGATCTGCACGTCGTACCAATCATCCCCAAGGGCGATCACGGTCAGACAGACGCCGTCACTGGCGATGGATGCGCCAATATCGATACCCGCAGTGTCATAGCCGGTTTTGATCCGGGCGCGCAGATCCCCTTGCTGGTCCAACTCGGTAACAATTCCGATATCGGTGACGATCCCTGTGAACATTGCTTTCACCCTTAGCTTATAACCTGTGCGTATGTGTAACCGCCGAGGTAAGCCCAAGAAACGCTGCGGGCAAGCCCTGCCTTGCCCGGATTGATGTATACAGGCATAATTTTGGTACCAAACGATAAAGAGCAGACCAGGATGCATCCACTCGCCTCGCGCTCGCATCGCCGTGTATTCCTGTTTTTGCAGGGACCGCATGGCCCTTTCTTTAGCGCACTGGCACGCGCTTTGCGCGCCGCCGGGGCTGATGTTTTGCGCGTGGGGTTTAATGCGGGCGATCAGGCGTTCTGGTTTGACCGCAGCACCTACATCCCGTTTTTGGACAATTCCGAGCAATGGCCCGAAACCCTTAGGGAACTGATCCGGTCACAGTCGGTCACAGATATCGTCCTATACGGCGACACCCGTCCGGTTCATGCCAATGCTGTGGATATTGCGCGCGAAATGGGAGTGACTGTCCATGTTTTCGAAGAGGGGTATCTGCGCCCGTGGTGGGTCACTTACGAACGGAACGGATCAAATGGACACTCACGACTGATGTCTTTGGACGTCGCGCAGATGCAGGATGCGCTTGACCAGTCCGAGGCGCCGGTTCCACCGCCACCATCCCATTGGGGCGATATGCGGCAACACATATTCTACGGCGCGCTTTATCACTGGTTTGTCCTGTTCCTGAACCGGAGGTACTCCAACTTCAAGACGCACCGGGAATTGCCCGTTTCAAAAGAGTTTCGCCTGTACTTCAAACGACTTGCACTGATGCCTTTCCACAGGATTAGGCGTCGCTGGGCCACCATGCGCGTTCGGCAAAACGGTGCACCCTATCACTTGGCCCTGTTGCAACTGGGTCATGACAGTTCGGTGCAGGCCCATTCAGACTATACCTGCATGTCGGATTTTCTGGAGCATGTCATATCAGGTTTCGCCAAAGGCGCTCCGGCCCATCACCTTCTGGTTCTGAAGGAACATCCGCTCGAAAACCACCGCGAGCCGCTGCGCCGCAGGGCGCGCGAAATAGCCCGCGCGCACCAAGTGGCGGATCGCGTGCACTACGTTCCCGGCGGCAAACTGGCCGGATTGCTGGATGACGCGAACACAGCCGTGACGATCAATTCCACAGCCGGTCAACAAGTTCTGTGGCGCGGAATCCCGTTGCGCAGTTTTGGAAAGTCCGTCTACGACAAACCCGAGTTTGTCTCGCAACAACCCATTGCCCAGTTCTTTGCCGACCCGGACGTACCAGACCACGAATCCTACCAAGCTTACCGGAAATTTCTATTGAAAACCAGTCAGTTACCCGGCGGCTTTTATTCGCTGCGTGGGCGACGGCAACTGCTGCGCCGCGCCGCCGACATGCTGCTGCAGGCGCATGACCCCTATCAGTCCGTTCTGTCCGACAACGAGGCGTCGACGCCACAGTTGAAACTCGTCGATTAAGCCGGGTTGGTTGGTGCTGGATGTTGGACCCCGAACAAGCTAACTTGACGCAAACAAAAGACGACTGAGGATAATCGGCAGTGCAGTGCTTTCCAATTCGCTGGGTGCGAGGGGCCGCCCTTGTGGCTGTATGTGGCGTGCTGGCCGCGTGCCAGCTCCCTAAATCTGGCCCCAACAAGTCCGAGATTTTGGCGGGTTCAGTTGAAAATGGTGGCAATGCCTTTGTCGTCGAGGTGGATGACAGGGTCGCACGAGCGACATCCAAAATCCCCCAATTCGGTTTCTCGTCTTCCTTCACCAGCGCGCAAAGCCTGACGGCGGATACCGTTCGCCCTGGAGACGTGTTGGGATTGACGATCTGGGAAAACGTCGATGATGGCCTGCTGTCAGGTGACGTCGGTTCTGCCACATCACTCAATGAAGTTCAGGTAGACGCCGATGGCTTCATCTTTGTGCCCTATGCAGGACGTGTGCGCGCCGCTGGAAACACGCCCGAGCAACTCCGTCAAATAATTACTGGAAAATTGCAGGACCAGACTCCTGACCCCCAAGTCGAAGTCCGCCGGGCTGCGGGAGATGGTGCGACCGTTTCACTAACAGGAAGCATTGGGTCGGCGGGGATCTATCCAATTGAACTTCCTACTCGTACCCTCTCAGGCATGCTGTCACGTGCAGGTGGCGTATCCGTTGGTTCCGACATAGCGGTTGTGACGCTACTCAGGGGCAACCAAAAAGGGACGGTGTGGTACGACGACCTGTTCAGCAACCCAAAGCTGGATGTCGCTCTGCGCGGCGGCGATCGCATTCTGGTTGAAGCCGACAGCCGGTCGTACATTGCGCTTGGCGCAACTGGTGGCCAATCCCGGGTTGCGTTTGACACCCAGGACCTTTCGGCGCTTGAAGCATTGGCGCAGGTTGGCGGATTGCTGCCCCTATCCTCGGACCCTACCGGCATATTCGTGTTGCGAAAGGAACGTCAGGATATCGCACGCTCGGTGATGGGCCGTCCGGACCTGCAGGGCGATCAGCGTATGATTTACCTGCTGAACCTGACGGCACCAAACGGTCTGTTCATTGCACGGGATTTCGTCATTCGCGATGATGACACTATTTACGTGACCGAAGCACCATATGCGCAGTGGACCAAGTCTATTTCCCTGATCTCCGGTGGCCTTACACCCCTGGCCAATGTCGCCACGCTGACAGGCAACTGATGTCGCCTGAAACAACAGCCGGGTCTGAACGTACCCGGCTGCTTGTCTACAATGGTGGTTTCCTGACATCCCGCCGAATTCGCCGAATATTGTCCCTGTCCGGTTACGACATCCGGATTGGCCTGCCAAAAGGCGGTGATGCCGTCGGGGTTTGGGGCAATAGCCCGACGGCCCATCGCGGCCTTGCTGTCGCGGATCGGCACAATGCCCCGGTGTTGCGCGTTGAAGATGCCTTTCTTCGGTCTTTGCATCCAGGTCGCAGCGGAGAGCCGCCTCTTGGCCTGTTGCTTGATCGATCCGGCTTACATTTCGATGCGGCTCAGACGTCCGATCTGGAAACGCTGTTGGCCACCGATCCTTTGGACGACACCGCCCTGCTGAACCGCGCACGGGGCGGGATTGAACGGATGCGCGACCTGCATCTCAGCAAGTACTCGGCCTTTGATCTGACCGCTCCGCCCCCTGACCCCGGCTACGTACTGGTGGTTGATCAGGTCCGCGACGACGCGGCTGTGACGGCCAGCGCCGGGGATGAGGCCCGGTTTCGCGAAATGCTGGTCATGGCGCAGGAAGAGAATCCCGGCGCCAAAGTTCTGATCAAGACACATCCCGACACCATCGCCGGGCATCGTTCAGGTTATTTCTCCACCGCTGACCAATCCGATCGCGTCTCGGTCATCAGCACACCGGTCAGCCCGTGGTCTTTGTTGGAAGGTGCGGTTGGCGTTTACACCCTATCCTCACAGATGGGGTTCGAGGCAATTTTGGCCGGGCATAAACCGCGTGTTTTCGGCCAGCCCTTCTATGCAGGCTGGGGGCTGACGCAGGATGAAGCACACCTGCCACGCCGCCAACGCAACCTGACGCGCGCGCAATTGTTTGCTGCAGCGATGATCCTCTATCCAACCTGGTACGATCCATACCGGGACCAGCTGTGCGAGTTGGAAACCATTCTGGACACGCTTGAGGCGAGAACCCGCGCCTGGCGGCAGGATCACAAGGGATGGACCGCCTCGGGTATGCGCCTGTGGAAACGCAAACACCTGCAACGGATGTTTGGGCGCGAGAAAACGGTCCGCTTCACTGACGATCAACCAGCGCAGTCAGATCGTCCTCATATGGTCTGGGCAAGTAAAGCCAAGGGCACGGAAAGTGCCGTCAGGGTAGAAGATGGATTTCTGCGCTCGCGCGGGCTGGGCGCAGATCTTGTTCCGCCCCTGTCATTGGCAACGGACAATCAGGGGATTTACTACGACCCGACGCATCCCAGCCAACTGGAAGGGTTTATTGCCGCCCGGGAAACTCTGCGGCCAGATCAGGAATTGCGTGTCGAAAGGTTGATCGCTCAAATCGTGTCCGCCCAAATCACCAAGTACAACACGGGGGTCGGCGCACCGGATTTGCCAGTTGGGCATCGCATACTGGTGCCCGGTCAGGTCGAAGACGATGCTTCGATCCAGTTGGGCACCAGCACTGTTCGCACAAATACCGATCTGTTGCGCGTCGTTCGCGAGGCTAACCCAAACGCCATTCTGGTCTACAAACCGCACCCCGATGTCGAAGCGGGCCTGCGCGATGGGGCAATCGAGGCCGCAGACCTCGCCGATGTCATCGCCACCCATTGCGACCCGGCAGCTCTGCTGCCGCAGGTCCAAGAAGTCTGGACCATGACCTCATTGCTGGGGTTTGAGGCTTTGATGCGCGGTGTCGGTGTTACCACCCTGGGCGCGCCTTTCTATGCGGGTTGGGGGCTGACAAACGATTTGGGAACCGTCCCAGTCCGCAGGGGCGCTCGACCACCGGTTTTAGGTTTGGTCCACGCGGCGCTGATCGACTATCCCCGGTACTTGGACCCTGTGACAGGTGAGCCCTGTCCCGTAGAAGTTGCGGTTGAACGGCTGTCACAAGGTGCTGCACCCGCAGGCGGTCCACTGCTTCGAGTTCTATCAAAACTACAAGGCGCATTCGCGACCCATGCACATATCTGGCGTCGTTAACGCAGCGCCCGCGCCCAACGGTGCATGATGTCCGGCCCGATGACCTGGGTCTCGATCAACTCAAAACGCGAGGCATTGTCCAACTTGTCCAGCCCCAGCGTGCCGATGGCTGACAACCCTTCGACACCGATCGCAAGCCCGGCGGTGAACCCGACCAATTCATCGACCATATCCGCGGCAAGTAACGACGCGGCCAAAGCCGCTCCGCCCTCGCAGAACACGCGGGTCAGACCTGCTTTACCCAACTGCTGCAACAAGTCCGCTGCATCGATCTGGTGGTCGTCCAGCGCGCAGGGCAGCAAGCGCGCGCCCAGCCCTTCCCACGCGCGGGCACGCTCGGCATCCGGGGATGGGCCATGACATAGCCAAACGGGTATCTCAGCAGCCGTGCGCGCCAGCTGCCCCAATAAGGGAATGTCCAAATGGCGCGAGACCACAATTCGCACAGGCTGAGCGTCGACCCCAATATCCCGAACGGTCAGGGATGGGTCATCGGCGCGCGCGGTTCCCGCCCCGACCATCACCGCATCATGACGCGCACGCATGGCATGCACCGCACGCCGCGCCTTTGGGCCGGTGATCCATTGGCTATGCCCCGTCGCGGTGGCAATGCGCCCGTCAAAACTGCTGGCCAGTTTCAGGGTGACGAAAGGGCGCCCCTGTTCGGTTTTCAGGAAGAACCCCGCAAGATCCTGGGCTGCTTGGTCGGCCAGAACACCGGTGACAACTTCGATCCCCGCCTCGCGCAGCATGGCAAAGCCCTGCCCCGCAACACGCGGATCGCTGTCTTCGATGGCCGCGACAACACGGGCCACACCGGCAGCGATCAGGGCCTCGGCGCATGGGGGTGTTTTGCCGTGGTGGGCGCAGGGTTCAAGCGTGACATAGGCCGTTGCACCCCGCGCCGCGTCTCCGGCTTGAGCCAGCGCTTGGGGTTCGGCGTGTGGGCGGCCACCCGGCTGGGTCCAGCCGCGCCCCATAATGCGCTCATCACGTACGATCACGCAACCGACGGCTGGGTTTGGCCAGCACGTTCCTTGACCGCGCCGCCCCAAAGACAGGGCAAGCGCCATATATCGCTTATCTGTTTCGCTCACTCGTCCGTCGAAGGCTGCGGCGGGCGCAGTTCGTGGACAAACTCCTCGAAGTCATCGGCCGCCTGGAAATTCTTGTATACGCTCGCAAAGCGAACATAGGCGACGGTGTCGATCCGCGCCAGAGCTTCCATGACGATCTCGCCAATTTTGCTGGACGGGATGTCGGTCTCACCCATGCTTTCCAGACGACGCACAATTCCAGAAATCATCTGGTCAATACGTTCCGGATCAATCGGGCGTTTCTGCATCGAAATGCGGATCGAACGCTCCAACTTGTCCCGATCGAAGTCTTCGCGTTTGCCGTTGGTTTTGATCACCACCAGGTCGCGCAACTGGACACGTTCGTAAGTCGTAAAACGTCCGCCGCAAGCAGGGCAGAACCGGCGTCTGCGGATCGCGACGTGATCCTCTGCCGGGCGTGAATCTTTGACTTGAGTATCGATATTTCCGCAAAACGGGCAGCGCATCCACCGTCTCCTCGTCCCTGGTTCCGCCTCTTTTTGTAAGCACTACGACCTACTTATCCACAACTATAGGGTAGCCGCTAGGATTTGGGTAGTCGGAAATTTCCACCGCAACATAAAGGGGTCAGGCGAAGTGCGCAGCGACCTTTCGCACATGCGCTGCGGTGCGGTGTTCAAACAAGTAAATGCCCTGCCAAGTTCCCAGCACCGGTTGCCCCGCGGACACGGGAACAGAAAGCGAAACAGGCAAGAGAGCCGCCTTAATATGGGCGGGCATGTCGTCTGGGCCTTCGTAGGTATGGCGCAGATAGGCCATAGCGGGGTTGTCGGACGGCGGCACCAAACGTTCAAAAAATGCGTGCAGATCTGTTTGCACCTCAGGATCAGCATTTTCCTGAATGGTCAGCGAACAGGACGTATGTCGTACGAAAAGCGTAAGTAATCCATCGCCTGAGACCGAGTTAAGCCAGTTGCGCACGTCCCGGGTAAATTCGTACAACCCTGGTCCGTTCGTCGAAATAATAAACTCGGTCTGCATATGGCGATCAGTCCTCGATCAGTCGCGGAACGGGCGGATGTTGCAACGTCCGTTTGCCCCCTGAACCGACATGCTTTCGCCAGCCTTAAAGCCGACCGAGATCGAGCTGCTTTGCTGGGCAACGTTTGTAGGTTGCTGCAGCGAGAATTGAACGGCTGTGCGGCGACCCGTCGCTTCGCTGGGGCCATAG
This sequence comes from Ruegeria sp. CDSC054, assembly GCF_059610645.1. Lineage (NCBI taxonomy): Bacteria > Pseudomonadati > Pseudomonadota > Alphaproteobacteria > Rhodobacterales > Roseobacteraceae > Ruegeria > Ruegeria sp. CDSC054. Next base: position 154,291 of record NZ_JBXWOA010000009.1, on the reverse strand, counting down.
CCGCGCCAGACGTAAATTCGCTGCTGCCAACCGGCACCCAAAGTTCGACGCGCATAGTCCGCAGCCGCGCACCAATACCCATCCACATCCTGTCGTGCCCGCGGGATCACTTCGAACACAGTGTTGTTGACTGAAACCGTCTGATACCCGTTTCGTGCGGCCGAAGCCGATGACACTGGCACGGTCAGCAAGATCGCGGCGGAAACCGCCAAAGTCATAACCTTTTTCATAATCATACTCTCATTCGCTTCGAGGTAATTTTTCAAATAGTATACATTCTTACCGGGCAAAGCTGGTTCACAATCATTTCAGTTCAGGCTGGCCAGCGCGTGATCGTACGTAAGCCAGCCCTTGTACCGGATCAAGTCCCCGACAAAGGGCATTCGGGCCGCAACATCAAACCGGAATCGTCCGTCATCATCCTGCCATTCCGCGGTCTTTGATTGCGGCAGAAGCACCTTTGGGAAAGGTACTCGCAGCAGGCTGAGGCGCAGGATCTGGATCTCTAACCGCTCGTTCGCAACAACCGGTTTCAGCCAAACGCAAACCTGTCCAAACTGCTCGCGGACGCATCCCATGTCCTGGTCCAAAGTCAGCTGCGATCGGGTGATGTGACCATCGAAATCGCGCGTCCAGATCCAAGCGCTCCCTTCTTTCTCGACGCCGAGCCGCACCGGGATATCGTCGCACCCAAACGGCATACCGGCAAAGCGCAACGCGAGTTTGGCCAGCCATCCCCTGCCCGGCGTGACCGAACATCGCCCGGAATAAAACCCGCCCGTACTATGCAATGCCTGCAACGCTTTGGGCAGGCTTGTTCCCATCGGCAACGTTTGCAAAAAAGGATCAGGCTGCACTCAGAACCCCTCGGGCAGGAAACGAGCCCGCAGAGCTTTGTCCGGGACCATGCAGGTCGGTGAACGCCCAAAGATGGCATACCGGTTTCTGGCGATCGCGTAGTACAGTGGGTCTTTGATGATACTTGGAAGGTATTTGCAGATCGAAAGAGCACGCCAGAACCCTGGCAGCTTGTGAATCGCGGCAGCGAAAGCATCCAACCGTTGATGCACCACGCCATCGGTCACAACGAGATTGGTTTCAAAATCCCGGGTCGGCAGTCCAAGTTCTTTGTATAGCCTTTGTCCCAAAGGCGATTGCGCGGTGGCAAATTTGAACTGTTGCACTTTATCCCGCGCGACGATGAAACGAAAGAAGCCCGAACACAGAACGCATTCGCCGTCAAAGACGATGAAATCCTGACCATCTGCCGCATCGGTTCCCAGTGTGGTCATATCAGTTACGCCCGCTAACCCAATTTGACGCACATTCCCACCACTGCGCCTTTCCGGCAATGCGACACTGGGCCATCTTTGCGAATTGATATGTGTCGGGGAGCCTCGGGTCATCTGCGCGACAAGTTTCCTGGGCTCTGGCCTCATCCCCACAAGGCCTAACCCGACAGCACGCGGAAAATACGCTTGATGGTCACTGTAGTCTTGCGAAGTTCAGCCATTGTCATTTGAATAGGTGACAACACTGTCACCAGCGGCCGGAACTTCGGCTGTGATAAGAAACATGCTGCTAACTCGGGTTTGAACATGGACGTCGATATTGCGCGCATTCAAGTGTTGTCCAAAACGTTGGATCAACGGGCAAAAGATCCTTCGATTGGTGACCGCGTTCTGGCCAAATCCGGTTTGAGCCGCAGCGATATTGCGCCACCTGCAACAGCCTATAGCGCGCACAAAGAGGCGTTGTTTGTCCGCTACGCCTGCGACGCGCTGAATGACATCACCTTTTCGGCCAGTGCTGGGCTTGGCTTCAGGTCATCCTCCAGCCTGACGGCGTATATCAGTAAATACTCGCGTGATCTGAAGCAGGTGATCGAAAACTCGTCGCGATTTCACGGGATGATAGACCCGGCGCTATACTTCAGTCTGCGCGTTTCTGGAAATTTTGCTTCAATCGAAGCCGACTGGAAGGATGCCAGTTTTGCCCGATATCACCGTCGTACCGAATTTTTGATTTTCGCGGCCCTCGCCCGCATTCGCTCGTTAACGCAGACAAGTTTCTTTCCTATCGAAATCCGCTTTCAGCACGAGGTCGGCGAAGCCAGAAAAGAGTTTCAGAAACTAGCGGGCTTTCCTGTGTCCTTTGGTGCAGAACGGTTGGAATTAATACTGACGCTGTCTTCATTGGATCTGCCGGTGCCGACATATGACCCCTCTCTGCGCGAGCATCTTCTGTCATATGGCGACAGGGTTCAGGCCGAAAATGACCAGCCTGCGCAAAAACTTAGGGCGCAAGTTGAGGGGCTTATCACCCGGTCGATGCCCGGCGCGATTATTCAAGCGGACGACGCAGCCTCGAACCTTGGGATGAGCCCGCGCACCTTTGCCAGACGGTTGAATGACGAAGGCACAAGCTATCGTGAGATTGTCGAAGACCTGAGATGTGATCTGGCGCAGACTTTTATCACCAACGGGATGCCCTTATCGGAAATCGCCTATTCGCTGGGTTATGCGGATCAACCTGCGTTTTCTACGGCTTTCAAACGCTGGACCGGTCAGGCACCCAGCACGTTCCGCACTCGGTTGGAACCGTAACACGGAAAGGGTGGCCGGGGGTCGTCAGCGGCACAGCCTCGCCCCGGCCTGTCCCATGAGTGGACAAGTCAGAAATAGGGGCCGCAACGTCGCTTGCCTTGTGAGTTCTCGCCAATTTGAGGTTTGAACCGGTCACCGTGATCATCGCGTGAACGGATAAGAAAAAGGCGCCTCGGTTGAGGCGCCTTTTCGATTACTGATCCAGGAACGACCGCAGTTTGCGCGATCGGCTAGGATGTTTGAGTTTGCGCAGCGCTTTCGCCTCGATCTGGCGAATACGCTCGCGGGTCACGCTGAACTGTTGACCAACCTCTTCCAGAGTGTGGTCGGTATTCATACCGATGCCAAAACGCATCCGCAGAACACGTTCCTCACGCGGCGTGAGCGAGGCCAGAACCCGTGTAGTCGTTTCCTTGAGGTTTTCCTGAATGGCGCTGTCCAAAGGCAGCACGGCATTCTTATCCTCGATGAAATCGCCCAGTTGGCTGTCTTCCTCGTCGCCAATCGGCGTTTCAAGGCTGATCGGTTCCTTGGCGATCTTCATCACCTTGCGAACCTTCTCAAGCGGCATCTGCAGCTTTTCGGCCAGTTCTTCCGGCGTCGGCTCACGTCCGATTTCGTGCAGCATCTGACGACCGGTCCGGACCAGCTTGTTGATCGTTTCGATCATGTGAACCGGGATACGGATCGTACGGGCCTGATCCGCGATGGAACGCGTGATCGCCTGACGGATCCACCAGGTCGCGTAGGTCGAGAACTTGTACCCGCGACGGTATTCGAACTTGTCGACTGCCTTCATCAGGCCGATATTGCCTTCCTGAATAAGATCAAGGAATTGCAGGCCACGGTTCGTGTACTTTTTGGCAATCGAGATCACCAGACGCAGGTTGGCTTCGACCATTTCCTTCTTGGCCTGACGCGCCTCTTTTTCACCCTTTTGAACTTGCTGCACGATACGGCGGAATTCAGGGATATCCAGACCGACATACTGACCGACCTGAGCCATATCGTTGCGCAGTTCCTCGACCTTGGCGGTCGAACGTTCGATGAACATCTGCCAACCTCGGCCCGGCTTTTCTGCCATCTCGGTCAGCCAGTTCGGGTCCAGTTCGCGTCCACGATAGGCGTCGATAAACTCACGACGGTTGATGCGCGCCTGATCCGCCAGTTTCACCATCGAGCTGTCCAAAGACATGATGCGACGGTTAATGCCGTACAGCTGGTCAATCAGCGCTTCGATACGGTTGTTATGCAGATGCAGACCGTTCACCAATTCGACGATCTCAGACCGCAGCTGTTGATAGGTCGCCTCTTGTTTTTCCGAGAACGTGTCGTCTTCGTTCAGGGTCGCCGAGATCCGGCTATCCTGCATTTCCGAAAGCATCGAGAAGTCGGTCGAGATCCGTTCCAGCGTGGTAAGAACCTGATCTTTCAGCGCGGCTTCCATCGCTGCCAACGACATGTTGGCCTGCTCGTCGTCGTCATCGTCGTCGTCGTTGTTCAGCGGGTTGCCGTCGGCGTCCAGCTCGGGGCCGGTATCCTTGGCGGGTTTCGCCGCCTGAACCGCAGACGTGTCGACAACCGGCTCTTCAACATCCCCGTCTTCGTCTAATTGGTTGCCAAACGTGGCCTCCAGATCAATGACGTCGCGCAACAGAATGTCTTCGGACAACAATTCGTCGTGCCAGATGGTGATCGCCTGGAAGGTCAGCGGGCTTTCGCACAGACCGGCAATCATGGTGTTGCGACCGGCTTCGATCCGTTTGGCGATGGCAATCTCGCCTTCGCGGCTCAGCAGTTCGACGCTGCCCATCTCGCGCAAATACATGCGGACCGGGTCATCTGTGCGATCCAGCTTTTCAGCACCAGCACCCGCCAGCGCAACCTCTCGGTTGCTTTCTGCAGCAACCAGTTCGGTCGAGCCTTTGTTCTCTTCTTCCTCGGCCTCTTCATCTTCGATGATGTTGATGCCCATCTCGGACAGCATCGACATAACGTCTTCGATCTGTTCCGAGCTGACCTGATCAGGCGGCAGAACCTGATTGAGCTGGTCGTAGGTGATGTAACCTTTCTCGCGGGCCTCGGCGATCATTTTCTTGACGTTGGCCTGGCTCATGTCCAGCGAGATTTCCTGTTCCTGCTCGTCGGATTTGCGGTCTTCGTTTGTATCCTTGGCGGCCATTCAATGCTCCTGCAGGGATGGGTGATTCGTTTGTACCGAATCATTAGCGCGTAGAAGTGATTCGGCCACCCGTTTACCCGTTTTTCTTTTCCAGTGCCTTACGAAAACACCACTTTAGCGACGTTTCCGTTCAAAATTGATGCCAGACATGATCGCCTGAAACGCGTCTTTCTCGTCGCGGTTGATTCGTGCGCCGTTATCGGCGATGTCAAAAACCGCCCTATCCTCGTTCTGACTGCGGCTTGTGCGGTTACGCTCTTCGGCGGCCTGGGCCAGCCGGTATGTCAGCGCTTCATCAGCCAGATCAGACAGTTCCTCTGCAGCTTCGGCAATCTCGGCATCCAATCCCCGGAGCGCTTTGATTTTCGCGAGTTCCTCGGCCAGAGTCATCTCGGCCTTTTCGACGTCGCCTGGTTTGAACACACAAGGGATTACTGCGACATGGCGAAGGGCCAGCAGGTTTTCAAGGATTTCGCCGCCCAAAGTTTCAAAAATGTGGTCTTTCAGATGCTCTGGGTCGTCGATCGCATGCCGAAGGATGGCGGCGCGCAAGGCGGCATGATCGGGATCATGGCACTCCATTTCTTCAAGCTGATGTTCGAATTGAACCACAACGGTGGGATTCAGGATGGCGATTGCCAAAATTGCAGCCTCGCGCATCTGGATATCCGCGGTTTCTGAAGACGCCAGAAAAGATGAGCGCGCACCGGGGGTTGCCGGCTGTTTCGGAGGTTGCCACTTGCCGCGTGGCTGCCATTGGCGATTTTGCGGCTGGCGCTGCGGGCGGAACAATTGCCAGCGCAAGTCTTTGATCTCTTGCCCGTAATGTGACCGGATCGAGGGATCGCGGATCAGTTTGATCTTGTCCCTCAGCGACTTATCCAACGCAGCTTTGCGTTCCGGGCTGTCGAACACCTTGCCCTCTGTCTCACGCTGCCACAGCAGTTTGACCATCGGGATCGCGCCTTCAAGCACTGTTTTCACCGCTGCCGGACCCTCAGCCCGCAGCAGATCATCGGGATCCTTGCCCTCGGGCATCAGAGCAAAGCGTAGGGATTTCCCGGCCTCTAACAGTGGCAACGCCAGATCAACGGCCCGCATCGCGGCACGCAGACCGGCCGTGTCGCCATCCAATGCGATGATCGGCTCATCCGAGACACGCCAAAGGAGTTGCAATTGATGCTCGGTGATTGCCGTGCCTAACGGGGCGACCGACGCCCCGAATCCAGCTTCGGCCAGTGCGATCACATCCATGTACCCTTCGGCCACGATCAGAGGTTGCCCTTTGCCTGCGGCCTGACGCGCAGGGCCGTGGTTATAAAGACTGCGCCCCTTGTCGAACAATTCCGTTTCGGGCGAGTTCAGGTATTTCGCATTGTCATTGGGGTCCATTGCCCGACCGCCAAACGCGACGCACCGCCCGCGCGGATCGCGGATAGGGTACATGATCCGGTTGCGGAACGTATCATAAGGCTTTTTGCCCTTGTTTGAAGGTTTGGCCAGCCCTGCCCCAAGGATCAGGTCCTCGGCCACATTCTTTCCGCGCAGGTGATCCCACAAACCTTGCCAGCCATCAGGCGCAAACCCGATCTCCCACCGGTCCAACGCCTGTGCATCCAATCCTCGACGCGTCAGGTAGTCTCGCGCCGCGCCCCCTGCCCCGGTCTTGAGTTGCAAGCGGAAGAATTGCGCGGCCTGCTCCATGACGTCGGCCAGTTGCGACCGGCGATCTTTTTTTTCCTGTGCCTTTGGATCACGTGCGGGCATCGGCATGCCCGCCTCACGTGCTAGAATCTCCACCGCTTCGATGAACGAGACGTTCTCGGTCTCTTTCACAAAGCTGATCGCATCGCCTTTGGCGTGACAACCAAAGCAGTAATAAAACCCCTTTTGGTCATCTACGTGGAAGGACGCGGTCTTTTCGTGGTGAAACGGGCATGGCGCCCACATGTCCCCCTTGCCTTGATTGGACTTGCGCTGATCCCACATGACTTTGCGCCCGACGACCTGAGACAGGCTTAGGCGGGTGCGCAGTTCATCCAGAAATCCGGGGGGCAGTGACATGGGTCAAACCTGACAGAAACAAGAACGCGCGCCAAGGGTATGACGCGCGTTTGTCCACAGGGAAATGATGGGGCTGTGGATTATTGCTGCAAACACAGCTCAAGCCAGGCGGCGCCCAGATCCTTTTTGCGCACGTCGCGCATCTTTTGTTCGTAGACCCAAGGCGCGATCAACGGGATGGCAGCATTGTAATTTTCGGGCCAAGTCGGGCTGGTTTCGGCAACTGCCTGGGGCACGTTGCGCTCTTTTACACGGTCCAGCCGTGCCTTCTGGATCGCCGCAACAACGTCTGCCTGATATTTGCAGCTTTGCTCTTTGGTCTCTTCCGCAGCTAATGGGGTAGCCAGCAAAGCGGCTGCAATGGCGATACGCAACATAGAAAACTCCGGTAATCGATTCTGTCGCTGCAGCTTACCTGTCGCAGGCACGGCCCGCCATTACCGTTTTCGGCGTATCTGCCGGGGTTGAGGCCGCCAGCCCTTATCGTAGGGGCAGCCTGACAAAGCCAGGCTGCCCCTGATTTCAAACCATCATAGCCCTTTAGCGCGATAGCTTTTGGACACACGGTCGATGGCCACAATATAGGCCGCCGTCCGCAGATCCTCGACATCATCACGGCTGTGCCAGACTTCGCGCATGGATTGATAGGCAATGCGCATCGTGTCATCGAGGCCCGAGCGCACCAGTTCCAACTCGTCCGCACCGCGAAGGTACTTGGCCTTAAAGTCCGGCGACATCGACCAGGCATCGCCTAGGTAACGATCCAGCCGCTCCAGTTCGCTGACGATCAACTCATGCCGCGCCTCTTCTTGACGGCGCTGCATACGGCCAAAGCGAATATGGCTGAGGTTCTTGACCCATTCGAAATAGGAAACCGTCACACCACCCGCGTTTGCGTACATGTCCGGAATGATCACCGTGCCCTTCTTGCGCAGAATCTCATCCGCACCGGCAGTCACCGGGCCATTCGCAGCCTCAATGATCAAAGGCGCTTTGATCCGGTCTGCATTAGACAGGTTGATAACCGCTTCCAGAGCAGCCGGGATGAGGATATCGCATTCTTCTTCAAGAACTGCACCACCCTCGGCCGAGTGCGTCGCATCTGGATAGTCACTGACACCGCCATGCTTGACGATCCACTGGCGTACGGATTCCACGTCGATCCCGTCGGGATTATACAGCGCACCATCCCATTCGATGATGCCGACAATTCTGGATCCGTCCTCCTCGCTCAGGAACTTTGCGGCGTGATAGCCCACATTGCCCAGTCCCTGAACAATGATACGTTTCCCATCCAGCTTGCCGGACAACCCTGCCTTTTGCATGTCTTCCGGGTGGCGGAAGAACTCTCGCAGAGCGTATTGGATGCCACGGCCCGTTGCTTCGACCCGGCCGGCGATGCCGCCCGCATTCAGCGGTTTACCGGTCACACAGGCGCGCGCATTGATGTCCGTCGTGTTCATCCGGGCGTATTGGTCCGCCATCCACGCCATCTCACGCTCACCCGTTCCCATGTCGGGAGCGGGAACGTTTTGCGAGGGGTTGATCAGATCGCGCTTGGCCAGCTCATAGGCAAAGCGGCGGGTGATCTGCTCCAACTCGTGCTCTTCGTATTTACGGGGATCGATGCACAATCCCCCTTTGGATCCGCCAAAGGGTGTTTCGACCAGAGCACATTTGTAAGTCATCAGAGCGGCAAGCGCCTCGACCTCGTCCTGGTTCACAGCAAGGGCGTAACGAATACCGCCCTTTACAGGCTCCATATGCTCGGAATGAACCGAGCGGTAGCCGGTGAAAGTATGAATATCGCCGCGCAGGCGGACGCCGAACCGAACGGTGTAGGTGGCGTTGCAGACACGGATCTTTTCCTCAAGCCCCGGCGGCAGGTCCATAAGGGACGCCGCCCTGTTAAACATCAAATCTACACTTTCGCGAAAGCTTGGTTCATTAATGGCCGTCATGTAATCCTCCGTGCCGACGAACGACGAGCGTTCTGACGTTTTGTCGCACCCATTGGCTAAACGATCAATAATTAAGCAACAATAAAACTCGAAATCGTCATTAAGGCGCTCAGACCGGGCTGAGTCGCGCGTTGGGCTCAACACCTGAGAAATTGTCGCTCGCCCGAAAACAGAGGCGATAAAGTCGTTCAATTATCTACGGTTCCAGCCCAAAGTTGCCATAACTCTGGCGCTTCCGCCCAATTCACGCCACGATTCGCCGTTAGTTTTCATACGTTAACTTTTCCTTAGCAGCGTCGGATATCTGCTCAGCGAGGTCGGCTAGATGAAAATGCGCGTATTTAAGTGCAACGCCAAGAATTATAGGAACGCAGCCGCTGCTGCTCGTCGTTTTTCACGCGACGAGGACGGTGGCGTTTTCACGATCTTTGTGGTTGTTGGGTTTTTGCTCATATTTGCGACGGCAGGTATCGGCGTTGACATTATGAATTTTGAGCGTGACCGAGCGAGCCTTCAAGGAACTCTGGACCGTGCGGTTCTTGCAGCGGCCAACGTCAAACAAAAACTCGCCCCAAAAGATGTAGTCATTTCTTACATTGAGAAATCCGACGTCCGCGGCGATCTTACCGAAGAACCTATCGTTTTTGATGATCCGACCATCGGATCAAGAAAAGTTACCGCAAACGCTAAAGTCGACGTCCCTACACACTTCATGTGGTTTTTTGGGTATCCCACACTGACAGCTTCGGTAACAAGCGTCGCTGAAGAGGCCATTGGGTCGCTCGAAATCGCGTTGGTTCTGGATATTTCCGGCTCTATGGGCGATCCATCCGCAACGGCGGGTAAAACAAAGATACAGGCGCTTCGAGAGGCCGCCGTACAATTCGTGGATACGATCTATCTTGGCGAAGACCCGGACAAGATTTCTATCTCGATCATACCCTACAACAACCAGGTGAACGCTGGCGCGAACCTTCTGGACAACATGCCGGGTGTTACGACGGAACACAGTTATTCCCATTGCGTGGATTTCAAGGACACTTCAATCGAAGACCAATTCAAAGAATCTTGGATTGATCCGAACAAAACACTCAATCGGACGGCCCATTTCGACCCCTTTGGCAAAAGTGACCGATATAATCGAGAAGCCCCCACCTCTTCAGTCTGCACTACCCGAGCCGGCAGTTCCATCACGCCGGTAACCAATATCGTCACTGACCTGCACAAACAGATAAACGCCATGACTGCGGGCGGAAACACGTCGATTGATATCGGAGTCAAATGGGGTGCCGCGCTGCTGGATCCCCAATTCCAGCCGGTCATCAGCAGACTGTCAACGCAGAACGCCGACCCGAATGTCGTAGTTGATCCGGAAACGGGAAAAGACGCGGATGGAAACATTCCCCCCAAAGTCGTTCCACCGACTTTTAGCAACCGCCCACTGGCATATGAATCTAATGTCAAAAAGATCATGATTGTCATGACAGACGGACAGAACACCAGCAATTGGATTTTGGACGAGGACTTGCGCGATGGATTGTCGGATGTTTGGTACAATCCCAGCACAAGTTATGAAAGGGAATATAGGAACTGTCGCGAGTATTACGACTGGGGCGCCGGATTATGGATTAAATACGACTGCACCAGAACGCTTACCCGCTCCGGTGAGTACAGTGTTCAAATCTCGGAAAACCCACCTGAGTATTTATATACCCGACGCGGAACAAGAGGGCACTCGGAACCCTTCAATGAAGAGGGTGAATCCGTCCGACTGACCTACCCGGAACTGTGGAATCGTGTGAACTTGGACTGGAACGCCGAGTATAACTATGCATTCGAATACCAGCGCACTCGAGACTGGTACAATAATGCCTTCACAACGATTGGTAGCGGAACCAAAAACACTAGGGTGAGTGATATTTGCGGTGCGATCAAGGCTAAGAACGTTGATGTCTATGGCATTGCATTCGAGGCACCGGAAGCAGGTGCCACGGTCATCGATAACTGTTCTAGCGGCGACGGCTTCTTTTTCAAAGTCAACGACGGCGGCGGCCTGGGCGACGATAACCTCTCGCTTTCACAAGTTTTTGACTCCATTGCCGTTTCAATCAAACAACTGAGACTGACGCAATGATCCGCAAAGCTCTGGGAAAAGTGATCAGGTTCAAACGAACTGAGGACGGTTCGTTGACCGTCGAGTTCGCCATACTGTTCCCTTTGTACATATTCTTCATTCTAGGCGTCATCGAATACTCGTTGGTCACGATTCAGAAAGCGATGCTGGATCGCTCTATGGATCTGGTCGTGCGCGACATTCGACTTGGGATCAATTTGCCGGATACTGAGCACGATACAATCAAGAATGCCATCTGCGACCATATGGTTGTTATGCACGCATGCTCTGACAACCTGCTATTGGAGATGATTGTTCAGAATCCGCGTGGCGTTTTGGATTTTCCGGTCGAGCCCACCTGCGTTGACAGAGCGGAAGAGGTTCAACCTGTTACCGTGTTCCAAAACGGCGGATCCAACGCACTGATGATCATGCGCGCCTGTGCAAAGGTCGATCCAGTATTTCCCACGACGGCAATGGGGCGAGCTCTGTCAGGCGAAGATGGTCTGGTCACTCTTACGTCGACGACGACCTTTGTTCAGGAGCCTTAAAATGACGCGTATTGCTTCACGTATCCGTCACTCGCTTGGCACTTTTGCGAGCAACGAAAACGGCAACCTGTCCGTGGAGACGGCTATTATTTTACCTCTCCTCGTATGGACTGTTACACTTACATATACGTACTTTGATGGTTTTCGCGAAAACACCGCCAACCTAAAAGCTGCGTACACAGTAAGTGACTTGATTTCACGCGAAGGTGAGGATGCAATTACCGATAACTATGCGGAATCTATGTATTTGGTATACAACCGTATGGTGACCGACAATTCACCGCTAAAAATGCGTTTGTCGGTAATCCAGTACATCGCTGCAGATGTAGATGCGGGTACAGAAGAGCGCTATAGAATTGAGTGGTCGACAACTTGCGGGTTCGAGGGCAATTGGACCAATGACAACCTCGACCCTTTGGTTGAATTGCTTCCGGAAATGGCGGATTTGGACACTATGATCATTGTCGAAACGTCGAAAGACTACGTTCCATTGCTGAACACCACTTGGCTGGACAGAGATCACACATTCAATAACTTTGTTTTCACGCGTCCGCGTTTTGTTCCAATCGTCAAGGGGAACGTTTCTGATCACTTCTGTCAGCAGGATGTAGAGCCAGTGGGTGTAGCACCTGTATCATGAATTTTGTTTCGGCGGCTGTGGTCAGGCCGCCGATGCCAACACGGCGCCCCAATCGCCACCACAGTCCCGGTGCCCAGCTGTTTCCTGCGCTTTCCGTAGTCTTCAACAAAAATCCATTTGACGGCTTGAACGCAAACACCCCCTGATCGATCGACTCGATATCTTCGACACGCGCAATCACCTGCCCTGAACCGGTCCGCAATTCAGTCTCGGTCAGCTCGATCCAGTCACTGGTGGCTTGCCACATGCGATAGGCCAGCCAGAACGCCGCCACACCAACGACAAGTAAAAAGACCAGCCAGGCCGGTTCCGGTGGCGTGGTCAAAGCGACATAGATGACCAGCACACCCACGGTCGACAGCATCCCCACCCCTATCCAACGTCTGGATGATGAAGGTCGGACCGTGGCCAGAATTTCTTGTTGCATTGACGTCCCCTGCTCTGCTCGGTCCGGGTTTATCCGCTTTGTCTGCCGAAAAACAGAGGGAAGCCGACTATGGAATTGCGCACAGCACCCGTGTTTGCACGCAAATTGACGCATATCGCCAACAGCATACATGATCCCCACAAATTCAGGAGGCCATCATGTCCCTTAGACCAACATTGGAAACCCGCAAAGCCATGCCAACCATGGAAGGCGCAGGCGTCAAATTGCACCGGGCCTTTGGATTTCAGGACCCGTCCGAGCTTGACCCGTTCCTGTTGTTCGACGACTTCCGCAATGATCACCCCAAGGATTATCAGGCAGGCTTCCCCTGGCATCCGCATCGCGGCATCGAAACCATCACTTATGTCCTGTCCGGCTCGGTCGAGCATGCGGATTCGCTGGGCAACACCGGCACTTTGGGCGCAGGCGACGTTCAGTGGATGACCGCCGGGTCCGGAATCCTGCATCAGGAAATGCCCAAGGGAAACGGTGCGGGCCAAATGCACGGTTTCCAGCTGTGGGGCAATCTGCCGTCAGATCAAAAGATGACAGCCCCCCGCTATCAGGATGTCCAAAGCAAAGAGATCCCCGAGGTCATTGATGATGACGGCACCACTGTGCGCGTTATTGTTGGTGAGTTCTGGGGCAAAACCGGCCCGGTAGTCGGTATTGCCGCCGACCCGCAGTACTTGGATATTCAGGTTCCGGCCGGTGTGAGAAAGACCTTTCGCATCGACACCTACCGGCGGGCGTTTGCCTATGTGTTCCAAGGACAGGCGGCCTTTGCCGATGCATCACAACCTACCGGCGTGCTTTTGGAAAAAGAGGTCGCGGGCCAAGAGGTCAACATCCGCGATCTGTCCGGTGACCGCACTCTGGTTCGGTTTGGCACCGGTGATGAGGTCACGGTTCAAGCTGGTCCGGAAGGTGTCCGGTTTCTGTTGATCTCGGGTGCGCCGATTGATGAGCCTGTCGCATGGCATGGTCCAATTGTTATGAACACGCGTGCCGAGCTGGAACTGGCGTTCAAAGAACTGCGCAATGGCACATTCATCCGCGCCGCGCACTGATTAAGCAAAGTTGGTCAGGCGGTTACGGCGCGTCTGACCATATCCCAATAAACCTGCTCTACTTCGTCCAGCGACAAGCGTCCGCCTGCACGGTACCAGGTCATCACACCATTCAGCATCGCGATCACGGCCAGGGTCGCGATTTTGGTATCGGCAACCGAAAAGAGCCCAGACTTCTGCCCATCCTGCAAGATGGCTTCAAGCGAATCCTCATAAGCCCGGCGCAGGCCTTCGATTTCCGAGAAGTTTTCGGGCGTGAGGTTGCGCAGCTCCATATAGGCGATAAAGACTTCATCCGGTCGCTCCATATGAAACCGAATGTGAAAGCCGACAAAGCGGCGCAGCGCGGTCTCGGCATCGGCGGGTTTTTCAAGTTCACCATAAGCGGCCAACAGATCCTGCATGTGATCCTGCATCAGGCGAAACAGCAGGCTTTGCTTGTCGGGCGTGTAGTTGTACAGCGCCCCCGCCTGCACACCCACGTCTTTTGCGATCTGGCGCATGGACACGGCTGCATAGCCATGTCGGGCAAACAGCCCCAGCGCTGCTTTTCGAATGCGCGGGCCGGTGATATCCGAGTGTGAGCCTTGGGTACGTGCCATACTGCCATCGTATATGAACAAGCGTTCATATAGAACCCCGCTTGAACGACCGCCGCAAAAGGTGCATCACGGGGTCAGTCTCCATTGAAAGGGTTCGGTATGAAGCCCCTGCCACTTTTGGTTCTGCTTCTGACTTGCGCAGCCTGCACGGACTTCCCGGAATTGGAAGGACGCGAACAGCCGAATGTGCGCTCGGCCGCGTATCCGAAGCTGGTCCCACTTCAGAACATTCTTGGCCCGCCCATAGATCCCGTGAACGAAGCGGCCGAGGTTGAAGAAGACCTGACCGCGCGCCGCGAAGCGCTGGCCAAAAGGGCCGAAGCGCTGCAGAACGCGCAAACCAACTGACCTTTCGCGTTTCAACCGACTGTTACCGCTGTCCCGGATTGCGCCTCGACGCCGAACCCGTTAAGGCACCTTTGAACGGGCAAACAGCCCGAAACCAAGGACATTCGAGCGGAAAGGAACCCACGGGATGACACAGGCGCTGCGGCTGGGAATTGCCGGCTTGGGAACAGTTGGCGTGGGTGTCGTGCGGATCGTGCGCCGCCATGCCGAACTGCTGCAGGCGCGTACAGGTCGCGCGATCGAAATCACCGCTGTTTCTGCGCGCGACGCAAACAAAGACCGTGGCGTAAACCTGTCGGAGTATGCATGGGAGACTGATCCCGTCTCATTGGCGCAGCGCGACGATGTCGATATTTTTGTCGAACTTATGGGCGGCGAAAACGGCCCCGCCAAAGCATCTGTCGAGGCCGCGTTGGCCGCTGGCAAGGATGTGGTGACCGCAAACAAGGCTTTGTTGGCCATTCACGGTCAGGAGCTGGCTGAACAAGCGGAGGCCGCAGGCCGTGTGATCCGTTTTGAGGCCGCCGTAGCAGGCGGTATCCCCGTGATCAAATCCCTGACCGAGGGGCTGGCCGGGAACGAGATCACCCGCGTCATGGGCGTGATGAACGGCACCTGCAACTATATCCTGACGCGGATGCAATCGCAGGAACTAGGGTATAACGCGCTGTTCGAAGAATGCGCGGAACTGGGCTACCTCGAGGCTGACCCGAACTTGGACGTGGGCGGCATCGACGCGGCGCATAAGCTGGCGCTGTTGTCCTCGATCGCATTTGGCACCAAACCGAATTTCGACGGCATTCAGATCGAAGGCATCCAGCATATCAGTCTGGATGACATTCATCAGGCAGCCGACATGGGCTATCGTATCAAGTTGCTGGGTGTCACTCAGCGCTCGGCACGCGGTCTGGAACAGCGGATGCAGCCGTGCCTTGTCCCCAGCGGCTCGCCCTTGGGTCAGCTGGAAGGCGGCACCAACATGGTGGTGATCGAAGGCGACGCGGTCGATCAGGTCGTCCTGCGCGGCCCTGGTGCGGGCGAAGGTCCAACGGCAAGCGCCGTTATGGGCGACGTCTGCGATCTGGCGCGGGGATTGCAGATCCCAACTTTTGGCCGTCCCGCCACGACACTGGAAGAGGCAAAACCTGCCATAACCGGCCTGCCCGCCCCCTACTATCTGCGCCTTGCACTGTTCGACAAACCGGGTGCTCTGGCGAAAGTGGCGGCTATTCTGGGTGATGCAGGCGTCTCAATTGATCGAATGCGCCAGTACGGGCACACCGAAGCCACCGCGCCGGTTCTGATTGTTACGCACAAGACCACACGTGCCACGCTGGATGTCGCTTTGGAAGGCCTCCGGACGACCGATGTCGTGTCGGGTGAGCCCGTTGCACTGCGGATTGAAGAGGTTTGACCCTTGCGGCCTGCACAAAACGCAGGCTATGCCCGATGAAACGCCTTTATTGACCTGAGGATACGAAAATGAGCGCTGCCAAAATCGATTTCAACGACCGCCTGTTGTCTCTGGGACTTGCACGGGTCGCAGAGCAGGCCGCACTGGCCTCGGCCTCGCTGGTCGGACGTGGTGACGAAAAGGCTGCGGATCAGGCGGCTGTGAACGCGATGCGCGAACAGCTGAACCTGCTGGACATCGCCGGTGTTGTTGTCATCGGCGAAGGCGAACGCGACGAAGCGCCGATGCTGTATATCGGCGAAGAAGTGGGCACCGGAAACGGTCCCGGCGTGGACATCGCGCTGGACCCGCTTGAGGGCACCACGTTGACCGCCAAGGACATGCCGAACGCGCTGACCGTGATCGCGATGGGCCCGCGCGGGTCGATGCTGCATGCTCCTGACGTTTACATGGATAAGCTGGCCGTTGGCCCGGGCTTTTCCGAAGGCGTCGTGAACCTGGACATGAGCCCGCGCGAGCGTGTTGAAGCGCTGGCCAACGCCAAAGGCTGCAAGCCCGCCGACATCACCGTCTGCATTCTGGAGCGTCCCCGCCACGAAGCGATGATCGCCGAAGTGCGCGAAACCGGTGCCTCGATCCGCCTGATCACCGATGGTGACGTGGCTGGTGTCATGCACTGTGCCGAAAGCGAAGAGACCGGCATCGACATGTATATGGGCCAGGGTGGCGCCCCCGAGGGCGTTCTGGCCGCTGCCGCGCTGAAATGCATGGGTGGTCAGATCTTTGGCCGCCTGCTGTTCCGCAACGACGACGAGCGTGGCCGCGCCGCCAAGGCGGGTATCACCGATCTGGACCGCGTTTACTCTCGCGATGAGATGGTGACCGCAGACGTGATCTTTGCCGCAACTGGCGTGACCGGTGGCTCTTTGTTGCCGCGGATCAAACGCCAGCCGGGCTGGGTTGAAACCACCACCCTGCTGATGCGTTCCAAAACCGGTTCGGTGCGCCGCATGTCCTACCGCACGCCAACCTGGCCGCACGACAACGCGTGATGGCTTGCACCTTTGCCTTTGGCAGAGGTTTCGATAGATACAATGAGGCCGGATCCGAGAGGGTCCGGCCTTAGCATATGAGAGGCAGGCATGAGCTTTTTAGGGGTTGAGCAGTCGCTGACCGGGCGGCGTTGGATCGGACCGGAGGCCGAGGTCGAACGGGCCACGGAAATGCTGGTGCAACAGTCCGGGCTGCCACGTGCGGTATGTCAAGTTCTGGCGCGGCGGGGAGTGCCACCCATGGAAGCCGAAAGCTTTCTTGAACCAAAGCTGAAGGAATTGCTACCCGACCCCCGGTCCATGAAGGATATGGAGACCGCCGCAACGCGGTTTTTGGAAGCTGTCCGAAACAAGCAGCGGATCGCGGTTTTTGCCGATTACGACGTCGATGGGGGCAGTTCGGCGGCTTTGTTGCTTGTCTGGATGCGTCAGATGGGGCTGCAAGCCACGCTGTACGTGCCAGACCGAATTGATGAGGGTTATGGGCCGAACGTGCCTGCAATGCAGGAACTGGCGGCTGCGCATGACCTAATCATCTGCGTGGATTGCGGAACGCTTAGCCATGAACCTATCGCGGCGGCAAAAGGCGCGGATGTCATTGTGTTGGACCACCACCTTGGTGGTGAAACGCTGCCGGATTGCGTGGCGGTAGTGAACCCGAACCGGCAGGATGAAAGCGGCGACCTGGGTTATTTCTGCGCCGCTGCGGTGGTGTTTCTGATGCTGGTTGAGGCCGGACGGCAACTGCGTGAGGCTCAGGTTAAGGGTCCCGATCTGATCGGGTTGCTGGATCTTGTGGCATTGGCAACCGTTGCGGACGTGGCCCCGCTGATCGACGCGAACCGGGCGCTGGTCCGGCAAGGCTTGAAGGTCATGGCGCAGAGGCAACGACCGGGATTAGTGGCGCTGTCGGATGTGGCGCGTATGGATTCAGCGCCTACCAGCTATCACCTGGGTTTTCTTCTGGGTCCGCGCGTCAATGCGGGCGGGCGGATCGGTCAAGCGGATCTGGGCGCGCGTCTGCTCAGCACGGACTCGATGACCGAAGCCGAAGCGCTTTCTCAAAGATTGGATGAGTTGAACACCGAGCGTCGTGATATCGAAAACGCAGTCCGTGCAGCGGCGCTGGAACAGGCCGAGGAACGTGGGCTGGATGCCCCCTTAGTCTGGGCGGCGGGCGAAGGATGGCATCCCGGCGTTGTCGGCATCGTGGCATCCCGCCTCAAGGAAAGCGCCAACAGACCCGCCATTGTCATCGGCTTTGACGGCGATGAAGGCAAGGGTTCGGGGCGGTCGGTTTCTGGCGTTGATCTGGGGGCATCAATCCAACGGTTGGCGGCTGAGGGGCTTTTGGTCAAAGGCGGCGGGCACAAAATGGCCGCAGGGCTGACCGTTATGCGGGATCAGTTGGAACCGGCCATGGAACGGCTCAGCGCGTTGTTGGCCAAACAAGGCGCGGGCAAGGGCGGTCCTGCAGACATGAAGCTAGACGGAGCGCTTATGCCGGGCGCAGCTTCGGTCGATCTGATCGAACAGATAGAAAAAGCCGGTCCTTTCGGGGCCAGCGCCCCTGCCCCGCGCTATGCGTTGCCGGACTTGCAGGTGCGATTTGCCAAGCGCGTGGGGGAATCGCATCTGAAACTGTCGCTGTCCGACGGGGTTGGTGGCGGCCTTGATGCCATTGCCTTTGGAGCCTTTGACGGACCAATGGGTGAAAAGCTGTCCAACCATGGCGGCGCGCGCTTTCATTTCGCCGGACGGCTTGAGGTGAACACATGGGGTGGACGGCAAAGCGTTCAGCTGAGACTGGAGGATGCGGCAGAGGCAAACTGAGCCCATTTCCGGCCCTGCCAAAAAAGTTTCGCATCCCTGCATTTTTCGGCTTGCGGGGGTCAGAGGTAAACCGTAAAAGGCCCTCCACAAGCCAGCGTGGCCCGTTCGTCTATCGGTTAGGACGCCAGGTTTTCAACCTGGAAAGAGGGGTTCGATTCCCCTACGGGCTACCACTTGTGCTAATGCCACTACCAGATGGCCCGTTCGTCTATCGGTTAGGACGCCAGGTTTTCAACCTGGAAAGAGGGGTTCGATTCCCCTACGGGCTACCATATCCCTGACCTACACTCCAAATTTTCCACGACTCAGGTCCTGTATCTGTCCCCACAGCGACTTGAATTCCGGCGTGTTTTCCGCGGCGTAGTGGAAGTTCTTCATAAGACCTGTGAGCTGGGTGAACACCTGACGCACTTCACCCTTATCTTCGAATTCCGCAGTTGATTGCGTAACATCATAGACCAGCTTGAATGTCATCTTCTGACGCTCTAGCGGGACGGTTGCGTCGACTTTGTCAAAGGCATCCTGCTGTAGGTACACCATGTCCACGAACAGCGCTTTTTGCTGCGTGACGAAGTCCTCGATGGTGACACCTTCTTCGCCGGTCACCTGCATCATCTGGTCGACCTGTTCGCCTTTTTCAATTAGGGCCAGCAGATCGCGCACCTTGCCTGTCCAACCGGGCTCAGCGTTATTGTCGTACCAATCCGAGAGCTGATCGGTATATCGCGACCAGCTAAGCATTGGGTCAACCGCAGGATAGAACCGTTTGTAAGCCCGTTCCGAGGACAGCCCCAGAAAGCACTTCACGGTAGACAACGTGGACTGCGTCACTGGCTCGTCAAAATTGCCACCCGCGGGGGAAACTGTGCCAATCAGCGTAAGGCTGCCCAGATCGCCGTCATTTGTTTTCAATGCGCCCGCGCGCTCGTAAAGGCCCTTGATCGAGCTTTCCAGATACGCTGGAAAGCCCTCCTCACCCGGAATTTCCTCGAGCTTGCCCGAAGTTTCGCGCATCGCTTGCGCCCAGCGGCTGGTGCTGTCGGCAATCAGCAGCACATCATAGCCCATCTGCCGGTAATACTCGCCCAGTGTAATTCCGGTGAAGATTGATGCCTCGCGGGCCGCAACGGGCATGGAAGAGGTGTTGCAAATGATGATCGTCCGATCCATCAGACTGCCGCCCGACATCGGATCGGTCATCTTGGGGAATTCGTGTATCGTTTCAACAACCTCGCCCGCGCGTTCACCACAGGCAACGACGATCACGATATCCACTTTGGAGTTCCGCGCGATCAGGTTTTGCAGCACGGTTTTGCCCGCCCCAAACGGACCGGGAATGCAGGCCGTGCCGCCGCGGGCAATGGGAAAGAACGTGTCGATTAGGCGTTGCGAGGTCAGCACCGGCTCGGTTGGGTACAGGCGTTCTGACAGGGAGCGCTTCAAGATGCTTTCGGGCAAAGGTCGCCGAACTGGCCACTTCTGACACAGCGTCAATGTGTGCTCACCCCCCTGCTCGTCTTCAAGTCGGGCAACAATCTCATGGATCGACGCGGCCCCTTTCTGAACCCAAACGACCTTGTATTCGCCAACCCAATTGAAGGGCAGCATAATTTTATGGGTGAACCGGCCTTCCGGAACTGTCCCAATGCTGTCGCCTGCCGTGACTGTATCTCCGACCTTAACCGAAGGCGTGAAGGACCATTTCGCCTGATCGTCCAGCGGCGCCACATCAGCACCGCGCGGCAGGAAGGTCCCAAACTCGGCCGCAACCTTCGGCAAAGGCGATTGTAGGCCGTCAAAGACCTGACCCAACAGCCCCGGCCCCAGTTCTACGGACAGCAACTGACCCGATTGTTCCACCGGATCGCCAACGGCCACGCCGTCTGTGCTTTCATACACCTGTACATCAGCTGTGTCCCCGCGCACGCGCAGCACCTCGGCTTTGAGCCGTTCCTGTCGCCCGCCCGGTCCAGCACGGGTCGGCAGGATGAACACCACCTCGTTCTTGACCAGTTGCCCGGGAACTCCGGCTGCATCTTGGTTGGCCTGAATCTGCACCAGCCCTTCCTGGACCGAGACGACACGGGCGGTTGCGGTTTGAACTGGAGGTGTTTGGGCAGTCATGCGCTTACTCTCTCAAAATCGAATTCTTCGACATTGGCCATGGCCTGCTGGGCCAGTTTCTCAAACCTGGTGGCTGCGTCCTGAGCGTTGCTTTGCGCCCATCGATCAAAAATGTTCCAGATCAGGACGTATATTGCCACGGCCTCAAAATCGAACAGGTGGCGGGCGGCGTATCGTTTCAGTTGCTTGTGGTTGACCGACAGCAACAGCCGTTCCAGACCCAAAGGGTCCTCGGCTTCTAGCAGCTGACGCGCTTCCCTGATCCACGGCATCGGCACCGAAAGGCGGAAATCCGGGTCCCCCCAGTTGGCTGGAATATGGCGGCTCCAACGTCCAATGCCGTACGCTCCCGAGGGCGGATTGCCTCCACGCGCGCGCAAGCGCAGTGCAGCAACAACAGTGCGCAAGTCCATCCGCTCAAGGAACAGTCTACGCAAGGTTGGTTGCGGAATTTTGCCCAACGCCTGATTGCATCGCTGTACTGCCTGCGCATCCGTGACATCCATGTCATATGCACTCCAGTTCAGCGCCTGCTCCAACGCTTTCAGAACACGCGCATCCTCAGATGCAAGCGCGGTCAGGCGACGATCCAACCGCAGCCGTGACAGCGGTGGCTGCTTGGCCACAAACAGCCGTTCAGATCCCGGCAGGCTGCTGATCAGCGCGATATAGGCGTCAGGGTCTGACATCTCAGCGGATCACACCTTCCAGCACGGCACGGAACCGCGGCTGAAGATGCTCCATCAGCAGTGAGGCGACCGCCTTGTCCGTCAGGTCCAGCACAACGCCCTGATCTTCGGCCCGAACGCGGATACCATCTTGGTTGTCGTCCGATGCATGCAGCTCTACCTGTTCGCGCAACATTTCAGCTGTCAGCCCAAGAACATATTTGGTCAGCTTGCCAGACTGGATGTCATCCGCGTTCTGCTTGATGTCTTCCTGCGTCGCGACTTTGGCAGGCAGAATGACCTGGACCTTGCCATCCAGATTGACGCCATCAGCCTCTTGACCGACGACCTCCAAAATCATCTGTTTCAGCAATTTCGGGTCAGCCATTTCCTTGGTCACCAGACGTTCGACATCTTCACGAAACCGGTCGGTCAATCCACCTTTCATGGTCAGAACTGCATCACGCATGGCGGTATTCAACGCCTCTTCTCCCGCCGCGCGGTATTTGTCGGAATCGCTGCGCGCCTTTTTCTGATAGTCGTCCGCTTCGCGTTTCGCGTCAGCCAAGATTTTGGCGGCTTCGGCCTTGGCCTCTGACCGCAGTTTTTCAGCGTCAGCCTGACCAGCCGCCACGCCATCATTTCGCAGCTTATCGATCAGGGCATCCACACCGTGTGAAATCATGCCATCCTGCGCCATCAGCTGATCCCCGCGCTGATCACCAGAGCAAAGACAAAGGCAAAGACGCCGAACCCTTCGATGATCGCCGCCGGAGCCAGTGCCAGGCCAAAGATCTCGGGCTTTTCCTTGGTGGCGTTGATCGCCGCAGCACAGGCCCGACCCTGCCAGATCCCGCAATACATCAATGCGATGCCTGACAGGATACCTATCCCGAACAAGCCGCCCGCGTTTTCGGGTGTCACATCTCGGTTCAAGGTAAACATGATGACGATGCCGTAAATCACCATGGTCGACGGAAAGGCTGATACGCCAACAAAGCGACCATAGCCGCCTTCAGTTTCTGTCATGGCGCCAATACTGGCCATGCCGGCGATGGAGCACCCGATCGCGCTGGAGGCCGCGCCCAACGCCATAGGCGCGTAAATGCCCAGCCAACCCAATGTCAAAACAAGCTCATTCATTCCTGAACCTCCTTGCGGGCGAACGGGCGAAAGACAACGCCTTCGTCCGGCAGACCCCATTTAAAGAATTCGATGTAATTGAGACGTAATCCGTGGACGACGCCGCTCATCATGGCGAGGGCGAAGTTGAGAATATGGCCGATGATTAGGATCAGCAGGGCAAGCAGAACGCCGAGCCCCTTGAGGGACTGCATCACCGACCCCGCCAGATCGTTGAACGTGATCGCCAATGAGGCTGAGGCCAGACCTAACGCAAACAGCCGCATGTAGCTAAGCACATCGCCAAATGCACCCATCGCCCCGGCAAGGCTTTGCAGCCCTTCGATCAGCCGCCATAACCAGTCGGTTGGTTTCTTGATGACCCGCTCGCTTGAGAACCAGACGATGGCCAGAACCCCGATCCCCATCAAGGCCGCACCCGGCACCGGAGAATTGCCCTTCATGTAGCTAAGCCACAAAATGAATCCTCCAATCAGCGCCGCGATCCAGCCCAGATTGGCAATGGCGTTTCGGTGCCCCCAAGCCGCGCGGGCGGCAAGCGCATTGGCCAGCACCAGATGCAATACGCCAACGACAATCGAAACCATCATCATCGCGCCGAAATTGTTCAGGTCGAGCAGTTTGAGCTTGGACCAGAACGACCCCTCAGTTGGCGATACGCCGAAATAGCTGCCGACCAATATGCCGTACAGGATCGTCGCCCCCGAGATGATCACGCCAAAGCGTCGCCAGGAACGCTCATGTGGTGTGCGATCAAGGCGTTTCCAAAACAACAAGAGCCCCGCCAAGATAATTGCCCCGTACCCGGCATCGGCCACGATCATCGCAAAGAAGATCGCGAACGAAACGGCGACGATGACGCTAGGGTCCCAATCCTTGTAACCCGGCACTTGATAAAACAGTGCCAAGTCTACAGCAGCACTGCGCTTTTCTGGTTGTTCTAACAAGGTGGGCGGGCTGTCTTCGGGGCCGGGTTCTTCGATCAGCACAGCGGCATCCTTGGCGTTTGCCATGTCCAGAACCGCATCTATACGATCCTCGGGCACCCAGCCCTGAAGGGCAAACATCGCCTCTTCGTCGCGCACCTTTTGGGTAGCATGGGCCAGCTCAGCCGCACTTTCGGCAACCGACAGGTTCCGGCGCATCAGTGTCAGGTATCGGGTCTGCGCGACGCGCTCAGCCTCAAGCGCTTCGATGGCGATCTCAGCCTCTTCCAGTTGCGCCTCAAGCTCGTGAATGGGCAGCGATCCTGTGTGCGTGCGCGGGACTGGAAGGATATCGTCATCCGGCTCATCCGGGTCGATCAGCACGGCATAGATGAACCTATGGTCCTGCTCGAGTATAGCCCAGGGCATATCCAGGGCTTCCAACGCATCGCGATGCTTGAGCGGCAGTTGATAGAACCACAATCGGTTCCCTGCTAATACATCGTCGGGTGGAAAATCCAGGTCACCCCAAGGGCGAACCTGCGCGATCCGGTTGGCCAGAAAATCCCTTTGGTCCGTCATGTCACGGGTCCGTTGCATCAGGTCCAGCACATCCTTGACGAACTGCTCCATGTCAAAACCGGGGTCGCGCTGGATTTGTCGGCGCGGTTCGGACACGTCATGCAGGAACCGCAGCGCCTTATAGGCGTCCCGCGCACCACGCTCGCTGATCTTTTCCGGTTCAGAGGGCGGCGGGACCAGCGGCAGGACGTGCATGCATCCCAATTCCTGCAGCGCCTCAAGCGTTTCGGTCTTTTGATTTGATCGCCCGACCAGTGACAGTTTCTTGAGGCGCGCGACACTCATGACACCGCCTCCTGCGCATGTTTGCGCTTTGAGATTTTCGACCGGACCACGGCCTGCATCTGTTCATCACTCAGATAAATGCGGATTTTCTTTATGTTCGCTTTGGCGCGCGGGATCAGAACCTTTTCGAACAGATTGACACGCTGGGTGATGGTGGCCACAGCCCTATCGAATATCTTCACCCGCTCTTCGGCCACTTTGACCCGTAGACGCGCCTCGATCATATCGTGCAGCAACCGGGCCGCCGCATCGACCCAATGAGGTTTGGCCAGATAGGAATACAGACGCACCGCGACCTCGATCCGGTCTAGCGCAGGCATCTTTACGCCCACGACGTTGACCTCTTTGACTTTGTAGTCTTTCAGCGCGACCAACCCGTCCAGATCAACGCCTTGCTGCGCCAGCATCGGCAGTTTTTCTCCAACCTTTTGCGCCAGTTCCTGCACCTCATCCTGAAGGCGCTGCACATCTTCGCGCGCCTTCGCGCGCTCGGCCATCAATTGCTGACGCTTAAGGTCCAGCGATGGCAAGAACCGCTCATAGCTTTTCAGCTGCGTCTGCTCGCGCGCGAGCGACGATTTATTCAGCTGCAACCGCGCCATCGGCATCCTTTGGGAAATACTTTTCGATCAGGGCCTGTTTCATCAGTAGCTGCTCAGGTGCGAAACACTCGGCCAGAGTTTTCCACCCCAAATCCAGCGCATCTTCCAGCGAGATTGAAACGTTGATGTCCATGAACCGGGTTTTGAACAGGTCACCAAACTTCAACAACTGATGGTCGTAATCCGAAAGGTCGAACGCCATTGCCTGTTTCTGCGCGGCGTCGCGGCTTTCTGAATAGAACCGGATCATGGTGTTCATGATCTGCCCGTGATCCTCGCGCGTCGTCTTGCCGATCACGTTCTGCTTGAGCCGCGAGAGGCTGCCGAACGGGTCAATCACACCCGAGTGCAAATAGATCTGCCCCTCGGTGATATAGCCCGTGTTATCCGGCACAGGATGGGTCACGTCATTACCGGGCATCGTCGTCACGGTCAGCACAGTGACCGATCCGCCCTTGGCATAATCACAGGCCTTTTCGTACCGACGGGCTAATTGGGAATAGAGGTCACCCATATAGCCACGCTGCGACGGCACGCGTTCCTGGCTGATCCCGACCTCTTTCATCGCATCAGCATAGGCGGTCATATCGGTCAGCAGGACCAGAACGCGCTTACCTTCCTCCACCGCGAATTTTTCGGCCACGGCCAGCACCATATCGGGTACCAGCAGCCGTTCGACCAGCGGATCCATCGCCTGATTGACGAACATCACCGTTCGGGAAAACACGCCTGCATCCTCGAAGGACGTCCTGAAGGTAAAGTAGTCGTCAAAGATCAACCCCAGCCCGCCAAACACCACGATATCCGCGTCCGCCTGAATGCCGATACGACTGAGGAACGCGTTGAACGGCTCACCTGAAACCGAAAAGATCGGGATTTTCTGACTTTCGACCAGCGTGTTGAACACGTCGATCATGGGCACATCGGTTCGGATCATCTTGTTGGGAACGGCGCGTTCCGCCGGGTTCACGGTTGGCCCGCCAATATCCACGCGCGGCTCAGACGACAGGTCAGGTCCACCATCAATAGATACACCCGCGCCGTCAAAAACGCGGCCCAGTATGTTCTGTGAATATGGCGTCTGCATCGGGTGGCCCAGGAACGTCGCCGTCGCCTCGGTCGAGATGCCCTTGGTGCCGGAAAACACCTGCAGGGTGACAACATCCCGGTCAATGAAAATGGCCTGCGCCAGCGTCTTGTGGCCGTCCACGGTTTCGATTACGGCCAGATCATTGAAACGCACCGCTGCGTCGGTCGATCCGTCCAGAGGCACCCTGACTTTGATCGTGTCTCCGACAATCTCAAGAACACGCGTGTACTTCAAAAGACTTCCGGACATTGCTCATCCTCGGTCGTTAAAGGTGTTTTTTGAAATCAACGCCCCGTAATAACTTGGCGTTTTTTGCAATCATAAGCTCAGCTTACAACGAATTCATGAATTGGCAAATGAGGATGTCTTTGTTGCGACAAAGGAGACGAAAACTGCCTCTGGTGACCAAAAACGTTGGTATTCAAACGCGCTGGGAAGGCTCACCACCCCCTGCGCCCGAACAGGGATTGCAGCCGGCTTTGCCCGGCAAAAGGATCGACCTCTGATGGCGCAGTCAGGCCCGAGACAACGCGGCGCACCATTACCCAGCAGATTACAGCAAATATCACACCGCCCAGCGCCTGCCCCAACAACACTCCCGGAGCGCCTGCGAAATAGGCTCCGGCCACTGCAAATGGCCACGTGCCCAGCGTATGTCGCCCCCAGTTAACCCACGTGGAGTAAATGGGATAGCCAAGGTTGTTGAAGCTGGCATTCGCAACAAAGATCACCCCGTTGAAGAAGGACGCAAGGGCCAGCGGCCCGCAAAACAGATAGATCAGCGCCCGCGTCTCGCCTTGGGCCTGAAACAAGTCGGCGATGGGGGCACGCAGGACGAACAGCACCGCAGCCATCAGAACCACATAGACGGCAGTAAATTTCACGCCCGCCAGGAACGCGCCCTTCACCCTGTCATACTGCCCTGCCCCAAAGTTCTGCCCGACAATCGGGCCTATCGCCCCGGATAGAGCAAATACCACGGAGAATGCGACAGGCATCAACCGCCCTATTACCGCCATGCCAGCCACGGCGTCTGTTCCAAACTGTGCAACCTCACGGATCACGATGGCGTTGCCGACCGGCGTGGCGACATTGGTCAGAACTGCCGGTATTGCAATCGCCCGAACCGGTTGGAGGTCATCCATCACTTGCCTCAGCGACGGTCGCGCAAATCCATGGTGCACGCGCACTGCGGGCCGGACCGCCGCTATCAACATACAGATACGTGCAATAACCGAGGCAATCGCCGCCCCGTCCAGGCCAAGACCGACAGCGAAAATCAGGATCGGATCCAAAATCGCGTTGGCCAGCCCGCCGTAAATCGTGGCCTGCATGGATCGGCGCGCATCGCCATGCGCACGCAGCACGGCCATACCAGTCATTGCCACTGCCATAACCCACATGGTTGGCAGAATGATGCTGACATACCGTGCGGCCAGTTGCAGAACTTCGCCCTGCGCGCCCAGCAAGGACAGAAAAAACTTGATATTGATCATGACGATAGCAGACACAATCAACCCAATCAGAATCCCAAGAAGGGCAACGCTGGTCCCAAATTGCCGGGCTTTTTCGGGCCGCCCGGCCCCCAACTCGCGGGCGACTAGAGCCCCGGCTGCGATGGACAGCCCCACATTGATCGAGTTGGTGAAAAACAAAAGCGTGCCCGCATAGCCGACCGCTGCGGCCAAGGCGTCATTGCCCAGCATTGAGATGAACACCATGTCCACGAAATCCACGGCAAAGATTGCCATAAGACCAATGCTGGTGGTCAGCGACATTCGGGTCACATGCCGCATCAGACTGCCGGTCAAAAAGACAGCCATGCCCGTGGATTGTTGTGTCATTGGCTGGTCCGTCCCTTTGTCCTGGAAATCAATCTGCCCGCGATGGGCACTAGTCAGCAACCTCAAACTTGTGCCGTGCGCGCCGATTACAGCCCTACCTTTTTTGGCAATCCGCATTTTGCGCCGCTACGATGATGTTGCAGTACGAAAATCCTTACCGCTTTGGATATCGGCGTCCGCCGCTGCGTCCACTGGCGCCTCGCATCCAGCATTCTAAGTCAACGGATTTTGCCGGGAATGCCTGATCGACGGGAAGGTTGCCGTTCTCAACGAACAGGACAAACTCACCCATCCCGGCGCGTACTACCTTTTCGGCGCATACGTTCGCGCAGTGTATGTCGAGGGCGGGCACGCATGTGGCCGCCGTGCGAAACGGTCGATGGCGGTGAGGTACTCTGACCGCGGGTACCGCCATGCGGGGTACCAGCCTGCACTGGACGCAGGTCTCATGGTAGAAAAATCAGTACCAAAACTCGCTCAATACATTATAAGAAATGAATATACTGAATTTACGATATTCGATTAGCGCGAAGACCTGGGGAGGATTCAATGCTTCGACTTACAACCTGTTTGATCTCTTTGCTGACACTACCAGCGCTTGTTTGGGCAGACGCGGTCCCCAGCAAAGAGGCTGCCGAGGGCACCTTTGCAGACCGCCCTTATTCGCCCTACGCCAACCGATCGTTCCCCGAACGGCCGCTTTGGGGTGATACACACCTACACACCGGATTGTCGCTAGATGCGGGCGCGTTCGGGAACACTTTGTTGCCCGACGAAGCATGGCGGTTTGCAAAGGGGGAACAGGTTATTTCGTCGACCGGTCAGGCCGTCAGGCTGGCGCGGCCCCTGGATTGGATGGTGCTGACGGATCATACTGATTTGATGGGTTTCGCCCCGGACCTGCAGGCCGGTAAACCTGGCGTTATTGGTGACCCAAAAGGCTTGGAGTGGTACGAAGGTTACAAGGCGGGTGGTGAAGAAGCCGGGAAAGCGGCCTTCGACATTATTACTAATTTCTCTCAAATGACCCTGCCGGAAATCCTACTTGAGTCATACAGCCCAGGCGCGGACGCATTCGCATTTACATGGGAAAACATCGTTATGGCAGCGGAACGGCATAACGACCCCGGCAATTTCACCGCCTTTATTGGGTTTGAATGGACGTCCGTTCCCAAGGGATTCAACCTGCACCGCAATGTCATGCTACGTGACGGACCAATTCGGGCACTGCAAATGGTGCCGCCGGTGACTCAGCCTCCTTACGGCGACACCGACCCCAAGGCGCTTTATGCGTGGCTTGAAGAATATCAGGGTAAAACCGGCGGTCGCGCGGTTGCTTTTGCACATAATGGCAACCTGTCAAATGGCTGGATGTTCCCCACTGAGGATACTTATCACGGCGGCAAGGTAGACGAAGAATACGTGCAGAACCGCGCCAAGTGGGAGCCGCATTATGAGGTCACCCAAATCAAAGGCGACGGAGAAGCACACCCCTTCCTTAGCCCGGAAGACGAATTTGCGGACTATGAAAACTGGGACGTCGGCAACCTCGATATTACCGAGCTGAAAACAGAGGACATGCTGGCCGGTGAATATGCCAGGGAAGCCTTGAAACGTGGCCTGATGCTGGAAGAAAAATTCGGGGTGAACCCTTATAAGTTCGGAATGGGTGGGGCAACAGACAGCCACACATCGCTGGCAACAGCTGAAGAGGACAACTTTTTCGGAAAATCCGTCAGCGTTGAACCGTCGGCCACAAGAATCCAGCACCCCTTCATCGCCAATGATCTTGGCGAAATCCCCGGCGACCTTCTTGTCGCATCTGGTTACACTGCCGTCTGGGCCACCGAGAACACGCGTTCGGCGATCTTTGATGCTTTCAAACGGCGTGAAACCTATGCCACGACTGGTCCTCGGATCGGTCTGCGGTTCTTTGGTGGATGGGAATTTGACGAAGCAGATCTTGAGACCCGGTTCCTTGCGGACGTTGGCTACACCAAAGGCGTTCCGATGGGCTCGGACTTACGCCCTAACGAAGGTGATGGAGCGCCTTCATTCCTGATTGCAGCGCTACGCGATCCGGTTGGGGCCAATCTGGACCGGGTACAGGTCGTAAAAGGGTGGCTCGATGGCGAAGGAGAATTGCACGAGAAAGTCTACGACGTTGCATGGTCGGATGACCGGGCTGCTGATGAAAACGGCAAAGTCCCGGCTGTCGGCAACACCGTCGATATCGAAACCGCCAGCTGGAGTAACACGATTGGCACCGCCGAGCTTGTGTCGGTTTGGGCCGATCCAGACTTTGATCCAAATGCGCGGGCCTTCTACTATGTCCGGGCGCTTGAAAT
Source organism: Ruegeria sp. CDSC054 (assembly GCF_059610645.1). Classification (NCBI taxonomy): domain Bacteria; kingdom Pseudomonadati; phylum Pseudomonadota; class Alphaproteobacteria; order Rhodobacterales; family Roseobacteraceae; genus Ruegeria; species Ruegeria sp. CDSC054. The sequence goes on along the minus strand of NZ_JBXWOA010000009.1, from coordinate 123,816 downwards.
TCCCACACCCCGTTGGGTCCTGTACGACAAGGTCCGGTTCGGTATTGAATTGCCGGAAGAGGCGCAACTGGTTCATCAGGAGCGCGCATACTCCTCGCCGATCTGGTACACTCCTAGCGAGTAACCGAACAATACACTAAAGACATTGCCGGGCGGCCAACCCCGCCCGGCAATATTGCGACACGACATTGAGAACCCGCATGCAAATTTTAAAACAACCTTTAGTCCACTTCATTTTGATCGGGGTTGCCATTTTCGGTTGGTTTGCATGGATTTCCCCGCAACAGGACATCGTTGAAGAAACCGACACGATCACAGTCGATGGTAACGATGTCGCCCTACTGAAAACACGTTTCCAAAACAGCTGGAACCGCCCACCGACGGAAGATGAGTTACAGGCCCTGATTGACGGGGCGATCCGCGAAGAAGTTCTTGTGCGCGAAGCACGCAAGCTTGGGCTGGATCAAGGTGATCAGGTCATCCGTGCACGTCTGGCGCAGAAGATGGATTTTCTGACTGACGCAATCGCAGCTTCGATCGAGCCCGAGCCCGAAGTGTTGCAGACCTTTCTAAACGAAAACCCGGAACGGTTCACCAAACCGCCACAGATCGCTTTTGACCAGATCTATCTGGGCGAGAACGCTGATCCGGATGCCATCGAACGCACGATCGAGGCTGCAAACACTCAGCAGGACTGGAGCAGCATCGGACCGACAACTTTGCTTCCAAAGTCGATGCCTCTGACAGTAGTGCGCGTGGTGGACGCAAACTTTGGCACTGGCTTTTCGGCGGCTCTGAATTCGTTGGAGCCAGGCAGCTGGTCCGGCCCTGTCCGATCCGCATATGGCATCCACGTGGTTCGTGTTACGGACAAACAAGAACCCATATTGCCAAAGCTGGAAGATATCCGCGATACCGTTTTACTGGAATGGCGCCGCGAAGCCGGGTCGGATCTGGCGCAGGCACAATATGAAAGCCTGGCGTCGAATTACCAGGTCGAAACACCCGACATGGACAAGGCGGTCGAATGAAGCGGCTCTTTTGCCTGTTATTCTCGGGCTGGCTGATGTTCGCCGCACAAGCGGGACATGCACATGCACTTGACCCCGGTTATTTGGACCTGCGGCAATTGGCGAGCAACACCTGGCAAGTGTTATGGCGCAAGCCTGATGTGAATGGCCGCCCCATGGGTATCGATGCCATACTACCCGCTCAATGTGCCCAAAACCGAGGACCCGAGCCACGATCCGACGGAACAGCTTGGATCACGACCTGGGTTCTTGAGTGCGAGGAGGATATCGCCGGTCACACCATCACCATTGAAGGGCTGGAGCAACAACGAAACGACGTTCTGCTGCGCATCCAACCCATATCGTCGGAACCCTCCACCTTGCGGTTCACACCCGAGACGCCTGCTTTGATCATACCAGAACAGCCAACGACCTGGTCGGTTCTGAGCAGTTACTTCCGCCTTGGGTTCGAGCATATCCTGGAGGGTTGGGATCACCTTCTGTTTGTTTTCGCTTTATTTGTGCTGGTGCGCGACCCATGGCGGTTGGTCGGGGCGGTTACAGCCTTTACCGTCGCGCATTCCATTACGCTGGCGCTTGCCACGCTGGGCGTTCTGAACGTGCCCGGTCCACCGGTCGAAGCCGTGATCGCCTTGTCGATCGTGTTCCTCGCTTTGGAAATCCTCAACCGAAAGGATGGTGAGCTGCGCCTGTCCGAACAATATCCCTGGATCGTCTGCTTTTGCTTCGGATTGTTGCACGGACTGGGATTTGCTGGCGCGCTGGCCGATATCGGAGTTCCAACAGAGGATATCTTCGCGGCACTGCTGGCCTTCAACATCGGGGTCGAGACCGGTCAGCTTCTGTTCATCGCCGCACTGTCGGGCCTGATCCTGTTATGGCGTCTTGCGCTGCCAACGATTTCGCAAAAGGCTGGCGTCGTCGCAGTACCCGTCACCGGATATACCATCGGCTGCGTGTCGCTGTACTGGTTAGTTGAACGCGTCAGCGGGTTTTGATTGGCGTGTCCGCTAATTCGCGGCCTCTTGCAGCAGCAGTAAACACGCCTGAACCCGGTCCGTTTCGACCTGCGCCCAGCCTTCGTTTGTTAGTTTCTGGTGCTGGCGCGCCTCGATCAACACCTGCTGGGCGCCCTCGGGATCACCGGCCGAAAAAAATCAGCTTGGCGATCAAAATCAACGGATACGGTTGTAGTTCCCTGCACCACTGACCCACCTGGCCTCGGCCGCCTGACGCACCCCACTGATGTTGTCAAAGGTCGGCGCATCATAGCCAGTCACCTAGCTACGCTCGGAAAATCGCAATTGCTGGTCCAGTTACCGGCGTCACCGACGGGACATGTCACCATCAAGGACGACACCAAAGCTTTGGCCAAGTGCTACGACAAGGGCGGGTCGACGGGCGCATTTGGTCGGAACCTACGCGACGGAAAGGTGGCAACCAAAGCCGATACGCTCTTAACTCGGACGAAATCCGGAGAGAAACGGGAGGGGGCCGGTACGACCGGTTCAGAAAATCGATTGATCATCAAAGCGCTGAAAATTATCGCGGGCACGCTTATTCTGGGTGTCGTCGCAATTGTGGGCTATCTGCTGATCGCCCCGCCTGACCTTTTGAAGGTGGGAACAAACTATTCGGCCAAGATCGTCTGCTCCAATGTCTTCATTGCCGGGCGCGACCCGGAAGAGGTTTTGACCGTCGATGTTCAGGCCCCGGGGCATCCATTGCTTAAGCAGATATCGATCGACGTGGACGCCGAGGCCCAAACCGTGACAGCGCGGATATTCCGGTTCTTTGCCCCCGCGACCTCGCAATATCGCGAGGGGCTTGGCTGCACCAATATCCATGACGCGACACTCAGCACTGCGACCTTAGCCGCAATCGAGCCCTTGCCTACTGGTCTCTGGCCCGCCGGCGACGAAGTTCAATTGTCACAAGATCCTGAAGTTGCGCGTATCCTGGCAGATAGCACCCTTCTGGGCGAAGGATACCGCGCCGTGGTTGTCGTGCGGGGTGGGCGTATCGTTGGCGAGACCTATGCGGAGGGGTTTGACGAAAACACGCCTTTGCTTGGGTGGTCGATGACCAAGACGGTTACTGCGGGCTTGATCGGTACCCTGATCAAATCCGGCCAGATGTCGCTGGAGGATACGCTGACCGACAGTTATCCGGACTGGGCACAGGACGGACGCAAAAACATCACCCTTAAGGACATGCTGGCCATGTCCAGCGGTCTGCAATGGAATGAAGAATATGGCGACGTCTCGGACGTGACCAAGATGCTGTATCTTAATGATGACATGGCAGGTTTTGTCTCGGGCCGTCCGGCGGAAAGTGAGGTTGGGGCGGACTTCAACTACTCATCGGGGACGACCACAGCCTTGTCGCGCGTCTGGCAGAACAAGCTGACCGATGGCAGCCTAACCTATCCGCAAGAGGCTCTGTTCGAACCATTGGGCATGACATCCGTCGTGCTCGAGACCGACGCGGCGGACACATTTGTCGGGTCCAGCTATATGTATGCCACTGCGCGTGACTGGGCGCGTTTTGGGCAACTGCTATTGCAGAAAGGCGAATGGAACGACCAACAAATCCTGCCCGAGGGCTTTACGGACTGGATGTTTGAGCCGGTTGCCGCATCTGACGGGATGTATGCCAAAGGTCATCTGTGGCTGGACTCTCCGGGAGGGTTGCCGCCCTATGAGGACGCCGTCTGGCTTCAGGGGCATGACGGGCAGTTCATCGGTGTATTCCCATCCCAAGACATGGTCGTTGTGCGGTTGGGTTTGACGCCCTCCCGGCACGGATATTCCTCGTTACCGCTGGCCGAGGCGCTCATCTCTGCCTTGCAGAATTGATAAGAACGGCCCGCTGGTCCGGCCTTTGCTCTATTCCAGAATTTGCGTTGCAATACCGGTGCTTGCCAGCTCATCTTCTACAAGGGCCTAGATCTGATCCGGCGGCGTGTTCAGAGAATAAAGCATCAAAGCAGGATCGACGCCCAATTCGATCAGTTGCTGCATTGCTTCGCCTTGCCCCTTTTGGATGCTTTCAACGGCAAAGACCACGGGGATCAGGCGTGGTTGGTCTTAGTAATGCTGATGAAGTCCGACAATGCCTTGCAATGACACGATACGCGCGACCCCATCGGCCAGAACATATGGACAGGCGGACGTGCAGACCGCGCCCGGCTGTACAGCCGATGACAACCCGGTCTCGCGAATCTGCGCGCCGATCAACAAAGCTTCGGACACGTGGCCGCCCGGGCTGAGCAGCGCGACCATGTCGGGTTGTTCTTGCATCTCGGACAAATAAGTTTCGAACCTTTCGGCATCGCCCGTTTCGATCTGACCACTCATCAGAAGGACACGCCGCAGATCACCGGCTTACTCCAGCTCAGCCAGATCTTCGAAGCTTTGACGCGCGCGCTCGACCTCTTGCCCCAGCGCCTGACCGCTAAGTGCAATGTCATGCGCTTGCTCAAGCGCTGCCTGGTAGTCGCGCACGGTGTTTTCCAAGTGCTGTTCGACCGCTGCGGCACCAGCCAGTGCAGTGGCGTTAAGCCAGCTGGACATGGCTATAATTGCAACGGATCCAACGATCGTCGACAACGTCAGGCCAACGAACCGCTGGCCGTGCAAATCGACGGAAGTAACCGCAGCATATGGCTCCAGAACAAAAAGATGCCGACGGACACCGCGATCGAGTATGCGACCGCTGCGAAAAAGATTACCGCGCCATTGTCTTCCAACAGTAACGAAACACCAAGGTAAGTGTAGATTCCCTAAGCGATCGCCAAAACACCCAAAGCGGCTGGCGTGAACGTGTCCAACCAGGCCAGATGCGCCTCAAGCTCTTTGGCCGTCCGCAGCCCCCTCGCCTCCTCCGCGGTCAGGCGGTCCCTTTTCTCTGTCATGTCACCCCACGCTCCCAATCGATAAACTTGGATAATCACTAGATAATAACGCATGCGACCATTTGATTTGGTCCCATGCGTAACTTCAAGTTGAGCGGGTTGGGGCGAAGTGTTGTGATCGTTCCAAGATTACCGCGACGGGTTCAAAACACCGGCGAGCCCAGCATGACAGAACTGCAACAGGTTCCCGATTGCGCCCTCGGCGTCGCGTTTTTGGTCAGGGCCGGAAAGTGCCCCAATCCGCCACTCCGACGTGCACAACGCCAGCATGGACGACACTGAAAAGACCAACGCCCCGGCAACGTTCGCCGGGTCGGCCTTGGGATATTTTGTGCACAGCTTGTGAACGACCAGCGAAGCGACGGGATCAAAATGGGTTTTGGCCAGCGCATGCCAGCGCGCATCAGCGGAAACAATCGCCACAATGCGCGCGTACGCCAGCCACTGCGGGTCATTACTGAATGCGCGGGTCAACAGCGGCCGCATGAAGGCTGACATCAGGTCCGCGGCGTCCCAATCGCCGCGATCCTCCAATCGGCTGATGGCTTCACGACGCTCTTGCGATAGCTCGCTGGCGCGGCGTGCCACGATGCGTTCAAAAAGCTCATCCTTTGGACCACCGTGAAAGTTCACGTTGGCCTTCTGAACCTGCGCCCGTTCGGCGATGTCGCGAATCGAGGCACCGTCGAATCCCTGCTCGGCAAAGACAAGTTCCGCAGCGTCAAGAATACGTTCTCGTGCCGCAATGGATCGCTGCGAGGGCGCCCTTTTTCTTTCTTTTACAGCGTGTTGTGCCATTTCAAAAACTAATTTGCCTTATTTCGAACGATCGTTCAAGATAAATAATGTCGCAGGAGGAGAGACGGATGGAACAGGTGCAAGTCGGAGCGGGCCAGCCGGTCACGGTGAAGGCCCGCCCGGAAGAGTGTTTTGCTCTGATCGGAGCTGGGCCCATGGGTCTGGCGATGGCCAAGACACTTGTCGAGCAGGGAGTGCCATTTCAAGGATTTGAATTGGCTGATGATGTGGGTGGTCTGTGGAACATCGATGCCCCTCGGTCTACGATGTACGAGACCGCCCACCTCATATCGTCTAAGAAAATGACCGAATTCACCGACTTCCCTATGCAGGAAGAAACGGCGGAGTATCCATCACATCGCGAGCTCAAGACGTATTTCCACGACTTCGCGAACGCATTTGACCTGTACCAGCACTATCATTTTGGTGCCGAGGTCCTGAGTACCACACCGCTGGACGCAGGCGGATGGGAGGTGAAGTGGCGCGACAAGGCAGGCACTGAGCACTGCCAGATCTTTGCGGGTGTTCTGATCGCCAACGGCACCTTGTCCGAACCCAATCTACCCAAGTTTGAGGGAGAATTTACCGGCGAGTTGATCCACGCTTCGGATTACCGTTATCCGACGCGATTCACAGGTAAGAGGGTTCTGGTTATCGGGGCCGGAAACTCGGGCTGCGACATCGCGGTTGACGCCATTCACCACGGGCAGTCTTGTGACATCTCGATGCGCCGGGGGTACTATTTTGTACCCAAATACGTCTTCGGTGTTCCGGCTGACACGATGGGCGGGAAGATCAAATTGCCCATGTGGCTGAAACGTAAAGTGGACGGGGCAATTCTGAAATGGTTCGTGGGTGATCCGCAGAAATATGGCTTTCCCAAACCGGATTACGCCCTCTACGAGTCCCATCCCGTCGTCAATTCGCTGATCCTATTCCACGCCGGGCATGGCGATTTGAAGGTGCGCCCTGACGTTGAACGTTTCGACGGCAAGACCGTCCATTTCCGTGATGGCACCAGTGCTGAATACGACATGATTCTGGCCGCGACCGGTTATAAACTGCACTACCCGTTTATCGACAAGTCGCACTTGAACTGGCAGGGCGACGCCCCGCACCTGTACTTGAACTGCATGCACCCAACCCGCGATGACCTTTTCGTCCTGGGTATGATCGAAGCATCCGGTCTGGGGTGGCAGGGACGGCATGAACAGGCCGAGATGGTGGCGCGCTATATCGCAGGGCTAAGATCCGGAAACTCTGCCGCAAAGGCCATTCACGCGACCAAATCCGAAAAATTCGAACGCGCGACTGGCGGCATGAACTATATCGACCTGCCCCGGATGGCTTACTACGTCGACAAAGCGACCTACCGCGGTGAAGTGACCCGACAGATCGCGGCGCTGAAAGCGGCCCAGTCATGAACGGGATCGACGACGTCGCGCTGAACTTCGATGCAGGCAACCTAAAGCTGCTGAACGTCATCCTTGCCGTCGTGATGTTCTCAATCGCGCTGGATCTTAGGATGGATGACTTTCGCCGGATCCTGCGCGGACCGAAACCGTTGCTTGTAGGGCTGGCGTCCCAGTTTTTGGTTCTACCCGCACTCACCTTTCTGATGCTGCTGGTGGTCAATCCACTACCGTCGGTCGCGATGGGGCTGATCCTTGTAGCGGCCTGCCCGGGAGGGAACATCTCGAATTTCATGACGCACCGTGCTGGCGGAAACGTGGCGCTTTCGGTGTCGATGACAGCGTTCGCAACCGTCGGCGCGATCATCATCACGCCCGCTAATGTTGCGTTGTGGGGGAATCTTTACGCCCCAACACGAGAAATCCTGCAAAGGACAGAAATCGACCCGGTCGCAGTGGCCATTACGGTCGGCTTCATGCTGATCCTACCGCTGATCCTTGGCATGCTGGTCAATGCGCGTTTCACAGCCGTCGCCGATAAAATCCGCCGCCCGATGCAGTGGCTCTCGATGGCGATCTTCATCACTTTCATCCTGGTGGCGCTCGCTGCGAACTGGGGAATTTTCCAACATTTTGCGACCGCGATCATCGGAATCGTCATCCTGCATAACGCGCTGGCTTTTATGGGCGGGTATCTGACCGCGACGGCCGCCAACCTGTCGGAACGCGACCGCCGATCTGTCACAATCGAAACTGGGATACAGAACTCGGGCCTTGGCCTCATCCTGATTTTCGCCTTTTTCGGAGGGCTTGGCGGAATGGCGGTGGCCGCCGCACTTTGGGGCATCTGGCACGCAATCTCGGGGTTGGCTCTGGCCGCCTTCTTCGCAAGACGAGAGGTGCCCGAATGCGCCACATCCTGATCACCGGGGCCGCCGGTGCGGTGGGAACTGCCTTGCTGCAACGGTTGGGCGGTCGGGCCGACATCAAGATCACTGCAACCGATATTCAAGAGCCCGCCAACTTGCCGAAAAATGCACGGTTCGTACGGATGGATGTCACCGGCAACGCGCCTCTCAACGTCATTCTGGCCGAAGAACCGGACACCATTGTTCATCTGGCGTCCATCGTGACCCCCGGTCCGAGCTCGACCAGAGACCATGAATATCAGGTTGATGTCGAAGGTACCCGAAATGTGCTGAGTGCGGCGATTGCCGCCGGGGTCAAGCGTCTGGTGGTTACCTCTTCGGGGGCCGCTTATGGGTATCATGCCGATAACCCGGTTCCCTTGCGCGAAACGGATACGATACGAGGCAATAAGGAGTTTGCCTATTCCTGGCACAAGCGGCTGGTCGAAGAAATGCTGGCCGAAGCCAGACAAAGCGCGCCCGACCTCGAACAGGTTGTTCTGCGCGTGGGCACAGTATTGGGGCCCAAGGTCGAAAACCAGATAACGGCTCTGTTCCACAAGCCCAGTCTGCTGGGCTTGAAAGGCTCCGACAGCCCTTTCGTGTTCATTTGGGACGAAGACTTGGCCGATATACTGGTTCGTGCGGCCACGGACGGGCCTGCCGGCGTTTTCAACGTTGCGGGTGACGGCGCGCTGACCATCTCACAGATCGCGTCACAAATGGGCAAATCGGTGCGTTGGCTGTCCCCTGCGGTGGTCAAAATCGCCCTGTCCATTGCCCGCCCGCTGGGTTTGTCGCGCTATGGGCCAGAACAAGTGCGTTTCCTTCTATACCGTCCCGTGTTGAACAATGCCGCGCTGAAAGGCGAATTCGGCTATCACCCCAAATTCACAAGTGCCGAGGCGTTTGATCGCTGGTGGGAGGCTGCCCAATGAAACCAACCGCTGTCATCACCGGAGGCGCTGGCGGTTTGGGCCGTGCGCTGTCCGCCGCGCTGAGGGCCGACGGCTGGCACACGGCGTTGATCGATTTACCGGGGCCAGAGCTTGACGCGCTTGCCAATCAGGATGAAGTCAGCATCTATGCCTGTGATCTGACCGACGCTGATCAATGCAAAGACACCTGCACCCGGATCATTGCGGCAAGAGACTCCATAGATCTGGTTATTTATAATGCGGGCGTCTCGCAGATTTCTGCGTTTTCTGACAGCGATATGACATCTCACCGAAACCTGTTCGAAATCAATTACTTCGCTGCGGTTACTTGCGCCCAGAATTTTCTGGAGGCGATCAGGCAGGCCAAGGGAACGCACCTTGCAATCTCTTCCGTCGCGGGTTTTGCACCGCTCATCCATCGAACCGCCTATGCAGCCAGCAAACACGCGATGGAGGGGTTCTTTAAGTCCCTTCGCGCCGAAGAATCCGCCCACGGGGTTCGCGTTTCCATCGCCGCGCCATCCTTTGTTGCGACCAATATCGGGCGACCCGAAACTGCTGACGCTGGGTTCGTTCGTCCCGGCTCAGCCTCAGATGGCATCGACTACATGGAGCCGGAAGCAGCGGCGCAGGTGATTTTGCAAGGTTATCGGCGACGTAAAGACTACATCCCTGTCGGACGGATCGCACGGATCGCCAATTTGGTGAACCGTCTGGCGCCAAAGTTCTACGTCCGGCAGATGATGCGCACAGTCGGCAAAGGACCAACGCCCTGACCTGTCAACTGACCGAAGCCTCTAACACTGATTTTAGCTTTTGTGCATCAATCGGCTTATGCAGCAAAAGGTAGCCTGCCGTTTTGCAAGAGGTCGCCAATTCGGTCGAACGATCAGCGGAAATGATGCAACCGGGCAGTTGCCCGAATTCGCGCTCCAGTTCGGCAATGGCATCGGTCCCGGTCTTGCCGCCGTCCAGCTGATAATCGGCGACAATGACATCCGGTAGGATCCCGATCTCGCGCAGCAGGTTTGCAGCCTCATCTTTGCTGGCCGCTTCCAATACCTGAACGCCCCAGTTTTCCATCGTCATGCACAGCGCGCCGCGCAGGTTGTCATCGTTTTCAATCAGCAAGGCGACCGTCCTGTGCAGCACGTCCGAGCGCGGCGGTATCGACGGTTCACCACTATTCAGCGCGTCGCGTGCCTGGCCTGCTGATGGAACCGTGATTGAGAAAACGGTTCCGCGCCCCAGTTCGGACTGCAGACGTATCGGATGTTTCAACAAACCACAGGCGCGTTCCACAATGGCAAGGCCCAAACCCATCCCTTCGGCCGCACTGGCGTCTGAATGAATACGTTTAAATTCTTGAAAAACAACGTCTCTTTGGTCAGGTGCGATCCCAATGCCGGTATCCCAGACCTGAATCGATATGGTTTTCCCCTGTCGTCTTACACCGACCAGAACCCTGCCCGTTTCCGTGTACCGGATCGCGTTCGACAAAAGGTTTTGCAGAATACGCCGCAAGTAACTGGCATCGCTTCTGACAACCGCATCGGTACCCACAAATCCCAATCCAAGCCCTTTTGCTTGCGCCATAGGCCTAAAGGCGTCCTCCATCTGGGAAAAAAGCTCTCCGACCGGGACGGAAGACAAGTGAACCGATGCCCGCCCGGAATCCAGTTTCGATATGTCCAGCAGCGCCTCAAGAATGTGTTCTACACTGTTGAGCGCGCTTTCCGCCTTCGCAGCGACATCCCGCGCGTCAGCCTTGTCCAATCCACTGCCCAGCGTCGAGACGTAGAGTTTTGCAGCCGACAGAGGTTGCAACAGGTCGTGGCTGGCCGCCGCAACAAAGCGCGATTTTGATGCGTTCGCGCGTTCTGCCTCGTTCAGCGCGTCCGCGAGCTCCATTGTCCGCGATGCAACGCGCTGTTCCAACAGTTCCTTGGCCTCGACCAGGGCTTGCGCGGATTTTCTGTCTTCCGTCACATCAGTGAAAGAAATCACAAATCCCTGATCCGGCATTTCCTGCGCAAAGACTGACAAAATCTTGGCACGACCGCTGTGCATCTGGAATTGCAGCGGCGGACGTTCGGTCGAGCGATTGACCCAGGCCAGCAGGTCAGCGTCGCTCACACCGCCCTCAAAACTGATTGTCGCGCTTAACCGGTGAAACAACGTCTGGAACGGTGCGCCAATCTGAAATTGCGCATTGGGAATGGCCAGAAGTTCGCTGGCGCGGTTGTTCCACCCGACCAGACGCAGCTTGCTGTCAAAGATACAGACCCCCTGATCGATATGTTCCAGTGTCGCGCGGATCAGGCGCGCTTTGTCATCGAGGATACGGTCCCTTTCCTGCCGCTCGAACCGCATGATGTCGGTCACATCCGTCTGCAGGATCACCGTGCCGCCATCCGGCGTCCGGTGTTCGGATACCTGCATCCAGCGGTTGCCGCTAAGGCGGATGTTAAAGACAACGTGATCTTCAGCATGGCGTGCCATGCGCCGCTGTACCCAGTCCTTTGGGGAAACGACCCCGGGCAAGGACAGGAACCTGGACTGGCTGACCAACCAGACATAATCGGTGAACCGCAACCCCGGTGTCAGCTTGGTCTGAATGTCGGGCATATGCAGGCCAAAGCGGCTATTGCACAGGACCATTTCTTCATCCCGATTGAACAGCGCAAACCCTTCCTGTACCGCCTCGATCGCATTGGCGAGGTTTGCGCGGGCGGCTTCGGTTTCCTGATTGGCCTGCGCCAAGCGCGCGTTCGAGTCGTTGAGCAAGTCCAACGCCCGCTCAAGGTCATCTGTTCGGGCCCGCACTTCCTGTTCAAGCATGGCAGCCCGCTGAAACTGTGCGTAAGCCGCGCCCGAGGCGTCAGTGGATTCCTCGACCCGCCGCATCAGGGCCGCGACGATCTTCAGCAGCTTTTCATTCTGCCGATCAAGCGGATCATTGGGGTCGGTCAGGGATTCAATCATCGCCTACCCGTCTTCCGGAGGGTAAATCGCGACGCCGGTCAGCGTCTGATTCACATGGATCGAATTGAATTGCTCGCCATAGGTCGAAAACCCGACGACATGGTTCTCGGCCAGCAGGCGCGAAATTTCGCCCGTCTTTTGCTTTTCCTGTGCCTCCAGCCGGCGCAGGATGCAATCGCAGCCCAGGATCGTGTCCGGACGGGTGGTCTGTGTCAGCGCAGCGATTTCTTCCTCGAGATGCGAAACCATGTCGCGAGGTTCGGCCAGCGTCAGCACCAGCCCCTCATCAATCGCGGAAAAGAACACAAGGTCACCATTGCCCGCGACGCGCTGGATGGCCCGTACATGATGCTGGCCGCCGATCTGCACAACCAGCGGGTGGGCCGCAAAGGTAAAGGTCGTCAACTGTTCAGGATCTTTACCAAGCAGACGGGCATATTCGCGCGCGGCTGGCTCGGCGTTGATTTCCTGCACGATACGGTTTGCCGGATCGGCCTTGGTGACGACCATACGCCGCGCCGTTGGCAACAGGTGATCCGTCTTGAACACTTTGATCGGACAGCGCGTGCGAACCTGCGTCAGGATCGCCGCGTTCTGCATGGCCTGACCGTCCATCAACACATAAGTCGCGCCGAAATAGGTTCCGTCCCCTGCGGACCCGCCGAACAAGGGCACCGGCCCCAGTCCAACAGCGAGTTCCGACGTCAGCGCATCCTCTTTCGTCGACAAACCGTCGATCATCAAAAAGGAAAACTCGTGCTTCCAATCCGGTACGGACGCCGCCATATCGTTACGGTTGCGGATCATCTGGTCGATGATGTCCTGCGCCGAGAAATTCCCAAGGTCGGGCACCAACAGAGTGCGCACCTCGAAATGCGAAGACGGTAATCCGATGGCGACAATCTGATCTTCGCCATAGCCGCAATCTGCAAGCTCGCCCGCTGTGGTGCATCCGATTACAGGCGTTGGCGCAAAGGCAACTACTGCCTCGGAAATAACCGCCGCCGCATCCGCGCCGGAGCTCACGAACATAATAACCAAGGACAAAAGATCATCGCCCAAGGATCCCGCGAGTTTTTCAATCGCGTGATCCGTGTTGCGATGTACAAAGCCCGTTTTGACGATACCTGGCGCACGGGCGGCAGCTGTCGCCCACCCGACTGCTTGGTTCATCCTGCCCTCCTCCCTGAAGCGCAACGTTTTCATATGATATGGCGCGAGGGCTTATTCTTGCAAGACGCTGGCAAGAGAAGCCTTCTTGGCAAGCAGCACGGCTTGCGTACGGCTTTGCACGCCGAGTTTACGCATGATTGCAGTTACATGCGCCTTGACCGTGGTTTCGGCAATGGACAGATCAAACGCAATCTGCTTGTTCAGCTTACCCTCACAAATAAGCTGCAGAATGCGCGATTGCTGATTGGTCAATGTGGCAAGCCGATTGGCGGCGTCGCTGTGTTCGGTTTCCGCATCGTCGTCAATCAGTGCAAAACCGTCCGGCACAAAGACGCCCCCGGAATGAACTGTCTCGAAAGCTGTACGAAACACATCTCGCTGGCTGTGCTTGGGGACATAGCCTGAGGCACCCGCACGGATCACCTGACTGATCACGCGGTTCTCTGAAATCGACGACACCACGATGACCGGTGCATCGGTGGCCGCTTTGACGCGCACCAAACCTTCAAGCCCGTCCACATCCGGCAGGTTGAGGTCCAGTATAACCGCATCTGGTCGCAACCCACTGGCAATCAGAGCAATCGCGTTTTCCAATCGATCTGCGGTGTGGATTTCACCAATTCGAGTGACACTTTGCAACGTCATCGACAAAGCATCACAAAACAATGGATGGTCATCGACGATCAGGACCTTGCCAAAATCAATCTGTCCGGAGGTTTTTGCAAACATGAAACTTGGCCTTCGCAATCTGGTTGTCCCAACCCTAGCAACCGGCGGGTGCCGCGCCTACTGGCGAAACGTCGTATACCCGGAACCCATGCTTAGTTAACATTCCTTTTTTTAGGCAAAATCGACTGACGTAGTACTGCTGTCACCTTGGCTCCGATTTGGGGGGCTTCGCTTTCTCTGGGACCCGCGACGTTCAATACCGCATTGGGTCTCGCCATAACCCAATGCTTTACTTGGCGCGCGCACGCCTCAAGCCCCTGCCCTAGATCAACGACCAGATTAGGCTTTCCGATCTCTTGCGCGAAATCGATGGTCAACTGCGTTCCCGGACTGGTCGATCCATCCAAAAACACCAGCAACGCGTCGCAGGACAAAACGTTCATCCTTGTTCGCTCGGCAACATCTTCAGACTGCGTTTCAGACAAATTGGTGAAGCGATCCGGAATGCGGCCCGCCTCATTCAAGCGGCCTTTCGGAACCCAGCCGCCATAGGGAATCTCGTTTTCCAAAGCGAACTGGAAAGCCGCCAGATCAACGCCCGTTTGTCCGCCGGTCATGATTTTCACAAAACGCTCCTTGCCCTAAATCGGCGTCTCGCTAGCCCAACAGACCGATTTCATGCCCGTCAATGATAATCGCCAGGTCCCAGTATTTTCTGATTTCTTCCTCGGCGGCCTGGGCTGCAGCGGCCTCCTCGGGAACGCGTTCGACACGAAACCCGAACCGTTCAAGACCGCAATAATCAACGCGGCTGAGAATGACCGGAAAAACCTCCCGCTCCATCGCGGCGGCGGCCAAAAGCCTGGCGATGCGATACGGTATCTCTGGCGGTTCATGCACCCGCACGCCGATATGCACCGGACCACCGGGTTCGCGGTCCCACAGCATAAGCGACGGTGCCAGCCGCATGTTCGGAAAGACAACCTTGCCAAGCGGCTTGGCGCCGTGATCCTCATTGATCAGATCGTCCAGCGGCACGGGCCGATTTGGCGACGTTCGGCTGAGGATTTCGAACCATAGATCACTGGTCATATCCGGCCCCCAATTCGGTCAACAATTCGGCGGCCTTGACTGCCCCCGTTTTTGGCAGCTCAAAATCATTCAAAGCGGATCGGTACAATTCGGCTCCGTCATGATCCAACCAATCTGCGACCGTGCGTTCAAGCTTCATGAATTCGCGCTCTGTGATAGCGGCGCACAAGTCACGGTCGGCCATGGCTGTGGCGCGCCGTTCCTGATTGTCCAGATAGGGTGCTGACTGCGGAATAAATATCGCCGGGATGCGATGGTACAGCATCTCAAGGACCGAGTTGTAACCGGCTGCAGATATAACCACATCCGCGGCAAGACAAAGCTTGGTCGCCTCTAACGTCTGAACCACCTGGGTGTTTTTCCAACCAAATGTGGCAGGCTGAACCGTGCTTCCGGGCCACGTTACAACAAGGTGCAGGCAATCTTTGCGCGCCTCAAGCATGCCCGAGATCGCCTGCAATTGTGCAGACCTGTCCGAGGCAACCCCACCCCCTAACATGCTGACAACCAGTTGCTTGAAGTCGCGCCCGAAACGTTCCGCCAGCCGGGTCTTGAGCTGTTCTATTTCCGCGGCGGATTGTTCCACCTGACGCACGATTGGCCCGACATAATGGACATGGTCACCATAGCTGTAAGCGTCGTTCAGCTCGTCTAATGCCTCGGAGGGCACGATGACACGGTCAAACACGCTTTCGCGGCGCAGCATGGTCTGCCTGGACCGGCCTTCGGGCCACAACCCGCGCCGGATCCAAGCCGCCGACAGTTTGCGTTCACGGATCACCCGGTAGACGGAGTCAAACACGTAGCCGCCGTCAAAAACCAACGTGTCGTTTTCCTGAAGTACCCCACCAAGACGCCGATAGGTCAGCACGTCATTGCCATCAGAATTGGTCTTTGTATCGGTGCGCTGAACCAGCGGGATGCAGTCGATACCTTCACGGCGAACAAGCGGAATGCAGCTGGGAAAGGCCGCGAACATTTTTGTCATGGTGTCCGGCATTTCACGGGCAATGATACTACACCGCTGCGCGTGGCCCAGCCCCACCCCGTTTGTCGGGAAAAACAGGGTTTTGGGCTTGTCCTGTTCCGTCTGACGCCGTTTCGGTTTCAGACCTGCAGCCGTTTCCAGACGAGAAATATCAACTGTGTGCAACCATTGCGATTTTGAGGCCTGTTCGACAATTTGCGGCACGTTCCCGATCACATTGCCGATCAGATACCCATCCAATGCGAAAGGAGTCTTGGGGCCCAGCAATGCAGGTGCGCCCGAGGACATCAGAACCTCATCGTCGGTACAGTCAATGGCAACGCCGCCCGTTGCAATCAGCTCAACCGCAAAAGCGGCCATGCGAACTCCGGCAATTCCATTACCGAACATCGCCAGAATATCCGTCGAAATTGCCAAAGTCAGCGGCGACAGTCCGGTATACAAGTAGGTCGGCAAATCGTGAAACGGCGACGCCTTGATCGCCTCGTTCTGTGCGCCGCTAACAATGAGTTTCAGGTTATAGCCACTCTGGCTGCTCATCCGGGAAAAACAAGACAGCGTCTCGGGGTTGTCCAACTCCATCGAACCCAGAACAACGGTCACGTTCGGCACCACCCGTTTGGACCGCCGCGATACTGGCCGAACATCCGCCACCAAAGGGCTGGAGGTAGATGGCAACACCGGTCGCGGTTGAAAATCTGTCAGGTCGATCACCTGGGCTTCGCGCCCAAGCGCATAGGCCAGCCGGGCCTTGGCCGCGATATAGCTTTGCTGAGTCATAAAGCGGCCCGTCGCAACAACCGGGACACTCGGGTCGAGCTGTTTGTTGCGCAACGACGCAAGAAGAAAATCATCGATCTCTTCTGCACCCAGTACGAATACACTCTGCGCCTTGTTCTCACCCGGGTCGACAAGGAACTTGGCTGCCTCGTAGATCCTGCCACGCCCTGCATCCTCGGGCAGATAATCGGCATCAATGCAAACATTGAAGCCACGTGCGGCAAGCTGCTCAGCAAAGATCAACTGCGTGTCAAACGACCGCAATGAGCGTGTGCCCACTTCGACATAGATCATTTGTTCACCCCGCTATCGGCGGACAAAACCCCCGACAGCATCGCCTTGAATTTCCCTGCAGAGTAGTTCTGCAGCGCCGATTGCGATCTGGCCACCTGATCATGATACTTCTGCGGTTGGGCGATCAGGTCGGCAATGATTGCGTCCACCTGTGATGGCTGGCAAGCCAAGACAGCATTTCCGAACGTAGCGCCAGTATCAGCGTTGGTTAGAACCACCTTACCCGCAGCAACCGCTTCGGCTACAACGCGACCAAAACTTTCCTGCCAGGTCGGCGCGGTGAAATATACAAAAAAGTCAATCATTCCAAAGAACTCTTGCACAGTTATGGCATCAAAGGGAAGCAAGGTCCAATGCGCGCGAAGAACACGGGCATTCAACAAAGCATCCGCCCCTAGAATTACATTGCACTGCGAATGGCTTGGAAAACAGCTGTCCAAATCAGCAATAACCGGGAATTTCTCGAATCCAGGTCGCGAATGACGCCCACGGCGGTCCTGTGGTGTTTCACACGGGGCGCTCATCTCGGTCTTGCAAATGTTGAACCAGTCAGAGCCCAAAACGTCCCACTGTCGCGCCACACGAGAGGTTGCCAACCAGTCGACTACGCCGCTTCGATTAAACGGTGATATCGGCGCGAGTGTTTTCCTCAGCGAAATTGTAGAGGCTTCGATCTGACTTAGACAGCTTGAAACATCAAACCCTTCCGCCCCGCCCGGACGCAGAAAATTCTCATGCGTGATCACGTACAGCTCGCGCGCAATGATCCTTGTGCCAAGCGTGTCCTGAAATTTCAAAAAAGACGGGTTGTGCAAAAACACGAAATCCGCGCTGATCCGGGGTGCATCCCAAATGATCGGAATGTTCAGCTCGTCCAGCACCTGCCGCAAAAACGGTGAAACGTGTTGGTTGGTGCCAAACGTCCTGGACGTGATCGCGTGCACGACCACCTGCCCGCATTCGGCGGCCACCGGCAATTCGGCCGCCACAGCCGCAGAAGTCCCGCCAGAGAACCGCGGCTCGATGACATAGGCGATCGTTGGTGTGTTCGATCGCCCGAAGGCAAGCATTTCTGACATCCGACTCAGTGTTGCCGCGAGGCATCGAATGCCTCGTTAGCCGCACGGTTCTCGCTGCTGGCCGGTGCACTGGTGGCATAGCTGAAATCCAGATTGCCAACAGATGCGACCTCGTGAAAGCTCCGCAGCTCCAGCGACAGTTCATCTTCGCCGGTCAATAGCTCCGGGTTTTTGTCGAGGTAGGAATACAGTGCCTGAATGTCATTGGTGGACAGCATTTGGTCGATGGCCAGCAGATGCTCAAGCGTAATTTCGGCACGCGCGTTTTGGGTCGTCGATAAGAATAGCAGAGCAGTTACGATGCCGATAAGTCGTCTATCCGTCATTTTGGATACCTCGTCGGAAACAATTAACAGTACAAAATCTTGAATCAGCCTTTTCAGTATAGCTTAAAAATACAGTCATTGGGTCGTCGCTTTCTTAAGTTTGCTCAGGACCTGACTTTTCAGTTGATTGACGCGGTTAGGGGCTTGGGTTCTGGCCGTGCTGCGTGTGTTGGTTCGCTTGACACTGGCGACGCCAGAGCCTTTTCCTGCCAACCATAACTCTACGATTCCACTAGGAGTTTTGTTGTTGGACCCTGTGAAATCCCGCAGCAATGCACCGGAGTCTCTGGCAAGGGTGGCGGCTCTTTCCTCGTCCTGCTTGTGATAGAAACGAACGTTTGACTGGGTGATCTTAAACCCCACGCGGGCTTGCCCGTTAAGCTCATGTCCGGTCGAAGTCAGGTTGGACACAACAGAATCCACAACGCTCTGCGGAACATTGGTCGGCGCATAGATCCGGAAGGTCACGGACATGTTTGCCGGGGCAGGCTCTGGTTCCGGGGGTGTGATTGCATCATTCAGCAGAGCCGGTGCCCGAGGCAAGACCGGTGGTTCCAGTGGGCTTGGTGTCACCGAAAGGACCGGTGCCCGTAAAGCCAATGATGTCTCGTAAGCGGCCGGTGTGATCAATGGGGCCGGCGCGTCGATTGGCTTTGGCGCGATTGGCAATGCCGCCAATTCGACAGGCTCGGGCTGGGGTTCGTATGGCAACGGTTGCGCAATCTCGGCAGCAAGGTTTGTTCCCTCTGGTCGCACGGCAATGTCCGAACCGGTTGCTTCGCTTGTCTGAAAACCCTGTTCCGGCTGAGTACCATTCTCGGGCTCGGTCAAGAGGACATCCAAAGATACTTGCGTCACTGTATAGTCCAGTACACCGGGCTGGATCGGAACTACAGGCGGACGCATTGTTTTTGGGGTTGCTGCTACGTTTACGCCTTTCAAAAACTCTTCGGGTTTAACCACAGTCACCGTTGTTTCAAGCAAAGCGACAGAAGTGCTGAAAATTTCCGCCGTGGATTGAAGCCGGACAAAACCAAGATTCAACTCTTCCCGAGGTCGATAGCTTGGCAGGGTTATCGGCAATGGTGGCTGGACAAGGGTCGGCACGAAAGACCGAACACTAGGTGCCAAGCGCGACAATTCTGGTTTGAAACCGCCCGGTTGCTCGGACAAATCTAACAAGGGTCGCGACAACGAGGCCAAATCCTGTGACGCGGCTGCGTCACCGTCAGGCAAATTCGATTCAGATGGTACATCGAACACGGTTTCAGAAGTTACAGTCGGGTCCGCCGCATCACCTGTAATGTCGGACGGCGGCACCGATCGCTCGGCGAGTTCCGCGTCTTGTTGCATGATCGCGCCTGTTGCCGCGGTCTCTTGGCTCACCAAACCTGCGTTTTCGGTTGGACCGGGGGCGTTCAACCCAGACAAAATCAAAAAAACCGACGACGACGCAACAACACCGATGCCGCATCCTGCCGCGACCAGTCCCAACCGCATCTTGAGACGCTTGCGATTCTGATCGTCTGTTCTTTCCTGAAGGGTTCTGCGCAATCGATCCGCGAACCCTTCCTCGGGAAGCTTTTGACCTGATTTCGGGTCGGCTAGATCCTCTGGCGTGTTGTCGGGATGGATGCCCGGCGCGGGCCTGCCATCGGGCGGCACAGTGTGTGCTTCTCCTCGAGCATCGCGTGTCACGTTTTCAGTCGCGCGACTGTCATCATTGACGGTTTGACTGTCAAATCGTCCTGCCGTCGCTTTTTGAACCGACTCACCAGATTGGTGAGAGCTGGTAGCTTGGGCAGACTTACCAAAGGTTCCCGACAGCCCCGCCGCTGCGTTTAGCGCGTTCGCTGGTTGCGCACCATCGGTTGAGTTCGTGGCTTTGGGTTGGTCTGGATCAGATGACTGTGAAGCAGCGGCTTTTGCCTTGCGAGTGGCGATGTTTATTTCTCGTTGTTTCCGAGCATTTTCAAGCATCTCCTGCCAGTCAGGAGATTGCACAAAGTCATAAACACCCGACACTTTGTTAGCGTCATTTTTGGCAACTTCAGGGCGAGCTTTTGGATCGCTGGCCTTTGTCATCAATACCCCCGAACTGGCCGCCGGAACACGCTCTTTGCTGTCGCAACTCGGGCAAACCAAATACACTCGTGAACATCAAAAAATTCAAAAAAATGTACAAAGTAGTATAAAAAATTGACCGCTTGAAGACAAGTAATCCGGTGTTCGACGTACATCTATTGCCATTTTCGCAAGGGCAGAATGCGCCGCCGTTCGCCCCTTCTGCGCCCTAACGCTATCTGCGTTGGCGACGCGAATTCAGTAAAATTGGGTCCGTCAAATCATTGGTGATCAAGCTGATCAGGGCTGTTTCCGCAGATCAAAAATCTTGCCGTCGAACGGTTACAGGGACACAGGCGCGCGGCGCCACGCTGCGACGGTCAGCACACCGTTTCAGTCAGCCATTCGGAATCTGGTTAAACCCGCTTTACTGTCTCAGACCTCTAAATCCAGGACCAGAATTCCGTCGATGCCGCCCACGGCGTTTTCGACCAACTGCGCGCCCAGCGCTTTGTGCCTCTCGTTGCTTTGATAGCTTGCCAATGCGGCCCAATCATCGAAATCAATCACAAACCCATGCTTGTAACCGCGTTCGATCTGTTCAGGGCTTTCGCTGCGGCCACCGGCAAACCCGCCTGCACCCGGCAGGGCGTCGGTTAGGTCCGACAGGCCCCTGTAAATCTTCCCGATGGTTTCTTCGGTCACGTCGGACCGGAATTTTGTCAGGACTATATGGCGGATCAAAGTTAGCTGCCTTTATCATGAGTGCAGGAGCGCAAGCGTCCGAAGAATTCGAGCGTCACCATAACTAAGGCGTTTGCAACCAGAATGTTCCTAAGACTTCGAGCCTGCCTTAGATCGCCAAATACTCCTCGCGAAGGCCGGTGTCTTGAAGCACCTCGTTCGCCGTCCCATCAAATACGATAGTGCCGGTGTCCAGAATGATCGCGCGATCGGCTAACTCCAATGCTCGGACGGCGTTCTGTTCGACGATGATCGT
The DNA here is from genome assembly GCF_059610645.1 of Ruegeria sp. CDSC054. Taxonomy (NCBI): domain Bacteria; kingdom Pseudomonadati; phylum Pseudomonadota; class Alphaproteobacteria; order Rhodobacterales; family Roseobacteraceae; genus Ruegeria; species Ruegeria sp. CDSC054. Next base: position 102,363 of record NZ_JBXWOA010000009.1, on the reverse strand, counting down.
AGTCATACCCTGTTGCTTGACGTGAGCCAGTGTTTTTTCAATCTCGTCGACAATGACCGGCGCCAGACCTTCGTAAGGCTCATCCAGAAGCAGGACTTTGATATCCCGAGCAAGGGCTCTTGCGATTGACAGCATTTGCTGTTCGCCACCCGACAAGGTAATCCCCTCTTGCTTTCTGCGTTCGCCTAGGCGCGGGAACAACTCATACAGCCGCTCCAGAGACCAACCGACAGGCGGGGCAATCTGGGCAAGCTGCAGGTTTTCCTCAACGGTCAGCCCTGGGATAATTCGTCTGTCTTCCGGCACAAGGCCAAGGCCAACAGACGCCGCTTCGTAGCTTGTCATATTGTGTAGCGGCTGATGATCCAGCCAGATTTCACCGTGCCTTACTTCAGGATCGCCTACCCGCGCTATCGACCGGAGTGTCGAGGTTTTGCCAGCGCCGTTCCGTCCAAGCAGGGCCAGAATCTCGCCTTCGTGCACGTTAAAGCTGACGCCTTGCACGATATAGCTTTCTCCGTAGTACGAATGCATGTCCCATACAGACAGGAACGCAGGCGCGGTGCTTGCCCTATTGGCGTTTTTTGAAAAGTCGGGTTTCTCGTTCATAGCTTTTCCTTACGCCGCCTCGCCCAAATAGGCTTCACGAACCTTGGGATGTCCACGGATTTTCTCTGGAGTATCTTCGACCAGCGGCGTCCCTTGCGCCAGAACTGTGATGCGTTCCGCAAGGCTGAAGACCACATGCATGTCATGCTCGATAATAGCGATGGTTATGTCGCGCTCATCCTTGATCTGTTTTAGCAAATCAATGGTGTTGTTGGTGTCCGCCCGTGCCATGCCAGCCGTAGGTTCGTCCAGCAACAACAGCCGCGGATTTTGACTAAGGCACATGCCAATCTCAAGTCGCCGCTTGTCGCCCCGGGACAGCGACGCCGCGTGCATTTCGCGTTTGTCGGCCATGTTCATTTCTTCCAGCATGACTTCGGCCTGTTCGACGACCTCACGTTCGCTAGCGATGGTCTCATAGGCATGCATCCGGAATGCCCCATCCCGCATCGCGAAGATCGGGATCAGCATGTTCTCCATCACAGTCAACTCGCCAAAGATCTCAGGCGTTTGGAACACGCGGCTGATGCCCATCTGGTTGATCTGGAACGGCTCGAGTCCCAGAACCGAGTTGTTGTTGAACAACACCGATCCGGTGTCTGGCATCAGCTTGCCCACCAGACAGTTCAGCAGTGTCGATTTTCCCGCGCCATTGGGGCCGATGATCGCATGAACCGAGTTCTCTTCGATATTGAGGTTCACATCTGTCAGCGCCTTGAGGCCACCGAAGCGTTTGCTGACGTCTTTCACTCTTAGAATTGCCATTTCTCGCCCCTTATTCGGCCGGTTCTGTTTTGCCCGAGGGCGCATCGTCGGTGTCTTTATTCTTGCGCTTGAAGCGCTTGAGCAAACGTTGCCCACCTTCGACAAGACCACCCGGCAGATAGATGACAACCAGCATGAACAGGATGCCCAGCGTCAGGTGCCAGCCTTTGCCGATGAACGGGTGGATCACGAACACCACGGCGTCCTCCAGTCCGTCAGGCAGGAATGCGAACCAGCTATGCAGGACGTTGTCGTTGATCTTCGAGAAGATGTTCTCGAAATACTTGATGAAACCTGCGCCCAGAACCGGGCCGATCAACGTGCCCGTACCACCGAGGATCGTCATCAGAACCACCTCGCCCGAGGCCGTCCATTGCATCCGCTCGGCACCTGCCAGCGGGTCCATGGCGGCCATCAGACCACCGGCCAGACCGGCGTACATGCCAGAAATCACAAAGGCCGCGAGCGTATATGGCTTGGAGTTCAGACCCGTATAGTTCATCCGCTGTTGGTTCGACTTCACCGCACGCAACATCATGCCAAAGGGTGAGCGGAAGATGCGGATCGACAAGTAGAAAACGACCATCATGATCACTGCACACAGATAGTAGCCTGCGTTGAAGTCAAAGCTCCACGCGCCGACGTCCATCGTGTACGTCGCGCGCATTGGTAAGCCGAACAGATGCGGTAGGTCGGGCGCGTTGGCGCCCTGCAGAATCTGCGGATCGTCTGCATAAACCTGCAAGCCAGTTTCCCCGTTTGTCAGGTTAAACTTGGGGTTTGACAGCACCGAGTAGGCCAGCGCAAAACTCATTTGTGCGAAGGCCAGCGTGAGGATCGAGAAATAGATCCCCGACCGCCGCAGGCTGATGAACCCGATAAGTAGTGAGAACAGGCCCGCGACGACGACACTCAGCGCGATGGCTGGAATGACGTTGTAGCTGAGCAGTTTGAACATCCAAACTGCCGAGTATGATCCTACGCCCAGAAAGGCCGCGTGACCGAAGGACAAGTACCCGGTCAGGCCAAACAGAATGTTGAACCCGATAGCAAAGATCCCGAAAATCACGAACCTCTGCATCAAATCCGGGTAACCCGCGTTGAACTGCGCCATGGCGCTGCCCTCTGGAAACGGGTTCAGGATGAAAGGCGCCAGCAAGGTCAGGAGTGCGACGACGATCAGCAGGCTGGTGTCTTTTTTATTCAGTCCCAACATTGATTATTCCTCCATCACGCCTTTGCGCCCCATCAGCCCGCGCGGACGCGTCAGCAGCACGATGATGGCGACAAGGTAGATGATGATCTGATTGATGCCTGGGATCGTTGTGGTGGCCCAGGTGGTCGAGGCAAAGCTTTCCAGAATGCCCAGCAAAAAGCCTGCCAGAACGGCGCCTGGCAATGATCCCATTCCGCCAACAACAACCACAACGAAGCTAAGGACCAGAAAGTCCATTCCCATGTGGTAGTTCGGCGGGTTGAGCGGCCCGTACATCACACCGGCCAGTCCAGCGACACCGGCGGCAATGCCAAACATAATGGTAAACCGGCGGTCAATATTGATGCCCAGCAGGCCCACCGTTTCCCGGTCAGCCATCCCAGCACGGACGACCATCCCAAAGGTGGTGAACTGCAGGAACGAAAACACTGCGCCGATAATGCCTACGGCAAAGCCAAAATAGACCAATCGCCAGATCGGGTAGATGATTGCATTGGGATCAAAACCAACCATGGTACCCAGATCGACAGATCCGCTCAGTACATCAGGCGGAGGGGTCTGGATCGGGTTGGCGCCGAAGAAATACTTGACGATTTCCTGCAGAACGATCGCAAGACCAAAGGTCACCAGGATCTGGTCTGCATGCGGGCGCTTGTAGAAATGTTTGATCAGCCCGCGTTCCATCACATAGCCAACAAGCAGCATGATCGGGATCGCAAACAGGATGGACAGCGGAACGGACCAGTCGATGATCGTTGCGCCGACTTCGGGGCCGAACCAGGCCTCGATATAAGGTGTTTCGACCTTCAGTGGATTACCCAAAAAGTCTTTTTGCGTTTCATCCAGGGTCACGAAACTCAGGTTCAGCAGCTTTTGCAAAGTAACGGCGCAGAACGCGCCAATCATGAACAAAGCCCCGTGGGCAAAGTTCACGACGCCGAGCGTCCCGAAGATCAGAGTCAGACCCAGCGCGATCAGCGCATAAGCCGAGCCCTTGTCCAGACCGTTAAGTATTTGCAGTAGGATGGCGTCCATTGGGCCCACCTCAGGGTTGGTCAGTGTGGATTGAGTGGTTGAGACCAGGCCCACAGGCCTGGCCGTAAGTCGTCTGACCGCCGAGAACGACGGTCAGACATTCGCCAAAAGGCTTACGCGCCTGGATTGCACTTGCCCAGTTCGCCACCGGCGAACATTGGGTGCTCGGGATCGTACTCGACCTGCGAACGCGGCGTGATCTCGACGATTTCAAGCGTGTCATAGGCGTTGGTCGGGTTCTCATTGCCCCGCACAACCAGCACGTCCTTAAAGCACTGGTGATCGGCACCGCGATACCATGTCGGACCATTGCCCAACCCGTCGAACTCAAAGTCTTCCAGAGCTTCGGCAACACCACAGGGATTGAAGGTGCCTGCACGCTCACACGCATCCGCATAAAGCAGCACTTGTGCATAACAGGTCTGAGCGGAGTTGGACGGCGGCTTGCCGTATTTCTCACCAAAGGACTTCACGAAGGCCTTTGTGCCCTCATCCTGCAGCTGCCAGTTCCAGTTCATCGACCCGAGCACACCTTTGATGTTCTCGCCCGCACCAGCGGCCATCAGCTCGGAATACAGCGGCACGACGATCTTGAAGTCCTTGCCGTTTGCAACCTTGTCGAGCAGACCGAACTGGATCGCGTTGGTCAGCGAGTTCACCATGTTCCCGCCATAGTGGTTCAGAACCAGTACATCCGCGCCCGAGTTCAGAACCGGCGCGATGTAGGACGAAAAGTCCGTGGACGCCAGCGGTGTTTTGACCGTATTGACCGTTTCCCATCCCAGGGCTTCGGTCGAGGCAACGATCGACTCTTCCTGGGTCCAGCCCCAGTTGTAGTCGGCCGTCAGGTGATAGGCACGACGTTCCTTGCCCATCTCAGCCGCCAGAACCGGCGCCAGCGCGGCACCCGACATGTAGGCATTGAAGAAGTGACGGAAACCGTTGGCCTTCTTGTCCTTGCCCGTAGTGTCGTTTGCATGGGTCAGGCCGGCCATGAAGATCACGCCCGCCTCTTGGCACAGGCCCTGAACCGCAACTGCCACGCCCGAGGACGAACCACCGTTGATCATGATTGCGCCGTCTTTTTCGATCATCGACTTGGCCGATGCGCGGGCTGCATCCGATTTGGTCTGGGTGTCGCCGGTGACGAACCCGACCTTCTTGCCGAGGATACCGTTCCCCTGCAGCGCCTTCGACGAGAAAGTGTTCAGGCAACCACCGTCGCCTTCGCCGTTCAGATGTTCGACCGCCAGCTGTTGCGCCAGCAGTTCATCATTGCCTTCGTCGGCATAAGGTCCGGTTTGCGGAACATTGAAGCCCAGAGTGACGGATGACCCTGTCGGCTCATTAGTAAAGGCAGCGGCCGACGAAGCCGTAAAGATCGTAGGCAGGGCCAGACCGGTACCTGCAACGGCACCGGACTTTAGCACGCCGCGGCGCGTGACATTTTTCTTAGTCATTTATTCCTCCCATTTCCATTTTTCGTCCTTTGGCTCCTCTTCCAGCAGACGAAAGCGCACTTTTGTGCATTCCAATAATGGAAATCGGACAGAAAATTTCTCAATAAATTACTAGTCTTGAAACAAAATTTTGTAAATTTGTTCACGAAATTTGGGATTTTTTGTAAAGAAAGTAACAGTCAGCTATGCCCAGGCATTGTCGCGCAAATCATCGTGGGGGGCTTATCTTGTGCCTCCAGCATGGTAGCCGGAGCGCTTTAGCAGTTGGGTTCAAGCTGAGCATGAGACCAAGAACTGGTCCCCCCTACGGAACTGCATCAAAGCAACGCGGCTCGCTGTCTGTTTCGATTAATCCTGATGTAAACCGGGCGCTCAGGCCAATCGGCAATGGGATTGGGTTGCGCGAATCCGGACTGCAGTGAATTTGCCGTCACCCGAAACGTGATAGTTCGAGCGCGCCGATATTTGGGTAAGGTCTTGCGGCGGAAAGCACATTTGAATTGAGGCGGGTATGAGTGGCGGTGCCGTCAGACAAATTCGAACTAGTCTCAGCTAAGCCAATATAGGTGCCCTTTATGCCATACCAAGTTCGCGCCACTCGGCAAGAGCGACGGTGCGTGTCAGCTTGAAGGTGTCTCGGCTGGCGAGCGATCTTTCCTGGTTGAAGTGGTTATAGACTGAGGAATGGACGGAGGCGAGTTTTTGCAAACTTCGCATACGCCTGAAACGCTGCATTGCGCGTTCGTGTCGCCGGAACGGCAGGTGCGAGCTCTCGACCCGGTTATTGAGCCACCTGCCCGTCTGCTTTTTTTCGGTAGCACCAAACTCTCTGAGAGCGGCCCCATACGATGCGAAGCGATCCATGACGACGTTTTCCGCTTTACCATGTCGCTTCATCAGTTTCTTGAAGAATTTCAATGCTGCAGCTTTGCTTCGACGTTTGGTTACGACGCCTTCCAGCACGTCGCCCTCGTGATCAACAGCCCGCCAAAGTAATGCCGCTTGCCATTCACCTTCACAAAAACCTCATCCACGTGCCATTTCATTTGGTGTATGCGAAGTCGCGGAACAGGCTTCCGTCTGATCTCAACAGCAAACATCGGGCCAAACCTGTTCCACCAGTATCTGACAGTTTCATGGCTTACTTCGATACCACGCTCATGCAGCAGTTCTTCGACACGCCGAAGCGAGAGCGGGAAACGGATGTACAGCATCACTGTCAGGCGGATGATCTCGGGGCTGGTCTTAAAGTATTTGAAAGAGGCAGGTCTGGTCATGGGCAAAAGCTACGCAACACCCCTGCCCCGCTCAAGCAAAATTCTTCTGACAAGACCCTCCGAAGTTGGTAAAAAATTTCGCAATAAAGCTTCTAGTGGAACATATCTGCTGTGATGGCGGCGTACCAAATCTCGGATTCTTCGTAGGTTGTCTTGCGCAGGTTAGCGTCCTCACCGACTTGGCTGACAAAGCCGTCAACTCGTGCTATCTTTTCTTCAGTCGCTTCGTATGTCGCACCGACTTTGACACCGTCATTTACAGCGATCAATGACCAGCACGTGTTTGCGTATCTAGGCGGGAATATTCGGGACCCGGTCAGCGAACCCCGGACAGCATTGGCGCAGACCTTGGCTTGCGAATTGGCCGAGAATCCAGATTTTGGCATGTCGCCCTGTTGACAGGCATCGCCCAGAACATAAACATCCGGGTCGGTTTTTGACGACATGTCAGCCGAATTGACCGGCGCCCATCGGCCATCCGTAACACCCGCAAGTTCGGCAATACGTCCGGCTTTCATCGCAGGGATGACATTGCAAACATCAACAGCCATTTCTTCGCCGTCAATCGTCAGAGTCATCTGATCCGGGTCTACCGATACGTCTCCGCCGCCAAAGTCTTCGCCGATCCAGTCGATCATGCCCGGATAGTGCGTGGCCCAGCCATCCTCGAACAGAGCCATTTTAGAGAATTTTGGTTTAGGGTCGGCAATAACAATTTTGGCCGTAGGGTTGGTGGTTTTCAGAACATGCGCCACCATCGAAATACGCTCGTATGGACCGGGTGGGCAGCGATAAGGGTTTGGTGGCGCAACCATTGCATACACCCCGCCTTCCGGCATGTTATCGATCTGGGCACGCAGAAGCTGAGACTGAGAACCGGCCTCATAAGCGTGGGGCATTTTATTCTGCGCCGATAGATCCCAGCCTGGAACAGACCCTTCGATGAAATCGATACCGGGTGACAGGATCAGCTTATCATAGGGCAGCACCTGACCACCTGCCAAAGTCACATTTTTGTCGACCCGATCGACCGCAACGGCCCAGTCATGGATAACGTTGATACCATAATTTGCAGCAAGCGCACCGTAAGTGTGCCCGATCTCATCGATCGATTTCAGGCCGCCGATGTAGAGATTAGAGAAGAAGCAGCTGAAATACACCTGTGACGGCTCGATAAGAGTGACATCGATTGCACCATCGCTATCCTTGGCAATGTATCGCGCGACCGTGCCCCCCCCGGCCCCACCACCAACGACGACGACACGGGGCTTTCCGCTGCCCTCCGCCAGAACTGCTGGTGCTGACAAAGCGCCCGTCGCGGCACCCAGAAATTCGCGTCTGTTCCAGGTCATCTGAACCCCTCCCTGCGGCCCATGTCACTCTAACGTGCTAAAGTAGGCCGCCAACGCCACTATTTCGTCATCATTTAAACGCCCGGCCATCATCTGCATGATGGGATGTTCACGCTGTTTGGCCTTATACGCCAGCATCGCGGCCACAAAAGCGTTGGGATCAAGCCCGACAATCTGTGGGATTTCGTCCGTCTGCGCATTTGCCTGATGGCAAGTCACACATTCCGCAGACAGATATGCCCCAAGCTCCACGTCCCCGTCCTTCGCTTCTGCCCTTAACCCGGCAACGGGGAGAATGCCAAAGCAGGCACAGGTGGCGAGCATGGCCTTCCGCACTTTTGATCCACAGTCTTTCAACGCCCAACGCTTGCAAATTCCACGCTCGATCAGAACCACCACTTTCGTCGGCATCATGACACGACCGAAATTGCGCGGCTATCGGTGTAGATCGCGCCGTCATCGTCAAACCAACTGAAGGTAAAAACGCCAGGTCCTGGAACAAGTGCCTGGAACTCAAAAAACGGGTTTGTAGAAATGCCCGGGCCGGTGTCGAGGTCGATGACCACCTCGCCTTCGAATTCGCACAGAAAACGATGGATGATCGACCGGGGTATAGGCTGGTTTTCTGAATCAAGGCGATGCCCAGACTCCATACGGTGGGTGATCAAGGTCTTGATCGTGACCACCTCACCGGCTCGGACCCGTTTGGGTAGCTTGACACGGGTTTTGACGCCTGCGGCCATGTCACAGCACCTCTGTCATGCGCAACCGCCAACAATAACTGACACTGCCTGTGCACCACGGTTGACACTGCCGTCCGGCAGGCGCGCGAGGGCAAAAACCTCTTGAGATTGCCCCAGGCGCATGCGCGTTGCGATAGACTGTGCGCCAGCCAAAGGTCCGAACCGCGCCCTAAGAACCGGAAGAACCGGATTGCCCGGCGCGATCAACATGACCTCCTCTGCTGAGGGAGCGTAAATTGTCACCGGTACCCGATAGCCATCCTCGGCAATGGCTTCCATACCGATGAAGACGCCACCTTTCTCAGGCGTTGCATCACCTGCAAAACTGTAGATTAGTTCTTCCAGCGTCGCGACGTTTGGCAGAGCCACCAAATCCTGCGCGCGTAACGGCGAAGCGAGGCACATCAAAGCCCAAAGGCTCACCTGCATTGCATCGCGCCGATTTAGGGTCATTGCGGCTCTTTCTTTCTGGTCAGACTCTGATGTTACCTGCGCCATCTCTTTTCGGATACATAACATATCCGTGAACCTTCACATACTTAAGTCGCGGTTACACATCGGACTGCAAGGTTGAGAAACGTGACCCGACATTGCAAGCTGCCGTCAAAACCCACTGTTCGGGACGGAGGAAGTATGCCAAACACGCGGTCCCCGGCAGAAGCCAACCCCGGTCTCGCCGTACGCGAGCTAAGCTTTCACTTTGGTGCCAAAGCGGCGCTGGATTCTGTCTCGTTCGACGTGGTGCCTGGGACCTTTTGCGCCCTGCTCGGGCCGAATGGTGCCGGGAAGTCGACCTTGGTGTCTCTACTTACAAGGCTTCTTGTGGCGCCAGATGGTGAAATCAGTGTGGCGGGCTATGACCTTCGCCGAGCACCGCGTAAAGCGTTGGCAAAACTCGGCGTGATTTTTCAGCAGCCGACTTTGGATATGGGACTGACGGTGCGCCAGAACATGACCTATTTCGCCGCCCTGCACGGGTTGCCGCGATCAGCGGTTCCAACCCGGGTCGACGCAGCACTAGACCGGTTGAACATGCGGGAACGGGCCGGGGAACGCGTGAGCGACCTGAATGGAGGTCATCGACGCCGAATGGAACTGGCGCGCGCGCTGATGCACAACCCTTCGGTTTTGCTGTTGGATGAGCCAACCGTCGGACTTGATACTGCGGCGCGGCGGTCAATAACCGACCATGTACACGATCTGGCGGCACAGGGGCTTTGTGTTTTGTGGGCCACGCACCTCACAGATGAAGTGCGCGACGATGACCAATTGTTGGTGCTGCATCGCGGTCGGATTCTGGCCCGCGGACAGTCGGGCGACCTGCGCGGTGATCAAACGCTGTCCAATTGGTTCTTGTCCCAAACCGAGGTCCAAGCATGAGCGGGTTCTGGGGTGTCGCCCGGGCTATTATCGGGCGCGAGTTTCTGCGCTTCGTCCATCAACGCGAACGGTTTCTTGCAGCTCTGGTCCGGCCAATGGTGTGGCTAGTGATCTTCGCCGCCGGGTTTCGCGCGGCCCTCGGCCTATCGATCATCCCGCCCTATCAGACTTACATCACGTATGAGACCTACATCGTACCCGGCCTGTGTGCGATGGTCCTGCTGTTCAACGGGATGCAAAGTTCGCTCAGCCTTGTCTATGACCGCGAGATGGGTTCGATGCGCCTATTGCTGACCAGTTCGTTCCCGCGCTGGTGGCTGTTGTTCTGCCGCCTGCTGGGATCAACGGCAATCTCGATCCTACAAGTCTATACTTTTCTGGCTTTGGCGGCGCTGTTTGGAATTGTCCTCCCCCTGCCCGGCTATGTTGCAGTACTGCCGGGTTTGGTTCTGGGTGGTCTGATGCTGGGGGCGCTGGGTCTGGTGCTGTCCAGTTTCGTCAAACAACTGGAGAATTTCGCCGGTGTAATGAACTTTGTCATCTTCCCTATGTTCTTCCTGTCATCAGCACTCTACCCCCTGTGGAAAATGGCCGAAAGTTCGCCCTTGCTGCGCAATATTTGCGCCTTCAACCCTTTTACGCATGTGGTCGAGTTGATCAGGTTCTTGCTTTACCTGCAGATCAATTGGGCGGCCTTAGTCTGGGTTCTTGGGTCCACAGTTGTTTTTTGCACGATTGCCGTTTGGGGATATGATCCGGCCCGTGGTCTTATGAAGCGGAAGTCATGAAGAACCAGCTCAAAACCACGAAACGCAGCCTGCTTCTGAAAACCCGTTTAGGTCTCGGTGCGGTTGTGCTTGGATCTGGCACCTTGTTGACTGCTGCTATTCTCTATTTCGGGATGCAAACCGTCGCCAACCGTTTGGAGACCGCGCTGGCTTCAGAAACACGGATGGCGCGCTATGCCGCTTTGTCGGCACAGGCCGCCACATTTCTTGTGATCGCTACCGAGTCGATCCAGACCGATCAATCCGTCGAAACCCGACTGGAACGCCTATCCCCGATCCGGGACCAGATCGGGACAACCTTTTTGCAACTGCGCTCCGATGTGGAGGAGGCCGTAGCCGCCGTTCAGTCGCTCGGACTGGACGAGCAATCTCGGTATGGAACCCAATCCCTCGGCCTGGCTAGGATGGAGGCGCTGCTGGCCAATACGCTGGACGGGCTTGCTGATACAGATGCCGATCAAGCACGGCTGCGTGCCCATATCGACTCGTTTGCATCCGCTTTCGATCCCTTGCTCAGTCAGGCAGTCAATACCGAGGTTCTGTTTCGAAACGCGACATTGGCCGGAATCGAACGGACCCGCCTGACGCTGACCTGGGTCGCATTGGCACTTGCGCTATTTGCTTTGCTCAGCACGGCATGGTTTTACTTTGGTCTGGTAAGGCCACAGTTTTCTCGTCTGGACCGGCTGCACAATGCCGCAGTTCAGGTTGGCCAATCAGAGTTTGCTATTTCGCTGCCAAAAACCCGCAACGATGAGATCGGTCAATTGTATGGTGAGACCAACCGAATGGCGGCTGCGTTGAAGCAGCGTCAGGATGAGGTTGATGCGGAATGGGCCGGATTGAACGAAACGATTGATCAGCGGACGCGGGAACTCAGCGCGGCGAATGATACCTTGTCCAGGATTGATGAAAACCGTCGTCGCTTTTTTGCAGATATCAGCCACGAATTACGCACACCGTTGACAGTTATCATGATGGAGTCGCAGATTGGCCAACGGGACAGCCAGACCGCGCCAGAGGCTTTGGAAACTATCGAAACCAGTGCGGCAAAACTGAACCAGCGTATTGACGATTTGCTGCGTGTTGCGCGGTCTGAAACCGGGGAATTGGCTTTGGAACCGCGAGATGTTGCGTTGCGCGCGTTGATACAAACCGTTGTGGGTGACATCCAGCCCGAAATCGACAACGCTAATATGCAGCTCGAGGTCGAAAAATTCCCGGATTGTGCATTGCATTGCGATCCGAACTGGATGCGTCAAGTTTTGCTCAGCCTGTTGCGCAATGCGATCCGGCACGCGCGCGATGGAAAAGCATTGTCACTTTCCGGCCAATCAAAAGATGGGAGTGCTCAGATAAAGATAATCGACAACGGTCCGGGAATTCCTGAAGGCGCACAAGATCAGATATTTGAACGGTTTGTTCAAGGTGCTGCAGCGAACAGTCAGGGATTTGGCGTCGGGCTAGCTCTGGCCAGATGGGTCGTCGAGGCGCACGAAGGATCGATCTCGATCACCAGCCCGGTCGCGCGTGAACGTTCCTTAGGCGTAAATCCCGGTACAAATGTCTGCATTCGATTGCCGTTGGCAGAGGCTTAGTGTGGTCCCATGGCTTCGAGACTCTTGATCATTGATGACGACCCAAAAATTGCTTCGGCGCTTGTGCGGGGCCTCTCGCTGCACGGCTACTCTGCCGAAGCAGAAAATCGCGCCGTTCAAGGGCTGGAGCGGTTGAAGAGCGGTGAATACTCTGGTGCAATTGTCGATGTCATGCTGGGCGCAGACAGTGGTATCGAGCTGGTTCAATCTGCGCGCGCGGCCGGTGTCGCGATTCCTATCCTGATGTTGTCGGCCCTCTCTCACGTCGATCATCGCGCCGCCGGGCTTGAGGCCGGAGCTGATGACTATGTCGTGAAACCCTTCAGCTTTGACGAGCTTGTTGCCCGGCTGCAGGTACAGGAACACCGCGTAGCATCGCAACGCCCCGATCCAGCGCGGATTTCAACAAAAGACAGAACGCTCACTATCCGCGGAACATGCATCGCGCTAACAGAGCGCGAATTCGATCTGCTCATGCTGCTCAATAGCAAAGCGGGATCGCCCATCTCACGCGGTGAGCTCTTTGACACGCTCTGGTCGCAGGAGGGGTCCAGTAACGAAAACGTGGTCGACGTCTACATCGGGTATCTGCGAAAAAAGCTGGCGTCTGATGATTTTGGGTTTGAAATCATAACAATACGCAATCAAGGCTTTTGCCTACAAGGGCTTACTCCGTTGTTGGATGACACCTGAGTACCGACCAAAGTCTAAATCCTTCTTATGAATTAAGAGTCGCACGGGCGCACCGGACCTGCCACATTGATTGAAAGCACATCTTAGGAGGAGGACCCCGATATGGCTTGGAGCAAACCTGTTATCCGCGAAATCGAGTGCGGCATGGAAATCAACATGTACGGCCCAGATCATGATGATGAGCGTGGCGGCGGCCTGATCTGATCAGCCGTAAGCGCCAACACTAGATGACGTTGCGCGCGATAATTCTTGGGGCCGCTGCTGGCGGCGGCCTTCCGCAATGGAACTGCGGATGTGAAAACTGCAATCTTGCGCGACGCGGAGAAATTCCTGCGCAAACGCAGTCATCTCTGGCCGTGTCCCCCGATGGCCGAAACTGGGCTATCCTGAACGCTTCTCCAGATATTCGCATACAGCTGGGCAACACGCCCGTCCTGTTTCCAACAGGATTGCGAGAGATGCCGGTTCAATCGGTGTTGGTGACAAACGGGGATATCGACCATGTGGCGGGTTTGCTTACGCTGCGCGAGATGCAACCTTTCTCGCTGTTTGCGACCAACGGCATTCATGACGTGATTGCAGAAAACCCGATTTTCGATGCCTTGAATGCCTCGGTCGTGAAACGCAGGCCGGTCTTGCTGAATGAGCCCTTTGAACTGGTTACAAACCTTACTGCGACCCTTTTTCCAGTACCCGGAAAAGTGCCTCTGTATCTGGAAGGTGAACAGGTCCAAACGGATCTGGTCGGCGAACAGACCGTCGGGGTGGCGCTGCGCACGCAAGGAAAGACAGCCTATTACATCCCAGGATGCGCTGCTTTGACGCCGGAATTGCGCGCGCAGCTTGAGGGAGCCAACCTTCTGTTTTTTGATGGCACGCTTTGGCAGAATGATGAGATGGTGCGCGCCGGGCTGGGTCAGAAAACGGGCAAGCGTATGGGGCATATGTCTATGGATGGCCCCGACGGCTCGATCGCGGGATTTGCTAATATGCAGATCGGACGCAAAGTGTTCGTCCATATGAACAACACCAACCCAGTTCTGCGTCCGGGCAGTACCGAAAACGCCCAGGCGCAGGCCAAAGGCTGGACGATCGGTCAAGATGGAATGGAGATCACGCTATGACTCAAAGCCGCGACGGTTTTGAAGCCCGGCTGCGCCAGATCGGAGCCGAGCGCTATCACGACCTGCATCCGTTCCATCATCGCCTGCATGGCGGTCAGTGTACCCCCAATGAAGTCCGCGCCTGGGTGATCAACCGGTATTATTATCAGCATTCCATCCCGATGAAGGACGCGGCCTTCATGTCGCGCGTTGAAGATCCGTCCCTACGCCGCGCCTGGCGGTCACGGATCGAAGATCATGACGGCACGGATGAGAACGAAGGGGGCATCCGGCGTTGGTTGCGGCTGGCCGAAGCGGTCGGGCTTGATCCGGACTACGTTGCCTCGTGCGAGGGCGTCTTGCCTGCCACCAAATTCGCGGTGGATGCCTATGTGCGATTTGTCCGTGAAAAGACATTGCTTGAGGCGGTTGCTGCTTCGCTCACTGAACTTTTCGCGCCAAAAATTCACGCCAACAGGATCGAAGGTTTGCTTCAGCACTACGATTTTGCAGATGACAGATCCTTGTCCTATTTCCGCAATCGCCTGAAAGAAGCCCCGAAAGACGTGGCTTTTGGTCTGGCGTGGGTATTGGATCATTCGGATACTGCTGAAAAGCAGGATGCGGCAGCCAAGGCCCTAATTTTCAAGACAGATGTTCTGTGGTCACAACTGGATGCCCTGTGGGGTGCCTATGTCGAGCCCGCCCGCACTCCACCGGGTGCCTGGAAACCGGACACAGGTCTTCTGATGCGGCGGGCATCGTGATGCTGGCGCAGGAGGTCCCATTGCTCCCGCGTGGTGTGCGCATCCATTTCGATTCCGTACGGGATAAATGGGTTTTATTGGCACCAGAAAGGGCCGTGACGTTGGATCAGGTTGGACATGCGATTTTGACTGAAGTCGACGGCCAGCGCAGTTTTGGCCAAATTACAGCGATTTTGTCGAAAAAATTTAACGCCCCGAAAGATCAGATCGCCGAAGACAGTTCTGGTTTTCTGGATGCCCTGCGGGCGCGGCGTTTCCTGGATGTGATGTGATGCAGGCCAATCCCCCACCACCCATCGCCATGCTGGCCGAATTGACCCATCGTTGCCCGCTATCCTGTCCCTATTGCTCCAATCCGGTCGAAATGGCGAAGCTCGACAGCGAGTTGGATACTGAGACCTGGACAAGTGTTTTCCAAGAGGCTGCTGCACTTGGCGTGTTGCAATTGCACCTGTCAGGTGGTGAACCCGCATCGCGCCGCGATCTGGTCGCTTTGGTCAAATCCGCGCGCGAGGCTGGGTTATATACTAACCTGATCACATCGGCGATCGGCCTGTCTGAACGTCGTCTGAATGAATTAGACGAGGCTGGTCTGGACCATATCCAACTGTCCCTTCAAGGCACCGACGCGGTGATTGCGGATAAGGTTGGCGGTTATCGGGGCGGTTTTGACCGAAAGATGAAGACGGTCGAATGGATCAAACAGATCGGGTTCCCACTCACCTTGAACTTTGTCCTGCACCGTCACAACGCGCACCAACTGCCGCGCGCGTTGCAACTGGCACAGGAGATGGGCGCTCGGCGGATTGAGGTTGCAACGGTGCAATTCCACGGCTGGGCTTTGAAGAACCGGGACGCTTTGATGCCCACACGGGAACAGGCGCAGCAGGTGACGAAGCTGGTAACCGAGGCGCGAAGAGACCTGAAAGGACAATTGGTCATCGACTATGTCCCGGCGGACTATCATGATGACTATCCCAAGCGATGTATGGGCGGTTGGGGCACCACCGGGCTGAACGTGGCACCGGATGGTCAGGTTCTGCCCTGCCATGCGGCACAATCCATACCGCATCTTACATTTGATAAGGTACAGGACAAACCGCTTGCAGATATCTGGTACAATAGCTCCGCGTTCAATGCTTATCGCGGGACGGACTGGATGGCAGATCCCTGCAAATCCTGCGAGCGAAAAACCATAGATTTCGGTGGCTGCCGCTGTCAGGCTATGGCCATTGTCGGAGACGCAAGCGCCACTGACCCGGTCTGCATCAAATCGCCCCATCATCGGGCCTTGCAGGATCAGGCGAACGAACATGCCGCCAAAGCGGACGCGCCTTTCGTCTATCGCCTTTCACCCGGAGCAGCAACCGAGCCTGCAGAGTAAACCCTAACCCAAAACGGCCCCGTCCGGCCCGGATATCAGGTTGAGTATCAGGTTGGAAAGACGTTGTGCTTCGGATTGGGAGTGGGTCACGAACAGGGTGGCAGGGCCATGCTGTGCGATCAGATCCTCGGTCAAGGTCAGCATCGTTTCGGCTGTTTCGGCGTCCAGAGACACAAAGGGCTCGTCCATAATCAAAAACTCGGGCTGCCCGGCAAAGGCACGCGCCAGCGACAAGCGACGCTGCTGACCCAGGGACAACTGACCGGGAAACAGATTCCCCTTTCCGTCCAAACCGACGTCTGTCAGAGCGGCCTCAACATCAGCGCGAGACAAGCTCGGGTGGACCAGGATCAGATTATCAAAAGCCGAACGCCAGGGCAGCAAGGTGGGTTCTTGAAACACAATCGCCAGCCGATCCGGCCGTACGATTTGGCCGTCAAAGTCAGGATCAATACCGGCCACCAACCGGAGCAGAGTGGTCTTGCCGATACCCGATGGTCCTGTCAGCGCGATCGTTTCCCCCGCAGCGATATCAAAAGAGACGGGTCCCAAGACGACATCGTTGCCAAAGCGTTTCTGTCGGATGTCAATGCGGATCATGCTACTCTCCACCGCCGTGCCTTACGCTCCCATGGTTGCAAAACCAGCCATTCGACGATCAGCATGACCGCAATGAAGGAAAACGCATAGACAAGCACCATCGCCACATCAAATAGCTGAAAATACAAGTGGATTTGAAATCCAACGCCAGATGAACGTCCCAGAAATTCGACCACAAGCACGATCTTCCAGATCAGGGAAAGCCCCGACCTTGCAGCAGCGGCGATAAAAGGGGCCAGCTGCGGCAGGATCACATGTCGCAGTCGCGTTTGCCTCGGCAGCCGGTAGACTTGGGCCATCGCGTCCAAATCCGGGCTCAGCGCTCTGCCGCCTTCGCGCAGGATCGTCGCGACATTGGGAATTTTGTTCAATGTCACGGCTGTGATTGCCGCTGCCTCGGTCAATCCGATCCAGAGATAGCACAGCACGATCAATACCAACGCGGGCAGGTTCAGGAAAATGACCAACCACGGGTCGAGCCAGCGGTTCAGCGTATCCGAACGCCCCATGGACAGCCCAATGATCGTTCCCATGGTCATCGCCAATGCGAAAGCCCAGATCACGCGCACCAAAGTCACACCAAGGCTGCGCTGCAATTCGCCCGATACCAGTTCCTGTTTAAAACGTGGGATCAGGTCCCAAGGCTGTGGCAGAATCTGAGGGTCTGCCGTAAGAATGGCCGCAACTATCCACAACGCCACAAGGCCCGCGATGGACAAAAGCGGCGTGAGGCGCGTGTCTTGCATCGCTTCTTATTCCACGTCTGCAAACAGACTTTGTGGCACTGTTGTTGCTTCGCCCACCAGCTCGGCCCCACCCAACTCGGCCATCAGTTCCAGCATCTTGTTGGCGGCTTCCGCGTCGACTGGGCTGCGATCAGGAATCCCGGCGATCCAATCGGATTTGAGCTGTTCAAATTGCGCATCGGACTTGGCGTTCATAAGAGGGCGGATCGCCTCCCACGCCTCAGGAGAATTGGCCAACAGATCCTTGGCTTCTCGGCTGGCGGCGAACAGGTTTTGCGCAATATCTGGATTTTCAGTCAGAAAACTCTCTTTCATGTAATAGCCCAGCAGCGGCGTATTTGTATCAAGGCCAAGCGCCTGCCCGGCGTCTTCCACCGAGATCAACTCTTTCATACCTGACGCTTTCATCTTGGCCAGGAAGTGCCAGAAATTGATTGCCCCCGCATAATCTCCCCCGAGAGCGGACTTAAAGATCAGTGGCGGAGCACCGAACACCTGCTCGGTGTCGGTTTTCAGATCCATCCCATATTCCTGCGCTGCATATGCACGCAGGATCAGCCAGGATTTGTCCAGCGGTCCACCGGCAATGCCGATCTTGCCACCTGCCAAATCCTTCAAACTGGTCGCCGGGCTGTCAGCAGGTACAACAACCCCACCGACAGCTTTGGAATAAGGGATGAATACATAATCCTTGCCAGCAGCCCTTTGGCGGGCAACCCAGATCCAGTCAGCGACGGCCAGATCCGCTTCGTCACCTTCAACAGCGATGCGGGTCGCGCCATTGTCGGCAAAGGGTTGAACATCAAGAATGAAGCCATGTTTCTTGTCCAGACCGTTCTGGCGAATGGTCTCCAGCTCCCAATTCACCGTCCCGATCTTGAGCACCGCTGCGCGAATGGTCGGCAAAGTATCTGCGGCCAGAGCGCCCGCCGTGAAGGTCAGCGCAAGACATGCTGCAATCAAATTCATCATGGCTTCAACCCGCTATTCCGCCTTGCGGCTCACTTCATTCAGGTCCTTGTCCAACTTAATGTCGAACTGGTTGCCACCCTTACAGATGACGTCGTCCAGATCGTAACCGTCAACTTCAACCTCGATATCATCCGGGTCCATTTGACACTCAATGGATGCAAGATAGGCTTCGATCTTTTCGACCGTTGCCGCATCAATTTCGTCGGCGAAAGCCGGTGCCGCTATAAGTCCAGCGATCAACAAAATCCCAAGCTTTTTCATAATGCTATCCTTTCTCTATTGAATGCTGACCGTGATGCGTTGCGATTCTCCGGTGGAACCGGGGATGCGGATTTCATGGCTGCCAGGTTTGATTGCGATAAACGACAGTTCCGCCACACCGGCCTTGTCAAACTCGATACTATCCACCGCCATTGGGCGGATTTCGATCTTGTTGATCACGATCTCATTCATCCAGATCGCACGAAAGAACGAAGGCCCCTCGATCGCCAATTCCGCCGAGCCATCGGCAGTGATCTCAAGTTTGTAATACGCGCCGGATTGCAGAACTACGTCCTCGCCCAGTGGCTGCCCCGAGGCGAGCGTCAGCTTGATGGTGTCACCGCGATTGCATTTCGCCAGAAGTCCGGCAAATCCCAGATCGTCACAGAGCGGTGCCGCCGAGACCGGCCCACCGAACGCCGCGACCATCGCTGCGATCATAAGTTTCTTCATTCCCGTCCCTCCTAGAACTTCAGTCAATGGTCACCACGCCCCAAGGCTGTTGACCGACCTGTACCGATTTGATCGCCTTTTCCGCCGCTACATCGATAATTGTAATGTCGTTTGAATTGCCATTTGTGGTCAGCAGGTATTTCTCATCCGGCGTGAAATCGAGCTGCCAGACCCGCTGCCCCACAAGGATGTAGTCCAGAACCTCAAGGCTTTGCGCGTCGACGACGGCAACCCGGTTTGCAGGTCCCAGAGCAACAAACAGACGCTTGCCGTCCGAAGTTACCTTGGCCCCGACGGGCTGCAGCCATTCCGGTTGCACGCCGGGCACCTCAAAGCCGATCTTGCCAACCACCGTGGGCGCTCCGTCCTCTGCAATATCCATGACCGAGACGGTTCCGCCAATTTCCGACGTTACAAACAGCCGTTTGCCATCGGCGGTGTACTGGGCATAACGTGGACGCTGGTCGACCAAAATGTTATGCTTGATGGTGTAATCCTCGGTGGAGATGAAATGCGCCATGTTGGTGGTTTCAGAGGTGTTGACCACAAATTTTGCGTCCGGGCTCATCCCCATGCCTTCGGGTTCGACGCCAACTGGCACCTCAGCCAGAATGGTGCGAGTTTCGGTGTCTGTGACCGTCACCAGATTGTCGTCCTCATTGGCGATGTAGAGCCGCTTGCCAGAGGGTTCGAGGATGAAAAGCTCGGGGTCCGGACCAGAGGGCAGACTGGGCAGTTCCTCGTAGGTCTCGGTATCAAACACCCGGATGATATTGTCGTCCGAGGCACAGACATAGAGCGTCTTGCCGTCCGGGCTGACGGTAATGCCACGCGGGCGGTTGCCGCCGGGAAATTCGGTGATCACCTCCCAGGTTGCGGTATCCACCACGGTAATGGTGTTACCCCGCTCGTTTGAGACAAAAGCCTTGCCCGCCAGTGCAGGACCCGAGGTCAGCGCAGCGCAGGCGACGGTCAGCAATAGTCGTTTCATCAAAACCTCCGGTTATTCAAATGCCTGACAGCTGGATTCCGTCCGATCCAAACCCAGCGTATCGAGCGGTGAGACCTGGTGCAGAAACCCCTCTTGCGGGCTGACGCTGACGGTGATCGATCCGTCATACAGAAGGATCGGTTGGCGCAACTGCCCATTCCAGTCGCGGAACGTTACCTTTTGCCCTTTGAAGGCAGCCAGTTCGAATTCCTCCGACAAGGCATAGTCACGCACTCCATCGGGGTCAGCTGTGCTGGCACGGGTCACGGCCTCGCCAATCACACGCAGCGCAAGCCAGGTGTTGTAGTCCTCTGGCTGAACATATCGGCCGGTCAGTTCCTCAAAACGGGTCTGGAACTGGGTTGCCCCCCATGCCTCATGGGCACCGTGAAACGTCGTCGGGCGCAACCCGCCTGATCCCATCACCGGGCGCGGGGTCCAAAGGTGGTAAGACAGGTAACGCCCGAAGTAATCGGTTTCGTCAGCAGCAATCACCACGTCATGATCTCGCACGTCCTGCGTATCCAGTGGCAATTGACGCTGAACCAGAACATGACCGGAATCCGTCCGCCGAGAGCCTCCGGTATCCGCAAAGATTCGATCCTCGGCAATCTTTGCGCCAAACTTGGTAGCCGCGCGGCGATAGGCATCTGCCAGTTTCACATCTTCGGGGTTTGAACCGGCCAGCAGGAACCAATCCCCCCATTTTTTCCAGACCGCAAACTGCGCCACTGCATCGGCTGTCATGGCACGGGACGGCGCAATATGCAGCAGGTTGCCGCGACAGTTCACGTCCCGCAAATCGATATCCGGTGCCGATACATTGAACACCAGCACCCCGGCCTCAGCCGCCTTATCCGTCAGGCGCAAAATGTCGGGGGCTTCGGCCATCAGAACGATTAGGCGTACTCCGTCGGCGATGATCTGATCCATCGCGGCGTCGGCCTCTTCCGGCGAAACTGCAACAGTTGCAGTTTCATAGGTATGCCCCAGAAATCCGCCGGTGGTGCCGTTATCCTCGTCCCCAAGCGCGGCACCGGCAAAGCCCAGATCGTCCGGCTTCAGATCATAGCGTGAGATCGGCAGAAGCGACGGATAGTCGATCCGCAGCACCGCAGCTTTCACATCGATCGCCGCAGCTGTCACTGCGGACACACACCAGAAAAGCGCCGCAAACAGCGGCAGCACGCGCATAGTCAAGATGCCCTCCCGTTCACCGAAAGATCAGGCTGGCTCATCAAGGTCGAAACGCCCCAAGAACGGAACCGATACTTTTGGCCGTGTTGTATAACAAAGCCTATCAGCTTCATGATTAAGCTCGATTCTTATTTTATAAGAATGCGCGTATGCGGTTGATCTTGCTATGGTTTCCCGCGGCCAACTGCGTTTTTGCAGGGGGGTCGTATAGGGTGGCCGTTTCAGTGTGTTTGATTGTTGGAATTAACAGGGAACGCACGATCGGGAGACGGGCCAACGACCGCCAAGCGCATTCAGGGAGGATACAGAATGAATCGACGAGTGCTTCTTGTGACGACCGCTGCGCTATTGGTTCCGGGCATGGGCTGGGCGCACGGACCAACCCGGCAAAAGGTCACGTTGACCGCCGAAGTCGCAGCTTCACCCGAAGAGGTTTGGACCGTCGTCGGGAACTTCGATGACATGTCTTGGCATCCCGCGGTGTTCTCGACCGAGGGCAAAGGCGGCAATGAGATTGACGCGACGCGGTTGCTGACGTTGGGTCAAGAAGATGGGCCGGCGATTGACGAAGTCCTCTACAAATTCAGCGACGATAAGATGAGCTATTCCTACCGGATCACCGATGTCGCGGTTGAGGTACTGCCAGTAACCAATTACTCGTCGCATCTGACAGTCAAACCGCGTGACGGGGGCGGTTCGATCATCGAATGGCGCGGGGCCTTTTATCGTGGCTATCCAAACAATGACCCGCCAGCCGAATTGAATGATGAGGCCGCCATCGCCGCCGTGACCGGAGTGTATCAGGCCGGACTGGATGCGCTGGTCGAGCGTTTTGGTGCGGCAAGCTAGCCGATTGTTCACGTTGCTTGCGGCGATCTCTGCTAGCATGGCGCTGGCAGAGACGGCATTCATAACTTGTCAAAACGGCGAGGAACTCAGCCGGATTGATCTCTCCGAAATGCAGGAAACCGCCCGTTGGCCCCTGCCCGGCAAGCCTGCGGGCGTGGCCGTTGGGTTGGACGGAACGCTGTTCACCGTGTCCCCGGACAGCAAAACGGTGCGGCGTTTGTCCACTGAGACGGGTGAGACGATAGCGCAGATTGCGCTCAATGGCGGACCCATCGGAATCGCATTGGACTCAGAACGCGGACGGGTATTCGTGTCGGATTGGTACAACGCCCGTCTTTGGGTGCTGGACAGCGAAAACTTGGAGGTTCTGACGGAACTGCCAACAGGCGCCGCCCCGGCCGGGATCGCGATTTCAGCCGATGGTCGTTTTCTAGCGTCGGCTGACAAGGACGCAGATCAGGTGTCGGTTTTTGATGCTGAAACTCTGCAACCACTTCATCGAATAACCATCGGCACCCGCCCCTTCGGATTGCGCTTTGCCCCTGATGCGAGGCTGTTTATCGGCAATGTCGGCAACAATGATGTCAGCGTTATCGATGTTGAAACCGGCGCAGTCACCGCCACGGTCACTGTTGGCGAACGTCCCTATGGGATCGCCTTTGCCCATGGTCGAGCATTCGTCACGAACCAATATTCCAATACGCTCAGCGTGATCTCTCTTAAGACGTTGGAGCATGAAGCACTGATTGAGGTCGGAGAGTACCCGGAAGGCATCGA
The DNA here is from genome assembly GCF_059610645.1 of Ruegeria sp. CDSC054. NCBI lineage: Bacteria > Pseudomonadati > Pseudomonadota > Alphaproteobacteria > Rhodobacterales > Roseobacteraceae > Ruegeria > Ruegeria sp. CDSC054. The sequence goes on along the minus strand of NZ_JBXWOA010000009.1, from coordinate 79,347 downwards.
TGCAACCGCCAGCGAGAATCTGGTGGTGGTCGCAAACTGGTTCGACAACACTGTCAGCATCGTGGACCCAAAGGCGCTCTCCGTGATAGAAACGATAGAAACCTGCGACGGGCCGCGTGCCTTTGGCAGATTTCTGCAAGGAGGAAGACAATGAAGGCTTCTCACCTGATTGCATCTGTATTTTTTGTGCTGGCCGCGCCGACCTGGGCATCAAATGAGGCCTGGGAAAATGTCAAAGCGCTGCTTTACGGCGACCGGCCAATGGAAAATGGCGATGCGTTGATCGCAATTGATGCGCCTTATCGCACACCCGATGACGCGCGAGCCGAACTGGCCGCTCAGGTCATCGCCCCCCGAGGGACAGATGTAGCCAAAGTGACCCTGGTGCTGGACGAAAATCCAATGCCGGTTTCTGCAGTGTTCGAGTTGGAAGAACCGCTGCCGAGCTTCTACTTCGACGTGACCATGCGCGTAAACGGCCCGACGCCGATGCATGTCATCGCTGAAACTACGGATGGACGCCTTTGGGTGTCGGAAACCTTTGTCAAAACATCCGGCGTTGGGGCCTGCGCCGCACCACCCGGGACGGATCCGAAACTGGCGTTGGAAAATCTGGGAACGATGGAGGCCGAATTGGTCGGTCGTGTACCCGCGCTGGATACGTTGACACGCCTGTCCAATTTGGGTGCAGATCGCGCAAACAAGATGGACTTGAACATTGATCACCCATCGCATTCGGGAATGCAGATGGACCAGATTTCCCTGTTGTTCATCCCGATGCGATATGTCGAAAGCGTGGATATTGATCTTGATGGCGTGGGCTATGTCCAGATGACCGGATCAATTTCTCTGTCTGAAAACCCACGTGTCGGTATTTCCGTCCCAAGCCGGGCGCAAGCGGTCGACGTGACGATGACAGACACGGACGGAACGGTCAGTCATTTGCACAAGAGGCTGGCGGGCTTCTAGGTCAGCCGCCCCCGGTTACGGGCTGACCTGGAAAGGGTTCGACCCATTCCAATGGATACCCCCACAAGGCCCAGCCATCCGTGCCTTCTGGGAACCAATAGATGTTGGTATAGCCCCATTCGATTGCGCGGCGGGCTGCGTTCCAACTCATCCAGCAGTCTTCAAGACAGAAGAATACAACTCCGTGGTCAACGTCGCCACGGGTGCCGGCCTCCAACCCCGATCGAAAATAGTCCGCTGTGACATCCGCGATTGCACCATAGCCCACATTGGGCAACCAGGTTGTTCCTGGAATGCTGTCGCGCGGCTTGTCGCGCCAAATCGTGCCCTCAGGCAGATTGGCAGGTTTGGGGGGCTGGGGCAAAACGTCGATAAACGCTGCACTCTGATCTTGCCAAAGGTTGTGGGCGTCTTCCGGGCCGATGGTTGTGCCGCCGGTTATCCGGTCCGGCACTGGCGCGCGGTAGTGATCCATGCGGTAGTCACTGGGTTCGGGGACGGTTTGCGCCGTCGCGGCGGTTGAGATCAGCGCGATTGTAACTGTTGCGCGTATCATTGCGACAGGTCCAGAACCTCGGTCCCCAGATCATTCACCAGCGGAACACCGGCCCCGGCCAACACAACGTTGATCTCCTCCTGACTGCGCCGGATCAATGAATTCAACTGCCGCTGCCAAACCTTTTCGCCCTGCCGCACACCCATGGTGATGCGGTAGAACAAACGTGGAGGCAGGTCTTCGCCAATCAGCGGAATCACTTTGAAACCTGGGTAGTCCGCCTTGACCAATGGTCCGCCCAACGGGCCCCAGAGGATGGCCGCGTCAATCTCGCCCGATTGCAGATCATCCAACATATCGATAGCCGGACTTTCTACGCGCCGATCGACGAAAAGGTTGTATGGCTTGGCCTGACCGATCAACCCGTTTCGCGCCATATGCGCCGCCGGAGGAGTACCTGCTACAATCCCGATCTTTCGCCCCTTGAGCGCCGGGTCATTCAATCGATCCACCTCTGTCAGATCGCTGTCCATCGGCACGATAAGCGCATAGGCGGACGTATAGTAGTGATTGGTGTTCTGCACCAACTCATGACCCTGCGCGTAGCCGATCACCACATCGCAACGTTTAGCGGCCAAAGTATTTCGAATGAACCCCGTCGCTTGGGGAAACCAGACATACTGAACAGGCAATTCCAACTTAGCAGCAATTAGCTCGGCCAGTTGGTTTTCGTACCCCGATCCGTCCTCGGTCGACACAGGGTAGTTGGCGGGGTCCGCGCAAACGCGAAAGGCTGTCTTTGATACTAGGTCAGAAGTTTGGGCCTGCGTAGGCAGCGCCTGACCGAGCCACATGCCAAGTGCCGTCAGAGCAATACAAGCATTAACCCATGCACGCATCTTCATCCTCGCGGATCACGTCAGATTTCGCCTCTTTTTTGGGTGGGCGACCGCGCGGAATCGCGCCCGATCCATGAGCCTTCAAGTATACATAGATGTCATCCAGAAAGCACATCACATTCGGGTTGTCGCCAAATCCCGGCATCACCGAGTTTTCAGCGGCGTTCACCACTTGGCGACCGTTCGTAGCGATGTCGACAAAGTCGTAGTAATCCATATCTAACGCCGACTCTTTCAAAGCAGGCGCATAGGTCGAACCTTCACCATCTGGTCCGTGACAAACATGGCATTCCGCGTGATAGCGCCGGAAGCCGGAAAAGGTCATCCAGTCCACCGTTCCATCCTCGGCCACGTTGAATGTCGGAATATCGTCTTCGGTGTAGTACCGCCCATCCTCGGAATACGAGACTGCCAGATTATCTGCGGCCGCAGCAACAGGAAGGCAAGACACAAGAACAGATGCAAGAAGACGTACAGAGTGGTTCATTGAAAGCTCGTTTCTTTACAGGTGAAAACCGGCGCGGTCCGTTTGGGCCGCGCCGGTCGGTTCTTTGGCTTAGTTCGGCAGCGCGAACACAGTCAGCTGACCGCCAAGCGCGGTGTAGTCGCTGAGAGCAGCATAGCCACCCACGGCGCCAAGACCGTCATTCGGGTTGGTCAGACCAGCCGCCAGACCAATTCCGGCCCAGCCACCAACACCCGACAGGATGCCGATATACTGCTTGCCACCTTGCTCATACGTCATGACGTTTCCGATGATGCCAGAGGGTGTTTTGAACTTGTACAGTTCTTCACCGGTTTCAGCATGAACGGCCTTCAGATACCCTTCGAGAGTTCCGTAGAAGACAACGTCACCTGCTGTTGCCAGTGCACCGGACCAGACCGAGAATTGCTCGGGCAGCGACCACTTGATGCTTCCATCAGTGTTGTCCCAAGCAATGAAGTTACCCATACCACCATGGCTTTCAGGTGCTGGATACATCGCCAGCGTCGCACCTACATAGGGCTGACCAGCGGTGTAGGACACGCGGAACGGCTCATAATCCATGCAGACATGGTTGGTCGGCACGTACATCAGCTGAGTCTTCGGCGAATAGGCTGCAGGCTGTTGGTCTTTGGTACCCAGAGCCGCCGGGCAGATACCGGTCGAGTTTACGTCCTCGCCGTTCTGTTCCGTCGAATACTGCGCAACCACAGCCGGACGACCATAGGTGTCGCTGCTAGGATCCATGTCGACGCCTGTTGTCCAGTTCACAACCGGGTCGAATTTTTCGGCCACCAGCAGTTCACCTGTGACGCGGTCCATCGTGTACCCCAGACCGTTGCGGTCGAAATGGGTCAGCAGCTTGCGCTCGGTGCCATCAATTTCCTGTTCTGTAAGGATCATTTCATTGATGCCGTCATAGTCCCATTCATCATGTGGCGTCATCTGGTAGAACCATCTTGCCACACCGGTGTCGATATCGCGCGCCATGACGGTCATGGACCAACGATTGTCACCGGGGCGCTGCGCCGGGTTCCAGGTCGACGGGTTACCCGTGCCATAATACATCAGGTTCTCGTCCAGATCGGCAGAATACCAGCCCCAAGTGGTGCCGCCACCGATCTTCCACTGATCGCCTTCCCAGGTATTGGTGCCCGAGTCCGCGCCAACCGGCTTGCCCAGATGAGTGGTTTTGTCCGGATCAACCAGGATGTCCGAATCCGGCCCCATGGAATAGGCGCGCCAGACTTGCTCACCCGAGTTCATATCGTAGGCCGTAACCGACCCGCGCACACCGAACTCACCACCTGAAATGCCGACGATGACCTTGTCCTTGATAGGCAGAACCGTAGCGGTGTTCGTTTCACCAATCGCCGGGTCACCATTTTGGACTTCCCAAACAACATCACCGGATTTGGCATCCAGCGCCACAACCTTGGTGTCCGCCTGATGCAGGAAGATCTTGCCGTCTGCGTAGGCCACACCACGGTTAACAGTGTCACAGCACATCACCGGAATTACATCCGGGTCCTGCTTGGGCTCGTACTTCCAGACGATCTTGCCGTCATTGGCCAGATCCAGAGCATAGACAATATTCGGGAACGGCGTGTGGACATACATCATGTCGCCAATCACCAGCGGCGAACCTTCGTGCCCGCGCAGAACGCCGGTCGAGAAAGTCCACGCCACCTGCAGATCACCAACGTTGTCTGCGTTGATCTGATCCAATGCCGAATAGCGCTGATTTTTGTAGTCGCCCGTCTGGATCGCCCATTGTTTCGAGTTCTCCATCTGGGCAACCAGGTCGTCATTGGCATAAGCCGCAGTGGCCAGTGCAACGGCAATCCCGGAGGTCCAAAGCGATAGATTTTTCATTCAATCTCCTCCCTTTCGTGCAGCGATCTCGCTGCATTGCAACACCTCACCCAGGTCGGATTGCGGTGTCTGTTTATGCTCGCCCAGACCGGCCCTTTTCCGGTCACATCGACGGGCAAGCAACTCGATCTCTTACGACCCGGTGTCCTCAAAGGTCGCAAGATATGCGATGATATTGGTGCGATCGTCCTCCTTACGCAGCCCAGCAAAGGTCATCTTGATCCCCTTCGCATAGTCGCGTGGTTTGGTCAGAAACGCGTCCAGTTCTTCGGGTGTCCAAACCAGCCCTTCTTCGGACAGGGAAATCAGCACTGGTGAATAGCCAAACCCCTCAACGGTGGCAGCCTGACGGCCAACGATACCATTCAGCATTGGACCCACCTTATTTTCGGCCCCCTCGCCCACAGCGTGACAGGCTTTGCACTTGCGGAAAACTTTCTCACCCGCTTCGGGATCGCCTTCGGCACTTGCGAAGGTGGGTGCAAGCATGAGGCAGGTTGCCATGAATACCGTTCTGAACACTATCATTCTTTCCTTTCTGTTTTCATTGGCTTAGACGTTCGGCGTGCCATTCGACGTGGTCCCGCGCAAAGCTATTCACGAAGAAATACGAATGGTCATACCCTTCCTGAATTCTGATCTGTCCGGGTTGGCGGCGCTTGGCCATCATGTTGGCCAGGGCCTCGGGTTTGAGCAAATCGAGAAACTGATCATCCGCACCCTGATCAATCAGCAGATCGCCTTTCCAGCCGTGTTCTTCCAACAAAAGAGTTGCATCATGCTCGACCCAGGTGTTTTCGTCGTCACCCAGATAGCTGCTGAGCTGTTTGCGGCCCCAATCCGAACGCGTCGGATGAGCAATCGGTGCAAATGCTGAAAGAGATCCGAATTTGTCGGCGTTCCGTATCGCGATCGTAATCGCGCCGTGCCCCCCCATGGAATGACCCGTGATCCCATGTCGATCCTGAACCGGGAAGTTCCTCACAACAATGTCGCGCAACTCGTCGACGATGTAATCATACATCCTGAAATGTGACCGCCACGGATCGCGGGTGGCGTTCACATAAAACCCTGCCCCCTGCCCCAAATCATAGGCGTCGTCATCCGCAACGTTGTCGCCGCGCGGAGAGGTGTCAGGAAACACCACAGCAACGCCGTAATCCGCCGCGGCCTCCTGAAAGCCGCCTTTGGTCATCGCGTTTTCATGGGTGCAGGTCAGGCCGGACAAATACCACAACACCGGCACCGGACCGGATTTTGCCTGAGGCGGCAGGTAGATGGCAAAGATCATCTCACAATCGCATGTCTCGGAGGAGTGTGAGAAGACAGTCTGCTCCCCTCCGAAACTGCGATTTTGTGAGATGGCCTTTAGATCCATGTTAGTACTCCACTACCGCTCTGATCGACTTACCTTCGTGCATCAGGTCAAAGCCCTGATTGATCTCATCTAGCGTCAGCTTGTGGGTGATCATGGGATCGATCTCGATCTTGCCGTCCATGTACCAGTCGACGATTTTTGGGACATCCGTCCGACCCTTAGCGCCGCCAAACGCCGTTCCGCGCCACGTCCGGCCGGTGACCAGTTGGAAGGGACGGGTCGAAATTTCGGCTCCAGCTGGCGCAACACCGATAATGATGCTTTCACCCCACCCTTTGTGCGCGCATTCCAAAGCGATGCGCATCACTCCAACGTTGCCCGTGGCGTCAAAGGTGTAGTCTGAACCACCCCCAGTCAATTCAACCAGATGCGCCACCAGATCGCCTTCGACATTTGCTGGGTTGACGAAATCGGTCATCCCGAAACGCGTCGCCATTTCTGCCTTGCCATCGTTCAGATCGACACCAACGATCTGATCCGCGCCAGCCATGCGAAGTCCCTGAATGACGTTCAGGCCGATACCTCCGAGACCGAACACAACACCGCGCGAACCGATCTCGACCTTGGCGGTGTTGATTACCGCCCCGATACCAGTGGTGACGCCACAGCCGATGTAGCAAATCTTGTCGAAGGGCGCGTCTTTGCGCACTTTGGCCAACGCGATTTCTGGCACCACCGTGTGATTGGCGAAGGTCGAACAGCCCATGTAGTGATGGATCGGCGTGCCATCCAACATGCTGAACCGGGTTGTTCCATCCGGCAACAGACCCGCCCCCTGCGTCGCGCGGACTTTCTGACACAGGTTCGTCTTGGGGTTCAGGCAATATTCGCACTCGCGGCATTCGGGGGTGTAAAGCGGGATCACATGGTCCCCAACCTCAAGGCTGGTCACACCTTCCCCAACCTCCAGAACAACTCCAGCACCTTCATGTCCCAGAATTGCAGGAAATATCCCTTCGGGGTCATCGCCCGAACGGGTAAACTCGTCGGTATGGCATAGACCGGTCGCCTTCACCTCGATCAGGACTTCGCCTGCTTTCGGGCCATCAAGTTCAACCTCCATTATTTCCAAAGGTTGGCCTGCCGCCACAGCAACCGCCGCGCGTGTTCTCATTTCTGTCGGTCCTCCCCTGCGCCGGAATCATTCAGACCGGCAGCTTGGGTCGAGTATGAGGGTCAGCCCCTTGTTCAAACAATTAAGACAATGGTGTGTATTGGGTTAAATGGACTTAGCGCGCAGATTTCATGCATAATATCCGCGTGGAGGAGAGCTGCGATGTCGAACGGCAAGCTGATTGTTATGGCACTGGCTTGGATCGGTACGGCTGGTCCAAGTATTGCAGCGGATTTTTCCGATCCAACCTGGCCGTGTGTTCAACGCAAAGTCGAAGATCTGTCGTTGGGTCTTATGTGGCCGCACCAGGTTAGTGAGAGTGAATCCACACAAAACAGCGCCGACATTGACGAAATCGTCGGACTGCTGGCCCTGAGACGGATCGAACTGGAAGACCTGAAGCCCCAAGTCGCGGATTTTGCAGCGCGCTACAACGGGGATTCGGATGTATTAGGAATGGTGTTCCAGCGTGTCTTCGAAACCTTGTCGAAACGACGCAAGCGCATCATCGCCGGGATCGGAGAGTTTTCACTGAATCAGATCGACATAGCCAAAAAAATTGATCTGGCCCGAGTGGAAATGGAGCAAGCCCTTTCTGCTGACCCGCCGGATTATGACCGCGTCGATGCCCTTGAAGAGCAGTTGGATTGGGACCAGTTGATTTATACAGACCGTCAGCGCTCGATCACCTATCTCTGCGAAACTCCTCAAATAATTGAGCGCCGTCTGTTTGCGATCTCGCAAATGCTGCAGCAGTTGACGTCGGATCAGGGTTAAAGCGCCAGCCAAAAACGGAGGGATACATGAGACCCTTACTGATCATCTTGTTAGCTCTTACGCCACCATACGCTTTTGGCCAGTCACCGCTCAGTGGCGTTGACATGACATTGCCTAAAATGACCGAAACGCAGATGACCCGCGCCGACGTTGTCGCCCGGTTGGACACCGCCATGACCGACAAACCCGCCGATTTCACCCGGGTTTGGCTAAACAATCTGGACTTGTCCGAACTGGATTTCAGCAATGCGATTCTAAGGGCGGCGTCAATGAACGGCGCGGATTTGTCCGGATCAACTCTCGACGGTGCGATTCTGAGCCAGGCCTGGATGATAGGCGCTAACCTTTCTGGCGCATCGCTTATTGGGGCGGAGCTCTTTCAGACCCAGCTCAGCAAGGCAGACCTGAGCGACACTGATTTCACAAATGCCAGAACGGCTGCTGACTTCACCAAGGCGAACCTGACCCGCGCAGTGTTCAGAGGGGCAGATTTCTCGGCTGATATGCGCAATCAGTCCATGGGGCTAATGCGCGGCGTTTTAACTTCGGCTCGTGGATCGGACGTGGATTTCACCGACGCGAATATGTCCCGCGCCGATCTGGAATTTGCCAAGCTGCCAAACGCGAATTTCACCGGGGCAGACCTGTCGATGGCCACATTGGGCGGCGCAGACCTGTCTGGAGCCACGTTGTCTGGTGCTGATTTTAGAAACGCTGATCTAACCTCAACACGGCTGACGGATGTCCAGGACGCAGATCAGACCAACCTGGAAGCAGCAAAAAACCTGACGCGCGCCATTCGTTAACGGGTTATTCCCATTCAAGTTCGGTAAACGCGACCGTTGCGTTGCGCGGATTATAAGCCTCAAACAGTTCCCAGTTTGCCTCTTCGCCTTGCGCAATTGTTTCAACCGCATCGCCCAGACGTTCGCCGCCGTCAATTGCTGCCCGCGTGTCCGCCTCGAGCACAACCAGATAGCGAACCATATCCTCGGCACCTACCGGCCAGGCCAGGACCGGCCCGCCATGACCAGGCACGATTTGGGCGACATCCATCCCGGTCATCTTTTTGAGAACACGCTGCCAACCGATCAAAGCGCCATCCAGGGCCGGAGTGTGCCGATGAAACACCAGATCGCCGGTGAACATAACACCGGTGTTCACATCCAATACCGTCAGATCATTCCCGGTATGGGCCCTCTCCCAGGCCCGCAGGATCAGTTTCCGCCCGCCCAAATCAATCTCTTCCTCGGATTTAACCGCGATATCGACTGTAATTGGCCCAACACCCACATAAGCGTCGGGGCCGATCGCGGCGCTCAGGCTTTCGACGTAGTTGCCGAGCCTGTCCAGAAGCGCTCTTTCCAAGCCCACATGACCAACAACCAGCGCCCCTGAAAGAGTCAAAGGTGCCGTTCCGAGTGTGTGATCGGGATGCATATGGGTCAATATTACGTGACTGACGGGTTTGTCCGTCTCTGCCCGAACGGCACGCCAGACGGCCTCGCCCATCCAGGGTGCTGTTCCCGTATCGATCACCGCAACACTGTCTTGGCCGACGACAAATCCGATATTCGAGACGTCGCCCAGATTGTCCGCGTTCGGCTCCTCGATCAAACCACGATGCACAAACAGGCCGGGTGCAACTTCATCGAATTTCAATTCCACCCCAATAACTTGGCAGAAGGGATCACCTCTGTGTCCATCAGAAAGCGACGGAGGCCGCGCCTTTAGCTTCTGCTCGCAGTCAGCTTGGTATTCGGCTTCGTAGCCCGGCAAAAGCTGCTCTCTGCACGGCTCGGTCGCGGCCTGCGCGCATAGCAAAATCACGGCCTCAAACATGGCAACCCTCCGTTCGGAACACTGGCACAGTTCGCTGCCAGAACCACACCACCTTTCGTCGGCATGTATTTTCTTGGTGTTTTATGACATATTCTGCGACACCGGTTGCCGGAGGAGACGACATGGCCAGAACACTAGCACCCGCAACGATCCTTTCACTTGCGCTATTCTTGCCCGCGTGGGCAGATCAACCGGTGAAGAATCCGCTGGTCGACGGCGAGACCTGGCATGACCTTCAGTTTGATGTGGTGGGTGATGCCAAGATCGGGAACGCGGACACGCTGCTTTCGCTGGATGCTCCCTATCGGGCGCATGACGCAGCAACAGTGCCCATCGTTCTGAAGCAACTTGATCCCAATGCCAAGATATCCGCCGCCACCGTTGTAATCGACGAAAACCCAGCTCCAATTGCAGGTGTCTTCACCTTTTCACCGGCCATGGGAGAACTGGATTTCGAGATGCGCGTTCGGGTGAACCAGTATTCGAATGTCCGCGTGATCGCTGAAACGCCCGACGGGCTCCACATGACAGGCCGGTTTGTCAAAGCCTCGGGCGGCTGTTCAGCGCCAGCCAGCAAAGACCCCGAGGTCGCTTTGGCGTCGATGGGCAAGATGAAACTGCGCAGTTTTGGGCAAGAAGCACAGGTATCGACACCGCGCCGTGAAGCTCAGATCATGATCCGGCACCCGAACTATTCCGGTCTGCAGCGCGATCAGGTCACGCAACTGTTCATTCCGGCGCACTTCATCGACCATATCGAAGTTTGGCAGGGCGAAGAGCTGTTGTTCACCATGGACGGCGGCATCTCTATCTCGGAAAACCCTGCTTTCCGGTTTGCCTATAACGACAACGGCACGACCATGTTGACGGTCAAGGCCACAGATACCGAGGGCAATACTTTTGAGAAAGACCTGCCCAAGGCTGCGGCCAGCTAAGCGCCCTCAGCGTCAATCTCAGAAGCAGACAACCTCGGCTTCAGCCTGCGCCCGGCGCAGGTCAGCCACCATGGTTTCGGCTAAAACCGCATTTTTGAAGAACGCCATGCGTTCGCCTCCGACGCGGCGCATCGAAAGGACGGTTTCCGCCTTTTCGTATTGCTCATATGGCAGGATCGAAGCGATCAGATCGATTGAGCATGAACACCGGTCCAACATCTCGCGGGTTTGGCCGTTTGTGACCATGCAAGCGAATACGTAGTCCGCGCGTGCGGCGGTCGGGTAGTCGTTAAGCCGGTCTGCAACGCTTTGCGCCGACACTACGACCGGCACGATCAGTAAAGCCGCGAACATAGCATTGAAAGACATGCGACTACGTTCCCATTTACGGACCCATGTTATCATTCGCGACTCTCCTGCAAACCTTCAAACTGAATCTCCGATCTATAGACAGTCAAGTCGCCGCCTTCCGGCACGACTTCCGCCACAAAGCTCAGATACCAACCGGGAACTTCTTCTGACACCGTGACGCTCAGGACGAGATCCCCGAACCCTTGCATCCGGTCCCGGTTCGGATCCTCGGCAAAGGGCCGCATGAAGATGGTCTGTACAGGGATGGTTTCGCCATTGAGCAACGCGTCACCCTCGATAATTTCGGCAGGTCGAACCAGCGCGTCTTTGACGCGGTTTCGGATGTAGAACGGGCTGCCCCCTGCAGACTCAGCCATATCCCGGACAACGCTTTCATAAAACACCATGATCATCGGATTCCCGACACTGGCCGGAAAAACTCCCATGGCGCGATGTTTGTCATTTTGGCGAAACTCCAGATGCGCCATCTCGGTTCCATCGTCCGCGAAGCTGAGCGCGATATCGCCGGTATCACGCTCGGCTGTGTCGGCCCGAAGCTGGTTTGTGACTGTGCGTTGGTAAACCAATTCTTTGTCACGTGCGATTGTGTCCAGAACACCATTGTGGAACAGCAAACCATAGGCCTGTTCCGCGTCAATCGAGGCCGCGGCCAAAGGATTAAGGCTCAAAAATGAAACCGCCAGCCCGCAAAGAAACAGTCTCATGATTTTGTCCTCCCATGAATGAAAGTATTGGCTATTCGCCCCATGTCACCGCCGACTTTTGTCGGTGTCGAGCGATTGAGTGGCCAGAGCGTGCTGAACCTTCCAGATGATCAAGGACCGGAGACGGGGCAGCTTGACCGGTTTTGTCATAACGGAAATCTCATGCCGCAATCCGTCTTTGCGCAAAGCTTCGCTGCGATCCGCCGTGATCAAAATCGCCGGAATCTGAGTCTGCGTCATCTCTCTGATTTGGCGAATTGTGTTCACACCAGTTTCACCATCATCCAGTTGGTAATCCGCTAGAATGATATCAGGCGGCATTCCTATATCTGTGATGAACTGCATGGCTTCCTGCGGTGACGGGGCTGGCAGAACACTGGCGCCATTCTGTTCTAGCCATTGCGTTGTGCCAAACAGAACATCACGGTCATTTTCGATAACCAATACGATGAAATCCAACGGCAGATCTCTGACGTTCGTCAAAAGATCCAATGGTTCAACAACACTTTGCTCGGTTTCGACCTTGTCCATTTCGATGCTAAAAACCGATCCCATCCCGGGTTTTGACCGAAGAGCCAGTTTGTGGCCCAAAAGCCGGCACGCGCGGTCCACGACGGACAAACCCAGTCCCATACCGGACCCAAGAGGCCCGTTTTCAGCGCGTGTAAATTCTTCGAACACACGTTCCTGATCTTTGCGTGCAATGCCAATACCCGTGTCCCAGACTTGCAGGATGACTTTGTCACCACGTCTGCGACACCCCACCAATACCCGACCACCGGGCTCAGTGTATTGGATGGCATTCACTACAAGATTCTGGATCGAGCGTAAAAGATAGACCGGATCGGAGTTCACGATTACCGAGCACAGAACCACATCAAGCTTCACATTTTTGTTCTCAGCGACCAGCATCTGGTCGCCTTGTATCCCTGCAATTATCGAGGCGAGGCTGACATCTGTGGGCGAGACCGTATCCGGGTCATCTGTTTCGAGCCGTGAGATATCCAGCAATGAATGCAACAACTGCTCGGCAGAACCGAATGCACCGTCTAGTCGCTCCATCATCTCATAAAGCTCGCTCTCGCGCGTGATCTCCAGCAAAGTTGAGATCATCAATTTTGCCGCATTGATAGGCTGAAGCAGGTCGTGACTGGCCGCAGCAAGGAACCGTGTCTTGGAAGACACCGCAGCTTCAGCGCGTTCTTTTGCGATCCGCAGCGCCTCTTCCACCTGGGCTTTTTCTTCGTATTCCTGAACCAGCTTGGCATTTGCATGGGTCAATTCTGCCGTACGTTCCATGACGCGGTTTTCCAGAGTCTCGGTCGCACGGGCTTCTAGCGTGACGTCTTTGAGTTCGACCAGAAAACCACCATCAGGCAGTTGGTTGACTTGTATATCCAAAACACGGTCCGATCCATCGCGTACACGTTTGCGCAGCCAGCCCCGATTTTTCAGCTCGTGCTGCCATCGACCGATTCTACGTTCATCATCGACCTTAATCAGCCCCCGTGTTCGCATCAGATCCAAAAGCGTTTTCACAGGTACGTTTCCCTGCAAAAGAGAGAGAGGCAGGTTCAGAATATCTCGAAACCGCGCATTGTGCATCATGATCTGGGACTCAGACGAGAAGGTGCAAACGCCAGAGCTCATGTTTTGGAAAACCGCCTGAAGGTAGTCTTCCTGCCGGTCGATCAGGGTCTCTTTCTCGTCGCGGTTCCGACGCACAACCGAAGTGATATCGGTGAGCAGAATAACCACGTTCTGAGGTGACGTGTATTGCGCGCTGAATTGATACCAGCGATCGCCACGCAGTTCGACCACTTCACTTGACACCATGCCCGTATGGCAATTGCGTTCAAGCGTGTCCAACATGTTCGAGATACCATGGTCGGACGATACGAACTCAGGGCTGTTTTGTACCAATAGAAAGAACCGCCCAAGGCTAAGTCCAGGCCCGACAATGTCCGACATATCCGGGAAGATCGCCTGAAACAGCTCGTTACACAGGTTTAACTCACCATCAGTGAACAGCGCGAATCCTTCTTCCATGGAAGACAGCGCTTTGACGAGGCTTTTGCGTGTTTGCTCCCGTTCGTATCTGGCGCTTTCAAGTTCGGTGGTTGCCCGTTCCAGATCGCGGCTCTGCTCCATCACCTGCTGCTGCAACTCGATCGCGGACTGAAACGCCAGGAAGGCGGATGGCCCGACGTCCTTTTGGCGAATGGCACGCCGCATCAGCGCATCAATGATCTTGGCTTGTTTCGAGACCTGAATCTCGAGCGGATCGTCTGGATTAAGCATGGTCAGCTTAGGTCCCGCTTCTCCGGTTCAAAGAAGGCGACCCCCACAAAGGTCTGATTCATGTGTACACCGGATTGCTGTTCTCCGTAGGTGTTGAAACCAACAACCCGGTGGGATTGCAAAACGTCCGAGACCTGATTGCTCAGCTGTTTCTGTTCGATTTCCAGCTTGCGCAAAATACAGTCGAACCCAAGGATGAAATCCGGTGCCGTTCCGGTATTGCTGCGTACATCGAGCCCGGCTTTGAGCGTTTCGATGATCTCCTTCCCGCGTCCCAAAGTCATAATCAGGCCATCGTCTATCGCCGCAAGAAAGGACAGCGAGCCCCCGTCCATCGGTTCGCGAATGGCGCGCACGTAGTAATTCAGATTTTGCCGCAGAAGCAGCGGGTTTTCTGCAAAAACCAGCGGCGAAAGATCCTCGGCTGTGCAGCCGACCAGCCGCGCGTATTCCTGCGCCGCCGGGGCACCATTGATCTCATAGACCACACGCTCTTCCGGATTGGCATCGGTGATAATAATCTCTGACCCGATTGGCAGGAAATGGTCAAAACCGATGCCTTGAAAACCAAGGTTGGTCTCAATCAACAACAGGATAGCGGCATTGCTGTAGGCACTGCCGCCATGTAAAACAAACGTTTCTTCATATTGAAGGCCATCTCCGGCAGAGCCGCCAAAGATCGGCAATCCGTCAAGAACCGTTTCCAGAGTTGAGACCAGCAGATCTTCTTGCTTGGACAATCCATCCGAGAACACCAAAGCCAAACGGTTCCATCCCGCCGTATGACGGAATCTCTCGGCCTGACGTTGCGCGGTGGCTGCGATTTCCGTTGAATCCAACGGCCTGAGTTCCTCGTACAGAATGGAGGAGCATCGAAAGTTGGATTTCGGAAAGGCCAGCAGCAACAGCGCATCTGCTTCATAACCTGATCGCGTTATTTGCCCCGCAGTGGTGCAGCCGAAAACGGGAACGCCCGCGAGTTTCCAGTTCAGGCATCTCGACACTTCCGCCGGATCAAGATTGCTGGGAACAAAGGCCAAGACGAAGCACGATAAGTGACAATCCAATTCCGCACAGGCTTCTTCAACAGCGGTTTTTGCGTCCGAGTTTGTGGAACGGCCAATAGCGATGAAATTCGGTCCGTGCTCCAGATCCCGCATTTGCGCCCCCTAGTGCTGAAGAAAGGATTTAACCTCCGGCTCATGTCGCGACTGACGGGCGACAACCGAGTCGACCAGAACAGCGGCCTGGGTTCGATTGCGCACCCTAAGTCGACGCAGTAAAGCGGTGATATGCGCCTTGACGGTCGCCTCGGCCAACGACAGCTCGTATGCGATCTGTTTGTTCGATTGGCCCACACAAATAAGTTTGAGAATTTTGACCTGTTGCGGCGTCAGTGATGAAAGTTCAGGGCTGGATTGATAGACAATGCTCTCTACTGGCTTTGTCTCTTCAACCCGACTGTATTCGGCGGGCACATACTTACGGCCAGACGCGATTTCCTGAATCGCGATCTTGAGTGTTTTCGCTGGCGTATCTTTGGGAAGGAACCCCATCGCACCATGTTCCAGCAAAGATCGCACAAGCTCTCCGGATGCAAGAGAGGAAATAACCAGAACCGGCACCTTCGGACAACGCTGTCGGAATTGTTGAAAACCCGAGATCCCTGTGACGTCTGGCAATTTGAGGTCAAACATGATCAGGTCAGGTTTGAAGCCCTCGCCAAGTATCTCAAATGATTGTGCGAGCGTGCTGGCTTTTTCAATCCGGCAATTCTCGAAACTCAGTTGCAACGCCGCAGCCAGTGCGTCGCTAAACAGCGGATGATCATCGACAATAAGCACGCTGGACACTCGGTCCAACGGTTCAGGGCATCCCGCAGTAAGCATGGCCTCTCCTCCAATGGGAAAAGTACATCATTTCTTGATCAGTTCAACTGTTTCATTTTGATACTTTCAAAAGATTCCATAGATAACAGAAGTTTGATAACTCGGAGGGTCTAATTTTTGAGGAATTTCCTGACAAATTCATTCAAATCAGGTGCCGCTACCTTGGGATCGAACACCTGCCTGTCAAAGTCTCGAATTTGTTCAAGGTGCCCGGATGAGGGTCCGTCCCGACGTAAGATCGCAACAGCAGCTTGTCGCATCCCGTTTGCGCGACCGGCCTTGGCGTAACCCCGCAAATCACGAACCAGGGGATCGAAAACCCTAATACGCTGCAATGCCTTTGAAGCGGCCACTTTATGCCCAGACATGCCTAAAACCAGACCAGCCAGAAAAACGACAGCGGCGATTGTGAAAGCTGGCCATTTCAGCAACGTCACAGGTGGCGCTACCTCCTCGGGGTCGTCAGTGGGCACCGCTCCGGTGACTGTGCCGTACGCAATGCGTTGTGGTGAAATCGTGACCTCACGAGCTTCGCGCGCGAAGGTGTCAAAATAGCTGAATTGCAGGGATTCAACAATGCCCGACGTATCGTTAGACGGGCGAATGGTCCAGCGCCAGAATGCATAGGTTACTGGCCCCTCCGGGGTCAATTCGACTAGACGTTTCTCAGGATGCGCGAAGATCAGAGCCGAAGGTGAGGTCAACTCTGGCATCGGCGGGATCATCTCGGGGGTTGCACCTAAAGCCTCCAGCCGGATGACACGCAACACACCCTCACCCGGGGCGAGTTGATCCGGGGCATTGGACCATTGGTCTGAGATTTGCAACTTGCGTACCGGAAACCACCAATCCTTCGTGGCCGGGGCTTCAGTGACCTGAATGGACAGTGGTTCCGATTGAATCTCATGTTCAAACCAGTCGTCATTTTCGTCAGTCAGCGTCAACCGGTGAACGAATGGACCAATCGCAAGCTCGCCCGCCTCGACCGGATAGATTGCCATGCGCCGGGTAAACACTTTGAACTTCCGACCACTGATCCTTTCTTCCGACCAACTGTCCGGCCCAAGCTGCGCCCAGCTAAACCCTTCAAAATCGGGTTGGACTAGTTCCTCACGAGTGATGTGCCGGCGGTAAACACCCCGGATCGTCAAAAGCACCATCTCCCGGGTGAAGGGAACAGATCCGTTGTCTTCAATGGTAACCTCTATCGATGCCTCGGATGGCAGCACGGTCTTTAATTGGGCCAGCACCTGAACTGGGAAAACGATGAGAAGTAAGACCAACCACTTCATTCCGGGCTCTCCGCTTCAGGAGGCGAAAGGCCCAGCTTGACCCTGCGTTTGTATTCCTGCGCGATACGGGCCGCCATGAACTCACCCGGAACATCGGAAAGCTGATTGAGCCATCGTTGGTCCGCAACCATGAATTTGTCATCAAAGATTCGTCGCACACCCAATCGCCCGCGGCTGTCCAATTCCGCCAGTCCCAGCATCGTGTTCGAGTTTGTGACCTCGCTGCCCGTGCCCGCCGCGCGCGCATTTCCACGGGCCACAAAGCTTTCGGCTTTGGGACCTGACTTGCGTTCCGGGAAAAGGCCCAACGCCTCTGGCTCGATCTGCTGCGCCGCATAATAGGCGGCCAGCACATCGAAATTTGCCTGTGCATCCGGGCTACCCTTGCCGATGGCCTGATCATACGCCTCCAGTGCGGCGGCCAATTTACCGTTCTGGGCCTCGGCATTGCCGAGATTGTACTGGTCACCGGCGCTTTTGAACGCTTCGGCGGCTTCGTCGAAATCTCCAGAACGGTATAGGGCGACACCTTGCCAGTTGGGGTCAGATAACAGGTTTGCCGCCAACGGATATAGGCCAATCGCCAAGGCAACGCGGCCAAATGGGGCGGCACCGCCCAAAGCAAGAGCAAGAACGAAACATGCAACACCCGCGATCGCAAGCCATCTCATGCGCGTTCCCTCCAAAACAATACCAAGAGGGGGAACAGCGCCAAGAACAACAGATACCGCCCCAGATCGTGCCAAAACAATACCGGATAGTCTGCACGTTCCAACCGAGTTGCGGCATCATCGGCCAACCAAAGAGCCAGATCATCCATCTGGTCCAACGTAAACACGGCACCACCGCCTACACCGGCATGCGTTTGCGTTTGCGCCGTCGGAGACTGTAGCGACACCAAAGACACGCGCGCACTGCGCGACGCAAGAGACGCGACCTGTTGCAGCGAGAGTGAGCCCAATCCGGCTCCGTCCGTGAATATCACCACGTCCCCGGCCAAAATCCCGGCTTCTTCAATCCGTCGGAGCGCCAGTGCGAGTGCACGCTCAGGACGTGACCCTTTGTCGGGAACGGTTTCTCTGTCGATGAGAGAGAATGTTTGTCCCAATTGGCGGTGATCCGTTGTCATGTCCGTTGCGACATAGGCATCACCTGCAAATACAATGATGCCACCGGGCCGGGATCCAAGCGCGCTGACGCCAAAACGCCCCATGCTCAGCATTTGTGGCCAGCGGCTGTCATCCACCACGCTGTCTGATGCATCCACAAGGAACAGCACACCATCCAGATTGTGATAGGTTTGCGCGTCGCGCCGTTCGATGGCCGGGCCTGTAAGCGCGATGACAACGATCCCGCTGGTCAGCAGAAAAGCGACTGGCGTGAACGGGATCGAACCGCCTTCGATCCTGCCAATCGCCGCCATCGCTTTCATAAGCTGAGGATCGGTTACTCTGTCCCAGGCACCAAACCCACCGGGGCGAGATATTACCCACCAGCCCATCGCGCATAGGAAGAACACGGAAAGTCCCCAAAATGGCCTAAGAAGAGTGACATCCAAATCAGTCATTCCGCCTGCCTCCACGCCACAATTAAAGCAAGGGCTGCCGCCATTGCTGCGGGCCATGTCCAATAAGATTTGTGAACCTCAGCCGTAAGGCCCGCGCTATCCGTCGCTTCCAGCCGATCCAGAGCTTGAGCCACTTCGATCAGATCATCGGTGGTTTTGACGCGAAAAGCCTCTCCGCCCGATACCTCGGCAATGGCGCGCAAAGTCGCCGCATCAACCACTCCGCGTTCACCGACCTCAGCGCTTTGCAGGTCTTTGGGGCCAAGCGCAATTGTGTGAACCCGCACGCCCATTTCAGCGGCCAGCTCTGCGACGCCCCGAGGGTTCGTAGCCCCCGCGTTGTTCACCCCGTCCGATAACAGGATCACAACGCGCGACGCTGCCTGACTGTCAGCGAGCCGCTTCAACGCGAGGCCCAGTCCATCGGATATGTTGGTTGCACGACCCGATATGCCTATCGTGGCCTCTTCGATCCTTCGCGCAACAGCCTCGGTATCGAATGTGAAAGGCGTGGCGAAATAGGCTTCAGAGCCGAACACAATCAAAGCCACCCGGTCGCCAGCGCGGCGTCGGGCGAACTCGGACCCAACGCTTGTCACTGCCTCCAGCCGGGTGATCTGGCGCCCATCGAGATGAAAATCATCCCGCACCATCGAACCCGAAAGATCCAAAACAATCGCAAGATCCCGCCCGGAAACTTTCAACGCACTGACTGGTTGCAGCTCACGCGGACCGGACAAGGCAAAGACAGTCAGCGCCCAAATGGCCCACAAGATGAGGCGATCCGCCAAGCGATGGTTCGCGGCGTTAACCTGAGGACTTGCCGCCAACAGCATCCCGCCAATGCGATCCGGAACAGGGAACCCGCGTTCAAAGACTGGCCGTGGTTTGATCAGGCGAACAATCACCAAGGGCAACGGCAACAGAAGCAAAACCCAGGGATCAGCAAGCTCAAACACGGCCCGCAACCTCATCTAGCAGAGTCTCCAGATCGGGTCCTCCGCCGGGTTGGTAAAGCTCACCCCTTAGTTCCGCATAACGCGTCGGGTTCTGAACGCGTAGCCTATGTAAAAGCGCCACCTTGCGCCGATCCGCAGACCAACCGGGTCGATCTGCGAATAGTTCGGGCGTTTTCAAAGTTTTGTTTGCGGTGTCCTTGATACTCAGAAACCGAAGGATGGCAACGCAACCTACTGAGGCCAACGCTGCGATCCCGAATACAGCTGCGTATTCGGCGAACACCCCGCCCGCAGCCTCGGAGGGTAAGTGGATGTCTCGCAGACTGGCCAGCATTGTGGCCTCAGTGAGGGCCTTCTCGCTCATGGCACGTATCTTGCCGCAAAGGCCGAAGAAATGCGGCGAGAGGTTTCCTCAACCGGGTCGCTGGCGTTCACAACAAGCGCCGTATGTGCAGCAACCTTCTGGTAAATCAGCGCATCATCAGTCGTTGTCTTACCCAGGTAAACGCGCCTTTGCTGCCCGTCCGACAGGCGGATCGGATACCAACCGCTTGGCATCTCAAGTGTTTTGCTCTCAGTCAAAAGGACCAGACGTGGGTTTCGGCGATGATCAAGCCGATCCAACAGATCAGAAAACCCATCACCCTGATGATCAAAACCAGACGCGATGATGATCTCGGACCCGCTGGGCGTCAGTCTTTCAACACCAGTAAGCGATTGTTCCAGCGTCCACCTCTCATCCTCGCCGTTCTGCAAGGCGCTCAGACTGCGCGAATGAGCCTGAACCAGGCCGCCGATCACATCCAGCATCCCGCGTGTCTTGCCTCGTGGCGGAACAATCACGGATGTGTCGGTTGATATCGCCAGCAAGCCAACACGCCCGCCGCCTTCAACCATATGCCATCCGATCAAGGCCAGAGCCTCAGCGGCAGCAACAGAGAGAAACGCCCGCTGCAGGCCCCAAAACATCGGCGCGCGGAAATCGGCAACCAACAGGGCGACCCGATCCCGTTCCTCCTGAAACTGTCGGATATGCAGACGCCCTGTTCGGGCGGTGGTGCCGCGATCCAGATGTCGAATGTCATCCCCGGCTACGTATTCGCGAACATCTGCAACTTCGACGCCCTGCCCGCGCTTACGGGTCAAAAAACCGCCGGGCAAGGCAGCCAATTGAGGATTCTCGCGGTCGGCTATCGCAAGGTGCCGCAATGCAATCAGGGCATCTGTCCTCAGGCTTACGCCTGCATGTGCCAGCGCACCGCTCACAGCGGTTCGACCGTTTTCAGTATGTCGGCCACCAGCTCGCGCGGCTTTTTCCCATCCGCTACCGCCCTCCAGGTCATTACCATCCGGTGCGCCAGCGCATCCGGTGCAACGGCGGCCACATCCTCGGGCAACGCGAAATCTCGGCCTCGCAAATAGGCGCGCGCGCGCGACGCCGAAGCCAGAGCCAGTGACCCCCGAGGTGAGACTGCATGTTCCACATGTTCGGCAAACGGGCCTTCCCGGGTCGCGGTCACGAGGCGCACGATATAGTCTCGCAATTCCGGCGCCACATGCACAGCCTGTGCTTCAGCGCGCGCAATCATCAATTCCGCGAGCGTCATCTTTTGAACATCTGGCGGAGCATCCTGCGTTTCAGCAATGACCAAGTCGAGAATCTGACGTTCCGTTTCCAGATCCGGCAAGTTCAGAACCAAATGTAATAGGAATCTGTCCAGCTGCGCCTCGGGCAAGGGAAACGTCCCGTCATGTTCGATCGGGTTTTGTGTGGCAATGACCAGAAACGGGTCCGGCAGAGCGTGTGTTTCATTGCCAACTGTAACCTGATGCTCTGCCATGGATTCCAGCAGGGCGGACTGCACCTTTGGTGGAGCGCGGTTGATCTCGTCAACAAGCACCAAAGTGTGAAACACAGGCCCCGGTACAAATTCAAATCGCCCCTCCTGGGGCTGGTACACAGGCGTTCCTGTCACGTCGGAAGGCATCAGGTCCGGTGTGCACTGGATACGGGCAAAGCTGCCCTCGACAGCGTTCGACAGCCTTTTGACCGCGCGCGTTTTTGCCAGCCCGGGCGGTCCTTCCACAAGAAGGTGACCGCCTTCCAGCAACGCGATCAGCAAGGATTCCACCAGATGCTCGTGACCAACAAGCCCCTGGGACAAATACCCCGACAATCCCGCAATCGCGCACGGCGGGTTTTCAGACCTTGTGTCCATATGTCCTCCCATAGACTCCGAGGGCGCAATACCTGCGCTCAGGCTACCCGGAGTCGCCCGTTCAGCAAAACACAGCAGATGGTATTACCTGGGCACGAGGACGGATGTTGAGCAGCCTTCGTCAAACAGGGCTGCAAATTGTGGATCAGCCAGAGTCTCATCCGCCTGAGCCCAAAGGCGATCGTATTGCCGATCAATGTAGTCGATGAAGCCTGGGTCAATGGTTTGATCCGCAGGAGATTGCGCGACAGCATGCATCATGAAGATGTCAAACGCACACAGACCGCTTGGGTTCGAATTCAACAGAGCGCGCATAAATTCATGCGAACTCCACGGCAGCCGCTGCAAGTTCACAGGCGTTTCCTGCAGCTTGGACAAGAACCCCGTGGACTTATCATATAGCAGGATGTCCATGCCAAATGTGAAAGACTGAAACAACTCTTCCAGCAGGATCGACTTGTGAAAGTCCTTCTCAAGCTTGCCCGGGCGATCATGCGCCGGTTGCTTGACTACAATATGGGTCCCCTGCCCCCGACGACCAAAAAAAGTCTGCGCCATCGCCGGAGACGTCACCACATAGGCGCGCCCCTGAGGCAACCCAAGCTGATGTACTTCATTAAGCCAGTCGATATCAGCTGAAAGATCGCGATTGGGAGGGTATCCAGAATATAGCCGCAAAATCACAGTTCGGCCGGTTCCACAGTCCCGCGCTGAAAGTCCAGCGTAACGCATCGGGGTCGGATGACCAAAACTGTGCTTCAGCAATTCTCGAAATGTACTCAAAACCGCCAAAGTCTGTGGATGCGGCTTTTCGCCTACAAGGCACAGGGCTGCGCCCGCCAGATCGCGCCCGTTTATGTGAACGGGGATCGCCATGTCGCGCCCCAACATCGTTGAGCGCAGTTCATACCCCCATCCTTGCTGCGCAAGCTCGATATAGTTGCGTTTATCCGCATGAAGCGCGCCTGCAAAAGCAACAAGCAAAGTGATTTGCAACAGAAGATAGCGCATGCAATCCCTCATGAGGTGCTGTCAGACGAATTCTAACCAGTCTCAGTTTGCCGCAGAAACCGTGAACCTATCCAGAACAGAGTTGACGCCACTCGGCAAGAGCGGCGCTGCGTGTCAACTTGAAGGTGTCTCGGCCGGTCAGTGATCTTTCCTGGTTGAAGTGGTTGTAGACGGAGGAATGAACGGAGGCGAATTTCTGCAAACTTCGCATGCGCCTGAAACGTTGCATAGCGCGCTCTCTTCGTCGGAAAGGCAGGTGCGAATTCTCAACGCGGTTGTTGAGCCAACTGCCCGTCTGTTGTTTTTCGAGAGCACCCAAATCTCTGAGCGCTGCTTTGTAGGATGCAAACCGGTCGGTCACGACCTCCGCGGCGCAACCGTACCGTTTCATCAATTTCTTAAGGAATTTCAGTGCTGCAGCTTTGTTTCGGCGTTTGGTGACAACGGCTTCCAGCACCTCGCCCTCGTGATCAACAGCCCGCCACAGACAGTGTCGCTTGCCATTCACCTTCACAAAGACCTCGTCGACGTGCCATTTCCATTTCGAGTGTGCTCGCAATTGCTGAACTCGCTTTTGTCTGATCTCGGAGGCAAACATCGGGCCGAACCTGTTCCACCAATATCGGACGGTTTCGTGGCTCACGTCGATGCCTCGCTCGTGCAGCAGATCTTCGACATTCCGAAGCGAGAGCGGGAAACGGATGTAAAGCATCACGGCCAAGCGGATGATCTCGGGACTGGTTTTAAAGTATTTGAAAGAGGCAGGTCTGGTCAGGGGCAAAAGCTACGCAACACCCCTACCCCGCTCAAGCAAAGTTCTTCTGACAAGACCCTCGAAGGGAGTCATTATACTCCGGCGAAGAGTATTTGTTTTTTGCGATCTGCATCCCTTTGACACAAAACGAAATCGTTCTCATGCAAAAAGCCCTGAGGGGAGGACGCAACTAAAAAATGCCCAAAATCATCTCGCCCTGCGACTAGCGCAACCAAAGTTTTCACTCTGTTTTGCTGTTTCATTGAGGGCTTTATGAAACGCAACGCCGCACCAATGCGTCTATCGTCCGTGTTATTGGGCCCTGATGCGTGAAAGAGATGCCCGTGATGCATGGAAGCCTGCCCTGCACGCAATTCGGCAGCAACTGCATCTTTTTCGTTCACATCGACTGTGATTTCCTGCCCACGTGACAAAAGATTGTTTTCGCTGAAGGTGTCCACATGAGGCACGATACGGCTTTTATGGCTGCTAGGAACAAACCTCATACACCCGCTTTGCTCAGACGCTTCTGAAATCGCAACCCAACAGGTTACCTCTTCAGCATCATCCAAACCCCAATAGGTCAAGTCTTGATGCCACGAGACTATCTTCGATGATCGCGCTTCTTTTACGAAAAGTGCACCGCTCCAAACCATGAGGTCCGGCCCCAACACTGTTGAAGCAGCCTCAATCAGCTTCGGATGGCGAAGAAGTGCATCGAATGATGGTATCAGCCTGTCCGGATAAGAATATAGAAGCTTGAGTTTCTCTGGGTCGTCTCTGAGAATGCGCTCTGCTTTTTCAAAATCATCGCGCAGCGTTTGGACCTCGTAAGCTGTCAGGATATCCAGCGGAGCTACGAAACCGTCTCTTTCATAAGTCTTTGCAATATCACGCATTCGTCTATCCATCGTCATTTTCCGGAAACGTTAACTGCACTTTCATTGATTGGCTTCGATCAGACGCGACCTCAAAGGCAGTTACAGCCTCGCCAACTTCGAAGGAATGCGTCACCAACTGGTCGACGTTTATTAGTCCGCTTCGCATCATCTCGACCGCGACTGAGAACTCGGAATGGAAACGGAAAGACCCACGAAGCACTATCTCTTTTGCAGTCAACGCCTGCATCGGCACAGTCATATCTCCACCCAGACCAAGCTGAACCAATGTTCCACCCGGTCGCAAGCATGCGACGCCAGAAGCCAGAGCCGATTGAGCCCCAGAACACTCCAGTTGGACATCAACCTGGCCCTTGTCGTTTTCAAACCGCTCCAGTTTTTGCGGATCGGCGTAGGTGTTGATGACATCGTCTGCCCCGCATTCACGCGCCAGAGCGAGGGTCTGGTCCGAGATATCCGTCGCCACTATTCTGGCCGCTCCAGAACGACGTACCGCCAAGATCGTGAGGCAGCCAATCGGACCGCATCCCGTGATAAGTACCGTTTTGCCTAAGAGGTTCCCGGCTTGTTTAATCGCGTGCAAACAGACAGCCAGAGGTTCGGCCATAGCGGCCTGCGCAGGGCTCAACCCATCTGCCGGAACACATTGACTGGCTTTCGCCACGAGTTTGCTTTGAAAAGCGCCTTGGATATGCGGGAACGGCATCGCGCTGCCATAGAACTTCATATCAAGACAGTGGTTTTGCTGCCCGTTCAGACAATAAATGCAGGCTTGGCAAGGGCGGGATGGAGAAACTGCAACCAGTTGGCCTAAGTGCAGCCCCTGCACACTTGACCCGACTTTCACAATTTCTCCGGCGACTTCATGTCCTAGCACCATCGGCTGACGCAACTTGATCGCACCGAAACCACCGTGGTTATAATAATGCAGGTCAGAGCCGCAAATCCCACCCGCGCGCATGGCAATCAAGACTTCGTCTGGCCCCACGTCGTGTACGTCCCGGTTTTCCAACCTCAGATCTTTTGCGGCATGGATAACAACAGCAACATTGGCCGAAGACATTGCACAGACTCCCTATACATATTGCCAAAAGATACGGATAGTCGGTGCTGACAACCAAGGGGTTTTTGCATGATGCTTGAAATGTTCAACCTAGAGGGAACACGCGCACTAGTAACAGGCTCTAGCCAAGGCATTGGATTTGCGTTGGCCCGTGGCTTGGCTGCCGCTGGTTCGCAAGTCGTTTTGAACGGGCGCGACACCGCGAAACTAGCGGCAGCAGCATCCGAGTTGAGCGAAACAGGCGCCTCGGTACGTGAACTTTCGTTCGATGCAACCGATCATGAAGGTGTCCGATCTGCCGTGGACAACTTTGAAGACAATGTCGGCCCCATAGACATCCTGATAAACAACGCCGGAATGCAACACAGGACGGAGCTACAGGATTTCCCCGCTGATGCCTTCGAGCACCTACTACAGACAAATGTAGCGTCCGTCTTTCATGTCGGTCAGGCTGTGGCACGGCACATGATTGAAAGAAAGTCAGGCAAGATCATTAACATTGCGTCGGTTCAATCCGCATTGGCAAGACCGGGTATTGCGCCTTACACGGCGACAAAAGGTGCCGTGACCAACCTTACAAAAGGAATGGCGACTGATTGGGCTAAGTATGGCCTAAACTGCAATGCCATTGCGCCTGGATATTTCGATACACCTTTGAACGCCGCATTGGTTGCTGACCCTGAGTTTAGTGCATGGCTCGAGAAACGCACCCCGGCCGGTCGCTGGGGCAATGTGGAAGAACTTGTCGGCGCCGCCATATTCCTTGCCTCCCCTGCATCCAGTTTCGTCAATGGACATACTCTCTACGTTGATGGCGGAATAACGGCGTCACTTTGATTTATGTCTTTCAACCGTCTGCTAGGTACGACTGACGCAGGCTTTGTTTAAAGCGCCGACGCCAAAGCAATCACCACAACAACCATCAATGAAGCCGCCATCGCAAAGTTGATCCTTTGATGTGATCTCTCACTTAAATCTAGGCTGCCTAGCTTTGCGCCAGCACCCAGCCAGATCATGTGCACTGGCACCCAAACCATATTGAATATTACGATTTTTATGACGACCTCCCAAACGGGCGCATCGGGCAAAAAGGCAAACCCTGAAAACAATGCTGTGCCGACCACGTAAGCCTTGGGATTAATGAACTGAAGTGTCAGCCCGTTCGCAAATCCAAGTGGCGAGACCGCAGGGGAAAACCCGACCTTTGAGCCAGCTCTTGCAATACGCCAGGCAAGAAATCCCAAATACCCAACAGAGGCAAATAGCAGCAAAGTTCTAAGTACCGGTATAGCCAAAGCTACTGCAGCGACTCCAGAGACAACAAACATCATGTTGATGAACCCGCCCAGCATCAAACCGGCCACAAAAGCTAGCCCAGATCGAAAACCAAATGCTGATCCAATACCCGCAGTTGTCAAAACACCTGGGCCAGGCGTAATCAGCAGAAAGAAAACCGCAACGGCAAACTCAAACACTATTCAGATTGGCCTTCTACAGATCTCTGCATTCCGGCACAGCTGTGATCACCGATCCGTCCTTAAGGTGTTGCAGGAGATTGTCGACAGTTAGGTCACCCATAGCTGCACGTGTCTCAATAGTCGCGCTACCAGCGTGAGGGAGCAGAACGACATTGGACAACTCGCGCAATGCTTTTGGAACGCGCGGTTCGTCTTCAAAAACATCAAGCCCTGCCCACCCGAGCTCACCGTTTTGCAATGCATTGATTAGGGCAGTTTCGTCGACAACCGAACCTCGACTAACGTTTATAAGAGTGCCCCCTGCCCCCAACGCGCGCAACACCTCAGCGTTGACCAGCCTATTGGTCGACGGGCCGCCGGGCGTGATGCATATGAGGACATCCACATGTTCTGCCATTTCAACCAAACTGTCGAAATATCGGTACGGGACATCCTTTTGATTGCGGGTATTATAAGAGATTTCGGGGGCCCACGGCTCCAACTTATCAACGATCGCCTGACCAATGCGACCAAGACCAAGAATGCCTATTCTTTGATTGTCCGCTGATCGTGTCAAAGGGGCATTACCTTCAACTTCCCACCGTCCGGACCGAACGTAATCGTCGTCACGTATGAGCTCTCGATAACATGACAGCAACAGCAGAACGGCGGTGGTTGCGACTTCTTTGTTCAAAACATTGGGCGTGTGCGTCACAACAATCCCGCGCTCAGCTGCTGCATTTGCGTCGACGGCGTCGTAGCCGACCCCATAGACACTGATCATCTTCAGATTACCGAGTGATGTCATCAGTTTATGCGGAACACCATCGTGCCCGTTCGTAACGATATGCGTAACATTTTCCGCGTTGAAATCGTCCAATTGATGAATGTCGAACGCTGCGGACAGGCGCTCTCGCATCCGTTCTGTGATCCCTCCGATTTGCAATAAGTCAGTCATCTTGACCGACCTTTTGCCGCTGAACACCAAGCCCATCGATGCGAAGCTCCATGACGTCGCCTTTTTTTAGGTAAACTGGTTTCGGTTTGATCCCCATTCCGACACCGGGCGGTGTTCCAGTTGAAATGACGTCACCGGGGTGCAATGTGAAAAGTTGACTTAGATGCTCAATGATCTCGGCAACCGAAAAAATCATCGTAGCAGTATTCCCGGTTTGCATGCGCTGACCGTTTACATCCAGTGACATACCAAGACTTTGAGGATCAGGCACTTCATCCCGGGTCACTAGCCACGGACCAGTAGGGCCAAATGTGTCGCACGACTTGCCCTTGGTCCATTGACCGGTCAGTTGAGTTTGAAAATGCCTTTCCGACACATCGTTTACGATGCAATAGCCCGCAACATGTTCGAGCGCATCGGCCTTGGAAACGTATTTGGCCGTCTTACCGATGACGACCCCCAGTTCGCATTCCCAATCGGTGCAGGTAGATCCGCGCGGCATGACAACATCGTCATATGCCCCTATGACCGCTGAGTTAGCCTTGAAAAAAAGTATCGGATGCTCGGGAATATCTGCGCCGGTTTCTGCAGCATGGTCCGAGTAGTTCAAACCGATGCAAAGAAATTTTCCGATTTCGCCGACACACGGTGCGATACGAGGATCACCCTCCACAATTGGCAGGTTGTTCGGATCCAACGAACGCAAATTATCTAGCGTTCCATCATCCAGCATATCCCCCGTAATATCGTTGATATGAGCTGACAGATCCCGCAATTGACCCTCAGAGTCGACCAACGCAGGCTTTTCCGAGCCCTCGGCTCCGTAACGAACAAGTTTCATTTCTGTTCCTTTTAGTGGTTATCGCGTGGCATGAAGCCTCGTGCGATATCGCGGTAGTTTTCTGCACCCTTGAGCGTCATACCGCGATCCAACCGATCTACTTTTTCGCGGAATATCTCCTGCCAGGGGGATTGGTTGGGCGGCATTGAATACCCACCCTTTGCCTCCAGATCGCGAGCGCGTTCATGCAGCTCTTCGAGCGAAACCAGCATATCCGCTGTGCCTTTGCCAAGATCGATGCGCAGTCGGTCACCATTTCTCACTAAGGCCAACCCACCACCCTCTGCAGCTTCGGGTGAGGCATTCAGGATAGACGGACTTCCTGATGTACCGGATTGCCGTCCATCACCGATGCAAGGAAGAGCTTCGATGCCCTGTTTCAACAAATATGCGGGCGGCCGCATGTTCACGACCTCTGCAGCACCCGGGTATCCTTTTGGTCCCGCTCCGCGCATAATCAGAATACAGTTTGCGTCGATGTTTTCTGCGGGATCATCGATCCGATGGTGAAAGTCCTCAGGCCCATCAAACACAATCGCCCTGCCCTCAAACGCATTTGGATCATCCGGGTTCGACAGGTAGGTCTCTCGAAATGCCTTTGAGATCACAGATGTCTTCATAATCGCACTCTCGAACAGGTTGCCCGAGAGATTGATGAACCCCGCCTGTTGCTTAACCGGGCTACTGACAGGCTTGATTACGTGGCTATTCTGAGACCGGCGCGTCGAGCAGTTGTTGCCCATCGTCTTACCGTTCACCGTTATCGCATCGGGATGCGGCAGCAATCCAGCATCAAAAAGCTCACCGACAACGGCGGGTACACCTCCGGCCTGTTGGTAATCTTCGCCCAGATACTCACCCGCTGGCTGCATGTTAACCAATAGAGGAACGTCGTGGCCAAGTTTCTGCCAGTCATCGTTGGTCAACGGAACACCAAGGTGCCGAGCGATCGCATTCAGGTGGATCGGCGCGTTCGTCGATCCGCCAATCGCAGAGTTGATAACAATCGCATTCTCAAAAGCCTGACGTGTCATCACATCGCTGGGGCGTAGATCCTCCCAGACCATGTCCACAATGCGTTTACCCGTTTCATAACTGATTTGACCGCGCTCTCTATACGGGGCTGGAATGGCTGCTGATCCGGGCAATTGCATACCCAAGGCCTCAGCAAGCGAATTCATGGTCGTTGCTGTTCCCATCGTATTGCAATAGCCCACCGAAGGTGCTGCGGCGGCTGCGATTTCCATGAACTCATCGGTGTCGATTTCGTCAGCCGCAAGGTCTTCGCGCGCTTTCCATATAACCGTGCCCGATCCAGCGCGTTCACCTTTCCACCAACCGTTGAGCATGGGGCCGACCGACAGGGCGATCGCCGGGATGTTGACAGTCGCAGCGGCCATAAGAAGTGCGGGCGTGGTCTTGTCGCAACCAATGTTGAGAACAACGCCATCAATTGGATACCCAAATAGACTCTCAACCAAGGACAGATAAGCTAGGTTGCGGTCGAGTGAGGCCGTTGGCCGTTTACCGGTCTCTTGTATCGGATGGACCGGTATTTCGATGCACGTTCCCCCGGCGGCGATGATTCCATCGCGAACACGTTTGGACAATTCGATATGATGC
Source organism: Ruegeria sp. CDSC054 (assembly GCF_059610645.1). Taxonomy (NCBI): domain Bacteria; kingdom Pseudomonadati; phylum Pseudomonadota; class Alphaproteobacteria; order Rhodobacterales; family Roseobacteraceae; genus Ruegeria; species Ruegeria sp. CDSC054. The sequence continues at coordinate 48,669 of NZ_JBXWOA010000009.1, read as the reverse complement.
CGATTACAGGGGCTCAAATCACTGCCGGTCTGGGCAATGCCAATGATCGGTTTGCCTGATTGCAGTTCCTCACGGGTCAAACCGTAGTTCAGGTATCTTTCCAAATACAATGCAGTCATCTCAAGGTTCTCAGAATTCATGAACCACTTGCGAGATCGCAAATCGTTTTTTGATACTTTTGTCATTGGCCTGACCAACCCCCGTCAATTATGTGCGTGTGTCCTGTGGTGAATGCACTTTCATCGCTCGCCAGATAGACGACCAATGCCGCAATCTCTTCTGCTTTCGCTACACGCCCCATAGGCTGTCGCGCCACAAATTGTGCAAGGGCCTCTTCTCTGCTGCCCAGTTGCTCGCCCAACGCATCTACGCGGTCACGCCAACTGGGACTGTCGACTGTTCCCGGACAAATGCAATTGCACCGGATTCCATTTGTTATGAAGTCCACGGCCACCGATTTCGTCAGCCCAACAACAGCGGCTTTTGTCGTTCCATATACAAAACGATTTGGCGCACCGATTGTGGAACCCAGTGCGGAAGACATATTGATTATCGAGCCTCCTCCGCGCTCTAGCATTCCCGGTAATACAGCCTTTGTCGTGCGCACCATTGAGCGCACATTAAGGTCCATGGCGAAATCCCACTCTTCATCGGTTGCATCCAGAATAGTTCCGTGATGCACGAACCCTGCGCAGTTGAACAAAACGTCCGGATTCGCTCGCGCGACCCCATGATGAATGCTGTCATTATTCGTCACATCCATCTCGAATATTTCGAGATTTTCGAGATTCTGACCGCGAATCAAATTTAGTTTTTCAGGGTTAATATCCGTCGCATAGACTTTTGCACCCTCTCTTGCCATTGCAATTGCGCTTGCAAGTCCGATCCCTTGTGCGGCGGCTGTGACCAAGACGCTTTTTCCCTTAAGTCTTTCTGACATATAAATATTCCGACCTCAGAAGTGGCGACTGGACAAGTGTTACTTCGTCCCACAGATCAACAGAGAAGCAAAGAAACCTTGGCGGATTTGCAACGACTTCTGGCATGTGGGCACAGAGCCGTTAGCGTATGACAGAGATTTTGGTTTGGCCATAACCATGCGTGGCGCACCTTCGGAAGGACAGTAAATGATGGGCAAGCAGTTCAAAGTGGCTCTGTTGGGAACCGGCCTGATGGGAGCTCCTATGGCGCGAAATATTTTGCGCGCCAAGTTTCCGCTCACTGTATGGAACCGCAGCTTGAAAAAGGCAAAACCTTTGACAGCAGAAGGCGCGACATTGGTGGAAACTGCCCCGCTGGCGGTTTCAGGTGCAGACGCAATAATAACCATGCTCTCGGATGGATACGCGACCGGCGCGCTAATTTCTGACGAGGCTTTCCGTGAACAACTCAAACCGGGGATGATCTGGATTGATATGTCCAGCGCCAAACCCGCACACGCCAGAGAGCAATCCGCGCAATTGTCCTCGATGGGGGTGCAACATCTGGATGCCCCAGTTTCCGGTGGCACCGTAGGTGCCGAAGCTGGCACCCTTGCGATCATGGTCGGTGGCGATCAGGACGTTTTGGAGCGCGTGCGGCCGGTTCTGACGGCAATGGGACGTCCTGTGCATGTAGGCCCAAGTGGTTCTGGTCAATTGTGCAAATTGGCCAATCAAACAATTGTCGCTGTGACAATATCGGCCGTCGCCGAAGCGACACTACTGGCTCAGCAAGGCGGTGCAGACCCCACCGCGTTGAGGGCCGCACTGAAGGGGGGCTTTGCGGACAGTATTATCTTACAACAACATGGCGAACGCATGTCTGATGGAAATTTTGTACCAGGAGGTTTGTCTAAGTTGCAAATAAAGGATTTGGACAACACGCTAGAAGAAGCGCGCAGCCTTGGCGTTGAGCTACCCAGCATCCAATCCGTGCGCAACCGTTTCGAATATTTGATAAACGAAATGGATGGGGCCGAACTGGATCACTCGGCTTTGTATCTGGAACTCAAAAAACGGAATGGAATGTTGTGACGCGGGTACTTGTTATAGGCGGTGGAGGAATGCTGGGCCAGAAACTGGCCCAACGCGTTTCGACCCAAGAAATTTTTGGAGCAGATTCCCAAATCTCACTGTTCGATCTCTCATTCCCGTTCGACAGTGCGCCAGGTAAGCAAATTGTGGGAAACTTGACCACGTCAGGCATCGCCAAGTCGGTTGCAGCTCAGCGCCCGGACGTCATATTTCACCTTGCAGCTATCGTTTCAGGCCAAGCTGAAACTGACTTTGCGTTGGGTTGGGATGTCAATCTTATGGCGACCTGGACACTGCTGAACACACTCAAGGATGAACACGAGGCGTCAGGAGGCGAGTACACGCCTCGTCTGGTTTTTGCCTCGTCCATAGCAGTTTTCGGGGCACCGTTCCCCGAAAAGATAAGCGATGAGTTTCTATCGGCTCCTTTGACCAGTTACGGAGCGCAGAAAGCGGCGTCTGAATTGATGATCACGGATTTCAGCAGGAAGGGATATATCGACGGTGTTTCCTTACGCTTGCCCACTTTGTGTGTGCGCCCTGGCAAAGCCAACGCTGCCGCTTCGTCCTTCTTTTCAGGTATTATCCGAGAGCCATTGAATGGGGTTGAGGCTGTCTTGCCTGTTGCCGAAACTGTTCGCCACTGGCACGCCAGCCCCCGCGCCGCTGCGACTTTTTTGACCCACGCAGCAACAATCGACACGCGGCTTTTGAATGACCGACGCGCGTTGAACATGCCGGGCGTAAGCTGCACCGTCGCAGAACAAATCGAAGCGCTGCGCGCCGCGGCCGGCCAAGATGCAGTTGGCCTCATCAGACGAGAACCCGACGAGGCAATCGAACGAATAGTCAAGAATTGGCCGCGCGACTTTCAAACAGATCGCACTCTGGAGTTGGGGTTCGAGGCGGAATCAAGCTTCGACGAAATCATTCAGGTGTATTTGGAAGACGATTTTCGGCGCTAGTCGCCCATCGTCTTTCCAGTTAGGTGGCGTTTCAGATGATCGTGAATTTTCTCTCGTGTTAACTGTTCATCCCCTGACAATGCTGCCTCCAGTATATTGGCATGGTGTCTTATGTTCTGAGAAATGAACTCAAAGTTCCGGTCTGCCACCATCAACTGCTGTCTGAATTGCGCGTAAACTCGGCCATGCATTTGTTTTAAGGTTTCCGAGCCACAGGCAGAAATAAGCGTTTGGTGAAACTCCTTCTCCGAGGCAAACCATATCTCGATAAGGCCGCTCGGGTCGTCTGTGGCATGTATGCGTTTTTCGATGTGGCTAAGTTTGTGATGCGCGGCCGTCAGTCTTGCTTCCCAATCCACCCCGCCACTACGGATTGACATTGTTGTACCTTCGGCCTCCAACAAAACACGGACATGTGTCAATTCGATAAGCTTCTGCGGCGAACGCATTGGCACGCGGAAACCTTTTTGTTCCTGAAAGTCCACCAATCCAACAGCGGACAATCGAAAAAGGACTTCACGAACTGCGCTCGCAGAACAGCCATACTCTTTACGTAGTTCTTCGGCCCTCACCTTGGCTCCATGCTCGAATCCGTTCGAGACTAGGCGCATTTTAAGATCTTGATAAATATCGACTTCTTCTTTCATCCCGGTATGCGCCTTCAATTTTTGTCCAAGTAGCGTCCTAAGCCTATTTTCGAATTTATGCAAGAATCTCGAAATTATCAGAAATTTCAAATTCTTCTTGTTGCATTCGATTCGTCGGCTTAACGTTTATCTGCGTGACGGCAAAGGAGGCGGCAAGATCTCCCACTCCGCGCGTCGCTCAACGTCTGGGAGGACAATATGAAAATAGTCAAGACAGCGGCCGTGGCGGCCGTAGCAACGACAATGGCAGCCGGTTTCGCGATGGCTGAAACCACGAAGCTTAGAATTCAAACCCATTTTTCACCCGAAACTCTGTCTGGTCAGATGGCTGCAAAATTCGTTGAAGACATTCAGGAGATGTCGAACGGCGAAATCGAAGTTGAAATGTTCTATTCCTCTTCGGTGGTCAAATCAGTTGAAACCTTCGATGCCGCAGCTACGGGAATTCTGGACTGCGACATGACGGGCGGCGGCTATCAGACGGGAAAAAATCCGGCCTTCCAGTTTGCGGGCGACCTGCTCGGCGGGTATCAGAACCCATATCAGCAAATGGCTTGGCTTCTTCATGGCGGCGGAAGAGAAGCTGTGAATGATCTATACAACGGCTATGACATGGAGTTCATCGGATGGTGGATTCCCGGGCCGGAGTCGCTTTCTTCGACCAAGCCGATTGCAAAAGTGGACGACTTCAAAGATTGGAAATTCCGCTCCCCTCCAGGCCTTGCGACCAAAGTGTTCGCGGAACTTGGTGCTTCTCCGATCGTTATGGACTTCAACGAAATCTTTACGGCTTTGGAAACCGGCATCATTGATGGCGCGGATGCCGCGAACCTGACTAACAACGTGGGACTGGGTCTGTACGAGATCGCAGGTCACACAAACTATCCCGGTTTTCACTCGATGCCTGCAGATCACCTAGCCTGTCGCAAAGACGTTTGGGAAGCGATGCCTGCGCACCACAAGAAGATCATGGAAGTCGCAATGGATAGCTTGGCATTGCACAATGCCACAATCAATGAAGTGCAGAACGCTCAGACTGCAAAAGACCTGAAAGCAAAAGGTGTTCAGTTGTACGAATGGTCGCCTGAAGACCTGGCAGCGTATCGCGCGGCCGTTCAGGTAGGTTGGACTGAGTTCGCGACGACCCCTGAGGCACAGGCGCTTTTGGAAAGCCACATCAACTTCCTGCGTGACCTGGGCGCAATGCAATAGTCAGACTTCGACCGAATTACGACGCACGGAGAGGCCGCATTAGCGGCCCCTCTGGATCGGCGTCTGGATCCATAACTTCATGAAAATCAACAGAATAATAAGCCATGTACTGCAGTACGACATGCCGGAAGTTCTGGGCTACTCGCAACAGTATTATGACAAACGTACAACCCATCTGGTCGAGATTCGGACAGATGAAGGGGTAACCGGTTGGGGGGAGTGTTTTGGTCCCGGAAACGTAGCCATTGCCAACAAGTCCATCGTAGAAAAGGTAATCCAACCATTGGTTCTTGGCATGGACCCTTTGGACAAAGACGTGGTCTGGCACAAGGTGTACAACCTTCTGCGAGACCATGGCCAAAGCGGAATGCCAATACAGGCTTTGTCCGGGGTAGACATCGCACTTTGGGACATCACCGGCAAAATCTCTGGCCTACCCCTTCATAAGCTTGTCGGCGGCGCGCATCGCACAAGCGTTCCTTGCTACGGCTACGGCATGATGCTTCGGGATGAACCGATTTCTAGTCTGGCCAGCCGTTTTGAGGAGGAAGCCGCGAAGATCAAGGAAATGGGATTTACCGCCACCAAAATGAAAACGGGCTTTGGCCCGAAGCCTGATGTGAAGTTGTGCGAAGCAGTTCGACGCGGAGTTGGTGACGACTTTCCTTTTATGGTCGATGCGAACCATGCCTATACGACTTCGGACGCATTTTTTGTCGGTCGGGCGCTGGAAGAGCTGGACGCATATTGGTTCGAAGAACCGGTCGCGCCAGAAGACATTGACGGGTACCGCGAACTGCGCACTTCGCTTAAAGTCAACATCTCGGGCGGAGAGGCGATATTCAATCGTTGGGCCTGGCGCAATCTTCTTGAAAATCGCGGCATTGATATAGCGCAGCCAGAAGTATGTGCTTTGGGCGGTGTTTCAGAGTATCTCAGGGTACTGGCCCTATGCCACGCACATTTCACTCCGGTCGTAAATCACGTCTGGGGCAGCGCCATCGCCGTCGCAACTAATCTACACCTACTGGCGGCTATGCCAGCAATTCCAGGCGGTTTGCATCCATGGGAGCCGATGCTGGAGTTCGACACAACGGACAACATGTTTCGGGACGATCTGCTGACCGTACCGCTGGAAATTCAAAATCAGGTCAAGGCCAATAATGGCCGTGTCATGATCCCGGCTGGCCCCGGACTGGGTGTCGAGCCGGATCGAGACTTTATCGATCATTACAGGATCGAAGGATAGGGACGAGGGTTACGCGATGCACAAGAATTCAGGCGGACCAATTGAATGGCTCATACCGTTGGCCTTCGTCGCGACTGCCAGTTGGCTTGTTTGGCATCTTCCAGCATTCCTGTTGGATTGGCTGCCTTACACCTCTGAATCCCTAAAAAGTCAGGTAACGGAAATATATCTGCGCAGCGACGTCACGCCTGAATTGCCTGGTGTGTTCGGGGGGGTTGTCGACATCATCGACGTGGCCGCGCTAGTACTTCTGCCGTTTCTTGCAGTGATTGGTACAAAGACCGTGCGCCCGGCGACGATGGAGTTCGAAGGCTCGACGGTTATGGATCGTTTCGCCCTGTTCATAGGCCGAGTTACGATGATGATGATAGCAATCATGACTGTCGTCATGCTCTACGAAGTCTTTATGCGCTATATCCTGGAGAAGCCGACCGAGTGGGCCAACGAAATGACTCTCTGGTTCGCCAGCTTTGTGTTTTTGATGTCTGGCTACTACGCCATGCAGCAACGCAGTCACATACGAATATTCCTGCTTTACGACGCAGTTCCACGTTGGCTTCAGCGCGTTTTTGACACGGTTTCAACAATACTGATCGTCCTGTTTGCCTTCTTTCTGGTCTACGGCAGCTACAAACAGGTGTTCGTCAACAAGCTCTATAAATGGGAGCTTTATGGCTCCGCCTTCAATCCTCCGATCCCGGCGACGTTGCAGCCGATGGTGCTGATCGTAATTTCGCTCGTCGCAATGCAAGCAATTTTGAACTTGGTCGCGGATTGGAACAAAGAGCCGGAAATCCACACAGATGAACCGGACGAAGACGAAATTGAAATGATCAAACGAGCAGTGGGACAAGACTGATGGATATTGGAACAATCTCACTCATCCTGATGGTCGCTCTGATCGTGCTTCTGGCGATCGGGATGCCTTTGGGTCTGGCCTCGGCTTCCCTTGCGGTTCTGGTTCTTGTCCTGAAGTTCGAACCGACACTGCTTTTGAACCCATTCTCATTCGGCGACGGGGTTCTCACCGGTCGGCCAGGCACTGGGCCGCTCTATATCCTGGCGCAGAAGATATATGGGCTCTTAACGGACTACGTGCTCATATCAGTGCCATTGTTTATCTTCATGGCGTCGCTGCTAGAGCGGTCCGGGATCGCGCGTGACATGTATTCGTCGCTGAATGTCTGGCTTTCCAGAACACGCGGCGGCATCGCGATCGTGACCTCGATCATGGCGGTGATCATGGCAGCCATGTCCGGCATAATCGGTGGTGAGGTTGTCCTGCTGGGACTTATCGCCCTGCCCCAGATGCTGCGCCTAGGGTACGATCAAAATCTCGCGATCGGCGTCATCTGCGCCTCGGGCTCGCTGGGCACCATGATCCCTCCCTCCATCGTTCTGATCATCTATGGGCTGATCACCGAAACCTCGATCAAGTCGCTGTTCACCGCGTCTTTCATTCCCGGCTTCATGCTGGCCTCGATGATCATCCTGTACATCATCATCCGCACGCAGTTGAATCCTCATCACGCTCCGCTGCCGGAACCGGATCCGAACGACCCCGAACCGGCCGAAAAACGCAAACTGTTTGGGGCCTTCATGAGCATCGTCGTCGCCGGATTTTCCACCGTTCTGTTTATCCGGGCCGCGTTTTTCGAGCTCTCAGGCTCGAACGCTGCCAGCCAGGGCGAGCCCGCGAGGCTGGGAACGGCTGACTACCTGCCCTGGTTTGCCGGCATCACGATCGTTGCCCTTCTGCTGATCTTCTTCGTCTTTGGCAGAGAGCGCGCTAAAATCGGGTGGGAAATGGGCAAAGGCCTCGTCGCTCCGCTGGTCGTCATCGGCGTCGTGCTCGGCTCGATCTATGGCGGGATCACAGGCATCACCGAGGCTGCGGGCATGGGCGCCTTCGCCGTTCTGATTATCGCCATCCTGCGGGGCGAAGGATCGTTCGAGCTGGTTTGGGACAGCTTGATGCGAACCCTAAAATCCACAGGCACCATCATCTGGGTTACGATCGGGGCCGCCGCGCTGGCGGGTGCCTACACCATTGCTGGCGGGCCCCAATACGTGGCCGACCTAATCGTCGGCCAGGAGCTGCCAACCATGCTGGTCATTCTGGTGATGATGCTGATCTTGCTGTTCATGGGCGCATTCATGGATTGGGTCGGCATCGTGCTGTTGATTATTCCGGTCTTTCTGCCGATCGTCCTGCGCCTTCCTATCGAAGAAATCGGAGTCTTTGGCCAGTTGGAGCCGAGTCATGTCGCCATCTGGTTCGGCGTCGTGTTCTGTATGAACATGCAGGTCAGCTTCCTCTCGCCCCCATTTGGCCCGGCCGCGTTCTACCTGAAGTCGGTGGCCCCGCCACATATCAGTCTGACGGATATCTTCCGCGGCTTCCTGCCATTCATCGGGATCCAGTTGCTGGCGCTTTCCGTTCTTCTGATTTGGCCGGGCATCATCGCGCTGCTGTTGTGAGGTCGCACCCATGCTGACACAAGATCAGATTGGCAAGTTCCAGACGGACGGATACCTCGTGGTCGAGGATGTTATCCCTGCCGATGTCCTTGATCGGGTACAGACCGAATACTCGGATGTCCTGAGCCGGCTCTATGACGGTTGGTACGAAAAAGGGCTGGTCAAGGACGAACCGTCTGGAATGACCTTCTGGGACAAACTTCTGTCTGCCTATCAGGCCGGTTGCGACTATTTCCAGCCGCTGGACATCTCGTTGCCCGGCGATCGGATCATGGCGGACACACCGTTCCATATCGGGCCTGCAGTGTTCGACTTGCTAACGGCCCGGCCCATGCTTGACATTGTCGAGCAGTTGATCGGGCCAGAGTTGGTGAGCAATCCAATCCAGCACGTCCGGCTGAAGCCCCCCGCTCTCAAGCTATCCAAGGATGAGGTGCGCGCGCATATCACAGCGACGGACTGGCATCAGGACCGGGCGGTTGCGTTGGAGGATGCGGATCAGACCGACATGGTCACGGGGTGGATTGCCGTCAACGATGCAACGGTCGAAAACGGCTGCCTGCAAGTGCTGCCAAAGGCACAGGACCAATCCATCCTGCCGCATTGTGCGCGGACGCAGACTGGTATTGCCGACGGATTCATTGACGAAGGCCGGGCTGTGCCCCTTCCTGTCAAGGCGGGCGGGATCATCCTGTTTCACCCTCTGACGCCACATGCTTCGCTGGTCAATGAAACGGACCGGTTCCGCTGGTCGTTCGACATCCGCTTCAGTGCGGCAGGCCAGCCCACCGGTCGAGACCATTTCCCCAGCTTCATCGCGAGGTCCAGATCGCGCCCCGAAACCGAACTGCGAGATTGGCGTGTCTGCAAATCCAATTGGGAAGCGGCGCGAGCAAGGCTGTCCGGACAACCGCACATAGATATTCACCGGTGGACATCGGACTCACCGTTCTGCGCCTAGCTGCTGCCGCCAGGAAAGCTGATTATGACTTTTGTACGTTTAGATCGAACGGATAGCGTGGTTGTTGCAACTCGGTACCTGGAGGCCGGCAGTATGGTGGAGGATGTCATGACCAATACGCGCATCCCTTCGGGACACAAGGTCGCCACGCGGAATCTTGCACCCGGCGATCCTGTCAGAAAATACGCCCAGATTATCGGTTACGCCAACCAACCGATCGAACCTGGCGACCATGTGCACACCCACAATATCGAGTTCCGCAACACCAGTGTGGACTACGAGTTTGCGACGGATCACAGGCCCATGAAACCCGCCACCTCGGTCGATACGTTCATGGGCTACCACCGGGACAGTGGTCGGGTCGGCACGCGCAATTACATCGCGGTTCTGACCACAGTTAATTGTTCGGCGACTGCGGCCCGTATGATTTCCAACCACTTCACGCCGGACAAGCTGGCCGAGTTTCCGAACGTCGACGGCGTGGTGGCCTTTGTCCACGGAACGGGCTGCGGAATGGCGGATTCCGGCGACGGTTTCGAAGCTCTTCAACGGGTCATGTGGGGGTTTGCGAAACATCCCAACCACGCTGCCGTTCTGATGGTCGGCCTAGGCTGCGAGATGAACCAGATCGACTGGCTGCTGGACGCGTATGGGCTGAAGCAGAGTCCTACCTTCCAGACGATGAACATCCAGAACGTTGCCGGATTGCGCCGCACCGTCGAAATGGGCATCAGTAAGATCAACCAAATGCTGCCCATTGCCAATGAGGCGGGACGCAGTGAAGCCCCGGCGTCCGAACTTATGGTTGCGCTGCAATGCGGTGGATCGGACGCCTGGTCAGGTGTGACCGCCAACCCGGCGCTCGGGCATGCCTGCGACCTGTTGGTTGCCCAAGGCGGCACAGGGGTCCTTGCGGAAACGCCCGAAATCTACGGAGCCGAACATCTTTTGACCCGCCGCGCCCTTAGTCGCGCAACTGGGGAAAAACTGATCGGACTGATCGATTGGTGGCAGGACTATACCGCCCGCAATCACGGTTCGATGGACAACAACCCAAGCCCCGGCAACAAGCAAGGCGGTCTGACGACCATCCTTGAGAAGTCGTTGGGGGCAGCGGCGAAGGGCGGAACCACGCCTTTGACCGGTGTATTCAAATACGCCGAACCCATCACCGCCAAAGGCTTCACTTTCATGGATAGCCCCGGTTATGACCCGGCCTCGGTGACCGGGCAGATCGCGGCCGGCTGCAACCTAGTGTGCTTCACCACGGGGCGCGGTTCTGCCTTTGGGTCCAAACCGGCGCCTACGCTGAAAATCGCTACAAACTCTGAGTTGGCAGCGCGCATGCCAGAAGACATGGACGTGGATGCTGGCGACATTCTGACCAAAGGTGCCAGCGTCGAAGAGAAAGGACAGGAAATATACCGACGGCTGCTCCAAGTCGCCTCGGGCGCGCGAACCAAGTCCGAGGCGCAGGGCCTGGGCGACTACGAATTCGTTCCCTGGCAAATCGGAGCGGTGATGTGAAACGGATCCTTGTAGCCGGTGGTGGATTGATCGGTATCCGCCACGTGCGCGCCGTGATCGAGCACCCCGGCTGCGTGTTGGTCGGGTTGGCCGATCCAGATGGCTCGATCCAGATCGACGCGCCGCGTTTTGCCAGTATGGACGAGGTGAAGGGCCCGGTGGATGGCGTCATCATCGCGACGCCGACCCGCCTGCATGCCGAACATGGCATTCTGGCCGCATCCCGCGGTTGGCACATGCTGATCGAAAAGCCGGTTGCCGCATCGGTCGATGATGCCCAGCGCCTTAGGGCGGCCGTTCGCAAGGCCGATGTCTGCAGCCTTGTAGGCCACCATCGACGGTATCACACAACCTTGCAGCGCCTGAAAGAAGTGATCAAGCAAGGTACTATCGGACAAGTCATCAACGTCTCGTTGCTGTGGGCCATGCGTAAACCCGAGAGCTATTTTGAACAGAACTGGCGGACTTCCGATGGCAGTCCAGTCATGATCAATCTGGTGCATGATATCGATGTCCTGCGCTTTGTGATCGGAGAAATCTTAGATGTCGTCGCCCTGCCTGGCGCGTCGATCCGCGGATCGGATCGGATAGAAAGCGGGGCTGTTGCGATTGCGTTCGAAAACGGCGCGACGGGCACTATCAGTTTTGCCGACACCGCACCCAGCCCTTGGGGATTTGAAGCCGGAACCGGCGAAAACCCGAACATCGGCACGACCCATCAGGACATGATGTGGATCACGGGAACCAGCGGCGCTGTGAGTTTTCCCTCCATGACTCTGTGGCGTGGAAAGGATTGGGGCACTGCGGCCCAAAAAAACCAACTTACACGACCGGAACAACAACGCGCACCGCTTGAAGCGCAACTGGATCACTTCCTTGACGTGATCAACGGCGTCCCTCCACTAATCGATGTCGAGGATGCAGCCCGGACGCTCGAGGTCACATCATGGATCGAACAGGGGCTGAAGGCGCGAACAGCTCGAGCGCGGGCGCCGGCCTGATTGACATGCGGCCCGGCAAAATACCGGACCACCCAAAGGCCAATGATTATCCGTCGGGCAATATGAGCATTCAAACTGCAAAGCCGCACGCGCCAGACACAAGAATGAAAACCAGACACATTCACGGAAAGGGAAACCAATGAGCAAACCATCAATCGGGTTTATCGGCTTGGGACTAATGGGCGGAGCCATAGTGAGCCGACTGTTGGACCAAGGATACTCGGTCGCTGTATTGGGAAACCGCGACCGCACATACCTGGACGCCGCGATTGACCGTGGCGCCCGCGAGATGCAAAACGCCCAAGAACTGGCTGAAGCCAGCGACATCGTGATGTTGTGCATGGGCACCTCGGAACAGGTCGAAAGCCGTATGCGCGGCGCAGATGGAGTGATCGCGGGATTGAAACCCGGGGCGATCGTCATCGACTTTGGCACCTCGCTTCCAGGCAGCACACGCGCCTTGGCCGAGGAGGTTGCCGCAGCCGGCGGAAGCTATCTTGATGCGCCGCTTGGCCGTACGCCTACGCACGCGCTAGAGGGCAAGCTCAACATTATGACTTCCGGCGACAAGGCTGCCTTTAACAAGGCCGAGCCGACACTGAAAGACTTGGGCGAAAACGTTTTTTACCTTGGCCCCGTTGGGTCCGGACACACGATCAAGCTGATCAACAACTTCTTCGGAATGACCGTTGCGAACGCGATGGCCGAAGCCTTTGCCATGGCTGATATCACCGGTGTTGACCGTAAACAGGTGTATGACGTTATGGCCGCAGGGCCTCTGCATTCTGGAATGATGGATTTCGTCAAAGCCTACGGCGTTGAGAGCGACCCAAATCAGCTGGCCTTTGCCATCAAGAACGCGGCAAAAGACCTTGGGTATTATGACCGTATGGCACGCGATGCAGGCGTTTCCAGCGTGATGTCGCAGTGCGCGCTTTCGGCGCTGAATGATGCGCGCGACCACGGTCAGGCGGATGACATGGTCAGCCAGATGGTTGACTACTACGTCAAGCGTTTCAACACCTGATCGATGGCTGTCACCGCCAACCCCAATGCGGACCTGCCGCGCCTTGGCATCGTGCTGATGCTGACGGCGTGGCTGTTCTTTTCGCTGGTAGACCTTGGGGCCAAGTGGTTGGCGTTGGCCGGCGTGCCGGCATTTCAGTTGGCGTTCATGCGCTACGCGGGGCACTTTGTGATCTCTGTGGGTGTGATCGCCAAAGGCGGGATTGAGGCCAGCCGATTCAAGACCGACCATCCATGGCAGGTCATTAGCCGGGCCTTACTGCTGATCTCGGCGACCGTTTTCAACTTTTATGCCTTGCGGTTTTTGCCTCTGACCGTCGTGTCGGCAATCATGTTCTCAAGCCCGGTCATCGTGTGCTTCCTGTCCGTTTTCGTGTTGAAGGAGAGAGTAGGCCAATGGCGTTGGGCGGCTATCATCCTGGGCTTTCTGGGGGTGTTGGTTGTCGTGCGGCCGTTTGGTTCGGCCTTTCATCCGACCATGCTGCTGATCGTCTATAACGCCACTGCGCTGGCCTTGTATTCGATCATGACGCGCAGGCTGTCCGGGGTTGTTGCGGTGGATACCATGCAATTCTACCTCGGGCTTACCGGGACGGTGGTCCTGCTGCCCTTCGCCATCTGGTTTTGGGTCCAGCCGGAAAACACCTGGAGTCTGATAGTCCTGATTAGCCTTGGCGTCTTTGGCTGGTGCGGGCATCAACTGCTGACTAACGCGCATCGGTTCGGAACGGCGAACCAGTTGATGCCATTCACCTATTCGTTCCTGATCTACGTTGCGATCTGGGGCTATCTGTTCTTTGACACTGTACCGGACGCATTCACGTTGGCAGGGGCTGCGCTGATCATGGTTGCCGGGCTCATCATCTGGAAAAGAGAAAAGAAATGACGCGAATTGCCTGCATCGGCGAAGCAATGATCGAATTGTCCATGCTGGAGACCGGCGCGAAGTTGGGCGTCGCCGGGGATACGCTGAACACAGCCATCTACATGCACCGCGCGGCTCCTGATCTGCAGGTGGAGTATGTGACATGTCTGGGCGACGACCCGTTCTCAGGGCGCATCGCGGACTTTGTCGCCAGCCATGGCATCGGGACATCCGGCATCCGCATCATTCCCAACGCTTCTCCGGGACTATACGCGATCACGACCTCTGCGGACGGTGAACGCAGCTTTACCTATTGGCGCAGCGAGGCGGCCGCCCGCCAGCTTTTTGCCGATCATGACTTCAGCTCGCTGAAAGGTTACGACGTGCTGTACTTGTCAGGGATTTCCGTGGCCATTCTTCCGCATTCAGTAAGGCTTGCGCTTCTGGACTGGCTCGAAGGCTCTTCTGTCCGGTTGGTCTATGACAGCAATTTTCGTCCGCGTCTTTGGGACAGCGCCGAACACGCCCGGCAGATCAACCAACGGCTTTGGCAGCGTGCAGATATTGCCCTACCATCCATCGACGACGAGATGGCACTGTTCGGGGAAAGCGCGGATCAAGTGGCGGCACGCTTTACCGATCATCACGGTGTCGGTGCATTGAAACGCGGAGAGGATGGCCCTCTGCCCATTGGTCAGAACATTGACCAAACCTATGAGCCTGCCAAAAACGTGCTGGATACCACAGCGGCGGGCGACAGTTTCAACGGTGGGTACCTCGCAGCCTTGCTGACAGGAAAATCGCAGGCCAAGGCCCTGATGGCCGGACACAATCTGGCGTCCACCGTTGTTCAGTTCCGCGGCGCGATCATTCCCGGATAAGTGACGCGAGATCCTCAGCGCCAACAAGGTCCAAAAGTGGCACTACCGGATCTGGCTGTTTGACAGCCGAGGCGATTTCCAACGCGCAAGGATCGTTCAGCGTCCTGCCCTTGGCGGTCTCGGACATGCAAAAGGAGATCCAGGCCCGCATCCCTGCAATCACCGCCTGAGAGCCGGTCTCACGGAGTGTGGGAACAAACCGATACGGCAGCTTTTGGCTGCCATCCATCGCGATTTGGTCCAGACGGTGCGCCAGCTCGAGGTTTTCAAAGCGGCGCAACAAAGCCTCGGCATAGTCCGGAACCTGTACTTGCAGTGCTGCGGGCAGCGTTGCGCCCGCATCCTTCATCAACTCGGAAACCAGCGGGCGCAAAACCGGGTCTCGAACCGCTTCGTGGACGTAGGTCAGGCCTCGCTCCAAGCCGCCATAAGCCAACAGGGAATGGGCACCGTTCAACATGCGCAGCTTTCGCATCTCGTGCGGGGCTACGTCATCGACCAGTTGCACGCCCGGCCAATCCGGGTGCGGACCGGCGAAACTGTCTTCGATCACCCACTCCGAAAACGCCTCGGTCGGAACAGCCATAGGATCGCCGCTGATTGCGCGAACGGCGTCCGTGGTAGCCGGGGTGATCCGGTCGACCATCGCGTTTGGAAAGCGAACGGCATTCCAATTCACGTCCAGGCCGGCTGCATTCGCAAAATCGGCAACTGCCATTTCGAGCGTTTTGCCGTTTTCCATGCGATTGTCACAGCTTAGCACCGTTACTGGCTTGCACCGTTCCGCAAGGCCATAAGCTAAAAACCCGATCAGCGTCGCAGGCCCTTTCCCTGCCAGATCGGCGGCAATCGCTGGGTCCTGAAGGTTCAGATTGCCCGCGGCGTCCAAATGGTAACCTTTCTCGGTGACGGTCGCCGAGATGATCTCGGCATCCGCCATCACATCGAAAATCTCTGTGCGATCATTGGGCACGACCAGAACGTCACGCAGAGCTTTGATGCGCCGGACGCCCTGCCCCTGTACGCACAAATCGTACTCGAAACCTTGTTGGGCCAATCCATCCCGAACCGAGGATGAACGCAGGCTGACGCCGACAACGTCCCATCCGCCAGCTTGATCCGTGTAGTCCAGCAAATGCGCCCGGGCGAAGTTTCCAAGGCCAAAGTGAAGAATTGTACCCATCTAGCTTTGCAATCCGTAAACTTGTTTCGCCAAATCGACAGCCAGCAACCGCGCAAGATGCTCAGCACTATCCCGACCGAAATAGCCGCGCGCAACCTGATCGGCCAAATGAATCGCCACTCCCCGTCGCCACAGGTCGTGCCGTGCAGGAATGGACAGAAAGGCCCGCGTGTCGTCATTGAATCCGGCCAGATTGTAGTATCCGGACGTTTCAACAATCTGATCGAAATACCGCGCTATACCGGCTGGGCTGTCGTGGAACCACCAAGGCGGCCCGATCCTAAGGCACGGCCAATGTCCCGCCATGGGCGCCAGTTCACGGGCATAGGTGCTTTCGTCCAATGTGAAGAGTATGATGCGCAGTTCCGCCGAGTTTCCGACCCGGTTCAAAAGCGCCTCAAGGCCCGTGACCCAATTCATAGCGATTGGAATGTCCGCCCCCTTGTCCCGTCCGAAGTCCCGCATTACCGCGTCGTTCGTGTTGCGCTTGCTGCCAGCATGTATCTGCATGGTCAGACCATCATCGATAGACATCTGCGCCATTTCGATCAGCATATGTCCATAGAACCGGCGAGCATCCTGTTCGGCCCCTTCCCGCCGTCTCAGCCGTTGGTACAGCGCATCCGGGTCGTCCAGCCACTCGGTCTGCACACGTTCGATACCGTGGTCAGTGGCCGTACAGCCCAGCTGGATGAAATAAGCCCGCCGCATTCGCAGCGCGTTGAGGTAGCCATCGTAGCTGCCCAGATCGCAGCCCGTCAGCTCGGCCAACTTTTTCAGGTTTTGTACGAACTCCGGGTCCGCCCCATCCAAAACCCCGTCTGGGCGGAACGCCGGAATAACTCGCCCACCCCAATCGCTTGTACGAATCTCCCGATGCTCAACGAGGCTGTCGAGAGCGGAATCTGTGGTGGCCAGAACCTCGATCCCAAATCTGTCGAACAAAGCCCTCGGACGAAATTCAGGTCGCGCCAGCTTTCCTGAGATCTTATCGTAAACCTGGTCTGCCGTGCGCGAAGACAACTCCTCAGACACGCCCAGCGTTTCATGCAGCACGTAATTCATCCAGATCCGAGATGGCGTTCCCAGAAACAAATGCCAGTGCTCGGCAAAAGTGCGAAAAACGGCGCGAGGATCCTTCTTTCGCCCCTCTTCCCCAATGCCAAGTTCGGACAAGGGAACGCCCTGCGAATAGAGCATACGGAACACGTAATGGTCGGGAACCACCAGCAGTTCTGCCGGGTTGGGAAACGGCGCATCGGTTGCAAACCACCCCGGATCGCAGTGACCATGCGGAGACACGATCGGGAGGTCCTTGATGCCCAGGTACAGGCCTTCTGCCATGCCATTCAAATTACCAGTCAATTCTGCCTCCGATACTGCTGCCCGCAATTGTTAACACAGTTTTTATGGTTGCATCTTTCCCGTTCGAACCCGCAGACTGACCGGGTGATCCGGGGGAATGAATGAATATTGCGCTGATTGGTTTGGGGATGGTTTCGGGAACGCATGTTGCTGCCATTCAGGCATCGGAGCGAGGTCTCAATCTTGCTGGCGTCTTAGGGCGCAATCCTGAAAAAGCAGCTGAGTTCGCGCAGCGAAACGACACCCGCGCGTTCAGCTCGGTTGAGGAAATCGCAAACGACTCAAACGTCGACTTTGCGATCATCGCAACCCCGCCTGATCAGCGCACAGAGTTGGTGCGGGTTCTTTCGACCGCTTCGAAACCGATCCTAATGGAAAAGCCTATCGAAAGAACGCTGGGCGCCGCGGCAGCCATAGTCGAGCAGTGCGAGGTGTCTGGCGTGCTGCTGGGCATCGTTTTTCAGCACCGCGCTCGCGCCGCCTCGCAGGCGCTGAAATCAGCCATTGTACAGGGTGAGTTGGGCGCGATCGCCACGGTGGAAATCCGTGTCCCCTGGTGGCGCGATCAGAGCTACTATGACGAGCCAGGTCGCGGCACTTATGCACGCGACGGAGGCGGTGTCATGATTTCGCAGGCAATCCACACGCTTGACCTCGCGATGTGGCTGCTGGGGCCGATCTCGGACATTCAAGCCATGATGAGAAAAACTCCGTTGCACGATCTCGAGGCCGAGGATTGGGCAGGTGCAATCTTTGAAATGGATAACGGCGCGGTGGGAACGTTGATGGCAACCACCGCCGTATATCCCGGGGCCGCAGAGTCCATCACCATCCAGGGCACGCACGCCAAAGCGCATCTGGAGTCAGGTGTCCTGACCTTAACCACTTTCGATGGTCAGAAATCCACGTTTGGCGAAACGTCCGCCACAGGCGGCGGGGCCGATCCCATGGCGTTCACCCATGAATGGCACCAGGCGGTCATAGAGGATTTTGCCAACGCACTCGCCGGTGGAACGCGACCCATGGCCACCGGACGCAGTGCCCTTTTGACCCACGCCGTCATAGACACGATGCAGATCGCCAATCGAACCGGCCAGAAAACACGAGTCATCTCATGAGCCTGACCTGCGTCGCCCTAGGCCTGGACCACCGCCATATCTATGGCATGACGGAAAACATGCGCAAAATCGGCGTGGACTGCGTTGGCTTTTGGACACAAGGCGAACCCGAAACGCTGGCGGGCTACGTCAAAAGGTTTCCCGATATTCCACGGCTGGCCCGACTGGAAGACGCCTTAACTTGCGGGGCGGATCTGGCGCTAATTTCGGCAATACCGGCAGATAGGGCCGCTTTGACAATCCGCGCCATGCAAAACGGCATGGACGTCATGAGCGACAAGCCGGGCTGTACGACGTTCGAGCAACTCGACCAGATCAAACGGGCGGTTGCGGACACCGGTCGCATCTGGTCGGTGAATTTTTCCGAAAGGTTTGAAACGCCCGTCAGCACCCGGGCGACCGAGTTGGTCGAGGCCGGTGCCATCGGGCGCGTGATCCAGACGGTCGGACTTGGCCCGCACCGATTGAACCGGGCAACTCGTCCGGAATGGTTTTTTCAGCGTGAACGCTATGGCGGTATTCTGACCGACATCGCCTCGCATCAGATCGATCAGTTCTTGCACTACACAGGTTCGGAAACCGCGGAAATCACAAACGCTTGTGTGGCGAACTACGCAAACCCCAAAGATCCCGGATTGCAGGATTTCGGAGAGCTCAATCTACGAAGCAAGAATGGCACCGGGTACATCCGGGTTGACTGGTTCACTCCGGATGCCTTGCCAAACTGGGGAGATGGTCGCCTGACGATCCTGGGCACCGAAGGCTATATCGAGTTGCGGAAATACGTTGATGTGGGTGGAGCCTCGGGAACAGACCATCTGATCCTCGTCAATGGTGAAACCTGCCAAAAGATCGACGCATCTGACGCCGGCCTTCCCTACTTTTCGCGCCTGGCCGATGACATCCGTAACCGGACCGAAACCGCGATGATCCAAACCCACTGCTTTACGGTCATGGAACTGGCATTGCACGCGCAGGAAATGGCGGAACGCAAATGATCAACGTTGCGATCCTTGGCGCAGGTATCGGTGCGCAACATATAAGCGCACTGGAACGGCTTGACTGCAAATTCCGCGTAACCGCCGTGGTCGACCAGAATACGGACCGGATCGAACAGATTCGACAGAACTCGGATTTTCGATCTCTGACCAACATTCAAGACGCGCTGGATGATCCGGAGATTGATGTCATCGACATCTGCCTGCCGCCCCATCTACATGTGCCGACCACTCTTGCGGCATTGGCCGCAGGAAAACACGTTGTCTGCGAAAAGCCCCTTGCGACCTCGATGCAGGATGTGGATCGGATCGCGGCAGCCGCCCACAGCACGGGCAAGCATGTGTTTCCGGTTTTTCAATACCGGTGGGGCCCGTCACTGGCCCAATTGCGCCACCTGCAACGCGCCGGCCTGACCGGAACGGTCCAAACTGCCGCGCTTGAAACCCATTGGTCCCGAGGGGCAGATTATTACGCGGTGCCGTGGCGAGGAACATGGGCCGGTGAACGCGGCGGCGCAGTGCTTGGCCATGCCATCCACAACCATGATCTGCTGACACATATCGCGGGTGATATCGCCTGGGTGTCAGCAATGACCACAACGCGGGTCAACCCGATCGAGACCGAAGACTGCGCTGCGATCTGCTTTGGCATGGCTACCGGAGCTTTGTGCACAAGCAATATCACACTAGGCGCCGCCACGGACGAAACCCGCTTGCGGTTCGTCTTTGAAAAGGTGACCGCCACCTCTGGCACGGAACCCTATGCGCCGGGTCAAACGCCTTGGACATTCGTTGCGCGGGACCCGGTGGATCAAGCCGCTATCGACGAGGCCCTTGCAGCCGCCGCTGCCGAACCAACAGGTTTCGAAGGGTTCTTTACCGAAATCGGCAAGGCGCTGCGGTCCGAGGCAAATTCGGCCGTTACGCTGCAGGACGGCGCCGCATCCATCGGCCTTGTGACTGCGATTTATTACGCGGCGCGCACCGGGCAGCGTGTTGCCCTTCCCATCAGGCCCGATCACCCGCTGTATGAAGGATGGCTGCCATGAAACAATGCTGGCGTTGGTTCGGACCCGATGATCCGATCGCTCTGGCCGATCTACATCAAGTCGGGGTTCAGGGCATCGTTACTGCGTTGCATCACATCCCGCCTGGACTGCCCTGGGACGAACCGAGCATCGCCGATCGGCAGGCAGTTCTGGCCGCGGCCGGGTACAGTTGGGAGGTTGTCGAAAGCCTGCCCGTCTCCGAGGCGATCAAGACGCAGTCCGCAGACATAGCCGAACATCTGCAGGCGTATAAGTCCAGCCTCAGGGCCCTGTCCGCCCGTGGCGTCAAAGTCGTGTGCTACAACTTTATGCCGATTCTGGATTGGACACGCACCGCCCTTCGCTCCCCGCAGCCGCATGGCGGAACGGCCATGCTGTTCGACCTGACTGATTTTGCAGTTTTCGACATATATATTCTCGAACGTCCGGGCGCGTCGGAAGACTATTCCAACGACGTCCAGCAAACGGCCGAGGATCGCTTCTTGCGCCTGTCGGATGAATCCAAAGCCCAGTTGCAGCACAATGTCACTGCGGGGCTGCCCGGCGCCAACGATCAGTGGAGCGTGCAGGACGTGCGCTCTTTGTTGCGGACATATGCCGAGATAGACCGTGACCGGCTGCGCACAAATCTCATCGACTTCCTGTCTGAGGTCGCCCCGGTAGCTCAAGAATTGGGGTTGCGCTTGTGCTGTCACCCGGATGATCCACCCTTCTCGTTGCTCGGTCTGCCGCGGATCATGTCCAGTACTGAGAACTACGGCGCCGTGCTGGATGCGGTTGATATGCCCGCGAACGGCGCAACCTTTTGTACCGGATCGCTGGGTGTTTCCTCCGAATTCGATGGGCCGGACTTCGTACGCAGGCATGGCGGCCGGATTCACTTTGTTCACTTGCGAAATACCCGACGCATCGCGGGGTCGGACAGACAGAAGCCGGATTTCTATGAGGCTCCGCATCTGGAGGGCGACACCGACATGGTCGGCACCATTCGCGAGCTGATGAACGAACAACGCCGCCGCAAATCTCAAGGGCGGGACGACTGGCAAATTCCGATGCGACCCGACCACGGACAAGAGCTGCTGAGCGATCTGGGCGGACACAGCACTCCTGGCTATCCGCTGATCGGACGAATGCGCGGGCTGGCGGAACTGCGCGGCATCATGGCGGCGTTTTCCTGACACGTCGGATCAGGCTGTTTCTTTCCGTCCGTAACACTTCTTTGCTTGCCTGTGCGCGGTATTCTTCGTTTACTTACGGCACGTAAACGGGCAGCGGGGTGTCTTCCGGACTCGCCCGACGTCTGTTCAAGACGCGTGAAACTCCCGCGAAAACCGATGCCTTGAGGCATCAATTTTCGAAACGTCTGCCAGACGGCAAAGACGGAAGAACGGGAGGAGTCCAAATGAAAACCACAGGCGTAATAGGTCTTGGCGACATGGGCAGCGGCCTTGCCAAGAACCTGATCAAGAATGGCTTTGAAACATCCGGTTTCGACCTGAGCGAGACACGCATGGCGGCATTTACCGACATGGGCGGCCTGCCCAAGGACAGCGTGGGACAGGTCGGTCGTCACGCCGCCAGCGTGTTTGTCATGGTGATGCACGGAGATCAGGCCCGCGATGTCATTCTGGGTGAAAACGGACTGGTTGCGAACATGGCCGAAGGCGGAACTGTCATCCTGTCGGCGACCATTACACCGGCCGAAGCAAGCGCCATCGGGCATGACATGGAGGGCTCCGGCATCCACCTGATCGACACTCCGGTCTCGGGTGGGTTTCCCGGCGCGCAGAACGGCACATTGACGATGATGGCTGCCGGTGCCGCTGATGTGCTGGACCAAAACGCCGAAGTCATGCAGGCAGTGTCGGCAACCATTCACCGGGTCGGAGAAAACGCCGGTGACGGGCAAACCGTGAAAGCCTGCCTGCAATCCCTTATCGGGTCGATCTTTTCCGCCACATTCGAGGCTGCGGCCCTGGCGGCCAAAGCCGGTGTCACCGGTCAGGCATTGCTTGACGTGTTCTCATCCTCCAGCGCGGGGTGCGGCGTCGTGAATACCGCCCTTGAAAACATCATTGATCGCAAGTTCGAGGCTACCGGTAGTCATATCGCAACTATGCACAAGGACCTGACGATCTCTCTGGCACTGGCCGGTGCGTTGGGCGTTCCTATGCACACTGCCTCGTCCGCAATGCAGATCTTTCACGCCGGAAAAACCAAATACCCGAACGGCGACAACTGGGTGTGTACCCGCGTCATCGAAGAGATCGTTGGCGCAGAATTGCATCGCTGAGAGGACCGGACATGAAACTAGGTGTGATTTGCGACGGCATTTCCCGCGATCTGCGGCAGGCCGTGGATGTAATGGACGAATTCGGCCTGGACTATGCAGAGCTACAGTTCGTGGGCGACACCGAGGTCGGGGACCATTCCCCGCAGGAAATTGCCGAGATCGACGCGCTCTTGCGCGACCGGGGCAAGCTTGTGTCGTGTCTGTCGCGCCATATCTTTGCGGGGATGACAGCTGCCAACAGGCCCGGCGACAACCTGCACACCCGACACATGGACGCCTTGAAACGCGTGATCGACATGGCGCATATCGTGGGGTCTCCGCTGGTTCGGATCATGACCCAACGAAAAGAGCAGATACTCTGGGGAAAAAACGGCGCCGAGAAGTGGAACGTGGCGCATGGGGTATGGGACTCGATGCCGCCGCTGATCGCGCCGGCGGTTGAACTTGCCAGGGCTGAGGGCGTGACGCTTGTCGTAGAAACCGGAAACGGCACGCTGGTCAATTCCAACTATACAGCCCGCAGACTGATCGACGAGTTGGATGCAAAGGATGCGTTGAAAATTCTTTGGGACCCCGGAAACAATTGCTGGTGCCATGAACTGGCATACCCGGACGGTTACGAAGAACTGCGCGGCGGCTATCTGGGGCACATTCACATCAAGGACGTAAAGGTCGACACGCCACGGGCAACGCTGGAAGTGCGCCGCATGGGGGAAGGTCAGCTTGCGCCTCTGTTCCATCCCATCGCGGACGCGCTCAGATCCGACGGCTATGATGGCGTGATTTCCTTCGAAAGCGTTTATCATCCCGGCAACGGAAATTTCGAAGATGGGTTTCGTCTGTGCATAGACAGGTTCAAAGGCCTGTTTGCATGAATGAAAGCTCTAGCGTGTTACAAATTAAATACTTAAGCCTCAAAGTTGAATGCCGAATGGGGTGCGGAAAGCTGGGCGGATTCGCGCAAGATCAAGGAAAGGATCTGATGGATGAAGCAAGAGTTTTTTGAGTTGTCCATTGAAACGCCCGGCAAATCCCTCACCGACATCAGCGGGGTGGTTCAGCGTACGGTGTCTGAACATGGATTTGGCTCGGGCCTACTGACCCTCTGGTGTGTCCATACAGGTGCCGCGCTGTTGGTACAGGCCAATGCCGATCCCGAGGTGGTCAAGGATATCGAGACGTTCTTCGAAGAACTGGTCCCCAAGTCACCAGGCAAATATCACCACCGCCCGACCGAAGACGACAACGCGCCATCGCATCTGCGCGCGCTGGTGACGCAAACGCAGGTGTCCATCCCGGTCGAACAGGGGCAACTTCCGCTGGGCCGCGTACAAAGCCTGTACCTGTTCGAACACCGCGAGGCACCCAAGACGCGGCGATTGAAGGTGCACTACATCGGGACGTGATGCCTTGGGTCTCGTGGCGCGTTGACGGTGTTACCGCCCCATCCAGCCCCCGTCGACAACAAGGATTTCACCGTTGACGTAGTCCGACGCTGCAGAAGCCAGAAAAACCACGGGTCCGGCAAAATCACCAGGCGTACCCCAACGGCCCTGGGGTGTTCGTTCCAGAATCGACTTCGACCGAACCGGATCGTCCTGCAAAGCTTGGGTATTGTCGGTCGCGATGTAGCCGGGGGCGATTGCATTCACGTTCACACCCTGCCCGGCCCATTCATTGGCCAAGGCCTTGGTCAGCTGTCCAATCCCACCTTTCGAGGCCGCATATCCGGGAACGGTGATGCCGCCCTGAAACGTCAGCAGCGACGCGGTGAAGATGATCTTGCCCGAGCCGCGCGCCAGCATGTCCTTACCGATCTCGCGAGTCAGAACGAACTGCGAGGACAGGTTTACCTCGATCACTTCGTCCCACCAGTCGTCCGGGTGTTCAGCGGCGGGTTTTCGCTTGATCGTGCCGGCATTGTTGACAAGGATATCAGGAGTTTGTCCGTCGGCCCTCAACTGATCATTGAACGCATGCAGCGCAGCGCGATCCGAGAAGTCGCATTGGTAAGCCCGGAAACTGCGTCCCATCGCCGTAACGGCTTTTTCGACATCCGACCCGGACAGCTCGAGCGAGGCCGACACTCCGATGATATCAGCTCCGGCCGATGCCAATGCCTCGGCCATGCCGCGCCCGATGCCGCGTTTGCACCCGGTCACAAGCGCTGTCTTTCCCGTCAGGTCGAAACTTTGCAAAACACTCATGAACGCGGTCCTACTTCGATCAGGCTTTTCATTGCGGTTGGGCTGCGATCCAGTGCTTCGAACGCAGCCTGAATGTCTGACAGAGGGCTGACGTCGGTAATCACAACATCCGCGTCCACTCCGCCCGAGGCGACAACTGCGATCGCCTTCTCGTAATCCTCCGGCTCATAGACCCGAGCACCGATCAGTTGCAGCTCTCGCCAGAAGAATTGGAAAAGGTCGATATGAGGCTTTTGGGCATGGATCGCGACCATCACGATCCGAGCCCGCGTCGCGGCAACGGCGGTCATCGCATCAACACCGGGCTGCGTTCCTGATACCTCGAAAACTACATCCGCCCCTTTGTCGCCCGTGCGCCCGTTGATCGTGGCCACCAGATCGGTTTCGATTGGGTTGATCGTGTCAAAACCAAGCTTTTCGGCAATGGCCAAGCGGTTTGGGTTCACTTCGGAAATCACGACGTTTCCGCCCGCGTCCCGCGCAACCATGGCAACCAGGATGCCGATCGGGCCGCCGCCGATGACGACGACGTCCTCGCCAGGTTGCAGGCCAGACAAGCGCACATCGTGGCAGGCAACGGCGACCGGCTCGATCAGCGCCGCGTGATCCATGCGCAAGTCATCCGGTAGAACGTGCAAGGTGTGGGCCGGAACGGTCCAGATCTCTTGCATGGCACCATCGGTATCGAGGCCGAGAAACTTGAGGTTCTGACAGATATGCTGATGCCCCCGTTTGCAGGCCGGGCATTCTCCGCAGTGATCCAGCGGTCGGACCACGACCTTCTGGCCGGGTTTTACCGTATCGACGCCCTCGCCCACCGCTTCGACGACACCGGACATCTCGTGCCCGATTACCCGGTTCAGACCGACACGGGCATCCATGTTGCCGTGGTAGACGTGGATATCCGTCCCGCAAATCCCGCAATACGCAACGCGAATGGCGGCCTCGCCGGAGCCCGGAGCCGTCGCCTTGGCCTGTTCCACGGCAAAGCTCTTGTTGCCCCTGTAGTACGCCGCAGAGATCGTCTGGGTCGTCATGTATGCATCTCCCTGTGTTCCGCATTCAGTTTGTCCCAGTCGAATTCCACTCCGGTCCCCGGCGTATCCGGGGCCACGGCCAGGCAGTCTTCCACGACAAGCGGACGGGTCGTGTACTGGTCTATCGGGAATGAGTGTACTTCCAGCCAACCCGCATTGGGTTGCGCAGAAACAAGGCTGACGTGCAGCTCCTGCATACCATGGCTACAAACCGGAATGCCGTGCTGGGCGCTTAGCGCGGCCACGCGCAACCAGCCGGTAATCCCGCCACAGTTTGAGGCATCGGGCTGAATGAAACTCAGCTTTGCGTCTTCGAAGGCGTACTCGAATTCGTGAATCGTGTGCAGGTTTTCACCCATGGCAAGGGGAACGCCCGTGGCTTCGGCAATTCGGCCATAGCCTTTGTAATCGTCTGGAATTGTCGGCTCCTCGAACCACAGGATATCGCAGTCGGCGAACCCTTGGGCGGCCTCGATGGCCTGCTCGACGCTCATGGAGTAATTCGCATCGACCATGAAGAACCGGTCCGGCCCCAGCATCTCGCGCACTGCCCGGGCACGTGCAAGATCGTCGGCCAGATCCGGTTGCCCAACCTTGATCTTGACCGCGTTGAACCCACGCGCAAGGTAGCCTTCGGTCTGCCGCAGCAGTTTCTCCAACGAGAAATTCAGGTCGATCCCGCCGGCATAGGCCTTGCACCGTTTGGACGCTCCACCAGCCATTTGCCACAGTGGTGCATTCTGCGTTCTGCCACGAATGTCCCAAAGGGCAATATCCACGGCCGAGATAGCGAACGAGGCGATCCCGCCCCGTGCAACGTAGTGCACATGCCACTGCATGGCATCGTACAGGCTTTCGATCTGTTCGGCGTCTTGCTCAACCAGGAACGGCGCTAGGTCATGCTGGATCATCGCCAGAATGGCATGACCGCCCTTGCCGCCCGTATAGGTATACCCAACCCCCTCGACCCCATCCGTCGTTTGAATGGTGACGGTGATCAATTGAAAGAACGTGTGATCCCCATGTTTGGCATCGACCAGGACCTCTGCTAGCGGGACGTTGAACAGCCGCGCTGAAACACTTTTTATGCGATTCACGAACCCAAAACCTTCTGCTGCCTGGCAATAACTCGAGACTGTAAAAGGATGACCGCAAAAAGAAAGCCTCCACGTATGACCATCTGCCAATAGGCACTGAAACTGATGGTGCCCTGACCGTTTTCAAAGTTCAGAACGTTGAAAACCAAACCCAGCAAAAGCGCTCCGGCAACCGTCGCAGGGATCGAACCCATCCCACCCGTCAACAAGGTACCGCCCACAACGACGGACGCGATGGCCGACAATTCCCAACCAATGCCCTCAAGGGGTTGTCCGGCTCCAAAACCCGAGGCCAGAAAGACGCCAGCCACCCCCGCGCAGCCCCCTGACAGCAGGTAGACGAAAGCCTTGGCGCGATTGACTTTCAGGCCCATTAGGTTCGAGGCATCCTCGCTGCCACCGATCGCCAAGACGGTCCGCCCGATGGTTGTCCTTTCCAGCACCAGCCAAAGTACCAGCGTCAATCCGGCTACGATGACGATTGCCCAAGGAAACAGGCCAAACGCCTGCCCCATGCCAAGCTTGGTGAAGTTCGACCCCCAATCGACCGAAATTGTCTGGGCGCCTGAAATTACCAATGCGCCGCCTTTGGCGGCTAGCATGGTTGCCAGTGTGGCGATGAAGGGCGGGATCCGAAGGATGATTATGCAAAAGGCGTTGATCGCTCCGAAGCCAACGCCGGCAAGAACGGCCCCCGGCAGCGCAACCTGAATCCCGTAGGGGCTGAGATAGGCCGCAACAACCGAAGTAAAGGCCGCCACGGATCCGACCGACAAATCAATCCCGCCGGTCATGATCACGAAGCACATGCCCAGCGCGATCGCAATGAACATCGCGTTGTAATTCAGGAAAGACGAGAAATTGTAGGCGCTTCCAAAGTTGTCATAGCGCATCAGCCCAAACAGGATCAAAGTCAGCAGTGCGATCCACACCGTCACCGAAGCCGAATTGCGCCGAAGGTATTTTCGCAGGTCAAAAGCCGTTTCATCCAACACCAATCATGCCCTCCGGAATTGCTGGACCCAAACGGCCAGGATAATGATGACGGCTTTGGCGATTAGTGCAACTTCGTCCTCTACCCCGTTGGCCAACAACGTATATTTGACCAATTGGATGATGACGGCTCCCAGTATGGCACCAAAGATCGGCGCCCGCCCGCCTTGCAAAAGAGCCCCGCCAACAACCGCGGCCGCGATGGCATCAAGCTCCATAAGATTACCGTTGCGCGCCGCGTCCGAAGCCGAGTTGATAGCAACGACGATCAGCCCCGCCAGACCCGCAAGCACGGCGCAGATGACATAGGCCCCAATCTTGACCCGCCGGACGGGACCGCCCGACAGATAGGCCGCGCGTTCATTGCCGCCGATAGCCAGCAGGTAACGACCCCAAGTGGTTCTGGTGATAACCCAAAACAGAACACAGGCAATGACCAGCGCCAGCCACCCTTGGAACGGCAAGCCAAGCACTTTGCCGGTTCCAAGATAACTGAATGAAGGGTTGGAAAACGTCTGCAGGTTCCCGTTCGTCAAGACTTGGGCAATACCGCGACCCGAGATAAAGAGAATGAGCGTCGCAATAATGGGTTGCACATTCAACACGGCAACCATCACACCGTTGAACACCCCGCATAGCCCGGCGATAAACAGCGGTAGGACAATGGCCAAAGTGACGCCCAGCATCGGATAGGCAGCGCCCAGATCCGACAGGAAAATCAGCGGAGCAACTGCCCCCGCCAGTGCCATGACCGCACCGACCGAAAGATCGATACCACCCGTGGCGATCACCAGCGTCATGCCCATGGCCACGATGGCGATCGTGGCAACCTGGCTGATATTCACGAACAATGTTTGCAGTTGCAGGAAATTGGGGGTGAAAAACGCGTTGAACACCAATAAGGCGACCAACGCGGCGATGCCGCCGTGAAAGCGGAAGGGCATTGAGGCGACCCGTTGCGGCAACTTCATTGCTCGGTCCATGAACTAGATCCTCCTTCATGATGCGCAAGCGCGCGCACCAGTATGTTCTCGGTAATCCCGGGGTTGGTCAGTTCCTTGACCGAGCGCCCCTCGTGCATGACCACGATGCGGTCGGCGCCTTCTACCAGTTCTTCGAATTCTGAACTGATGAGGACCACGCCAAACCCCTTCTCAACGTAAGACCGAATGAACGATTGGATCTCTCGCTTGGCGCCGACATCCACGCCTCGGGTCGGCTCATCGAGTATCAGGATGTCGGGCTGCGTCGCCAGCCAACGGGCAAGCAGCACCTTCTGCTGGTTGCCGCCGGACAACTCGCGAATGGGTTGGTCCATATGCGCCGCCTTGATGCCCAGATCGTCGATGAAGGCCTGAACGATCTCGCGCTCGCGGGCAAAATCGATCTGACCACGGCTGGCTAGTTTCGGCAACAGGGCCAACGTTATGTTCTCACGCACGGACATGTCGGGAATAATCCCTTCGGCCTTGCGATCTTCGGTCAGAAAGCCGACCCCGTTTGCTATCGCTTCACCCGGTCCGGACGGTTGCCCGACCGCACCGTGTATCTCGATTGCGCCGCTGCGTGCTCCGTCCACTCCGAACAAGGCCCGCGCCGCCTCGGTCCGGCCAGAGCCCAGCAGCCCGCCCAGCCCAACAATTTCCCCGCGGTGGAGTGTGAGGTCAAAATGCGTCAGTCGTGGGCCAGTCGAAACAGAGTCGGCCCGCAGAACGATATCGCCTTTCTTAGCTTTGGCGCCGGCGAAGTCCGTCAATCCGTCTGCCGCAATCTCGTCCTTGTTGCGGCCCAGCATGTCCGCGATCATTTCCAGCTTGGTCGTGTCCTGGACATTGCGAGTGCTGACAGTGCGCCCGTCTCGCATCGTTGTGACCCGATCGCAGATCTGGAACAGCTCATCAAGGAAATGCGAGACATACAGAACGGACACGCCCTGTTTCTTCAACTCGCGCACCACACCGAACAAAACCTCGACCTCGCTGGCATCAAGCGACGACGTCGGCTCGTCCATAATGACCAGCTTCGCGTCCAGCGACACCGCTCGCGCTATCGCGACCAACTGCTGGATCGCAGTCGAGAAATTCCCCAGAGGCTCGGTTACGTCGATATCTATGCCAAAGCGCGCAAGAACCTCGCGTGCGCGCCTGTTACCCTCGCGCCAGTCGACCAGAAAGCCCAGGCGTTTGGGCTCGTACCCCATGATGATGTTCTCGGTCACTGACCGCAGCGGCACCAGGTTGAGCTCTTGATAGATTGTGGCAATTCCGTATTTCTGCGCTTCGCGCGGGGTAGAAATGCGGCTTGGCGCGCCCGTCAGATAGACGTCACCGGCATCCCGGCCGTAAACTCCGGTCAGGACCTTGATCATCGTCGATTTGCCGGCACCGTTCTGCCCGATGAGTGCGTGAACTTCGCCGGGTGCTATTTCCAGACTGGCCTGGCTGAGTGCTGGAACCTCAGCAAAAGACTTGTCGATCCCCGACATCGAAACGAGCGCGTTCATGATATCTCGTACTCCAATTGCTTGCGGGCAGCGCTGACACTCAGCCAGCACCACCCACCAGGGAGAATCAATAGGCTTCGTCGATGTGATCAGCGGCGTTGTCTTGCGTAAAGATCCGGTCTTCGACCTTTACCCACTCAGGGATCTGCTCGCCCGCCGCATACTTCTTCATGACATCACAAGCCAATGGGCCAAAGAAGGGTGAGCTTTCTACGGTCACACCCATCTTGCCATCGATAATTGCCTGAAGCGCATCACGCGTTCCATCAATCGAAACGATGGTCACGTCCTCGCCTGGCTTGCGGCCGGCCAGTTCCAGAGCCTGGATCGCGCCGATCGCCATCTCGTCATTGTGGGCGTAGACCACGTTCACGTCGGGGTGCGCCTGCAGCAGGGTTTCCATCACCTGACGACCCAGATCGCGCGCAAAGTCACCGGTCTGAGAAGCCACGATCTCAAAGCGGTCGTCCGCTGCGATCGCGTCGTCGAAACCCTTTTTACGGTCATTTGCAGGTGAAGAACCAGTTGTGCCCTCCAACTGGACGATAACGCCCTGGTCGCCGTCAAAATTGTCCATCAGCCATTGCGCGGCCCGGTTGCCCTGATCAATGAAGTCCGATCCTAGGAATGCTACGAAATGCTCGCCTGGCTTGGCGACGGCCGGATCAACCGAGCGGTCCACGAGAAAAGTCGGAATGCCGGCAGCGCGTGCTTTCATAACGGCCGGAATCAGTGGCTTTTCTTCCCTTGGAGGCAGAAACAGAACGTCGATGCCTTGTGCGATCATGCTGTCCACATCTGCTACCTGCTTGGCCGCTGATCCAGCTGCATCCGTCGCGATAAGGTCCCAGCCGCAGGCCTCGGCCGTGTCATGGAACGATTTGGTCTCGGCAATACGCCACGGATTGTTCGACTCCATCTGCGCAAAGCCGACTTTGTAGCGCTCCTTCTGCTCAAGCTGTGGCAGATCCTGCGCTATCGCAGTCGTGCCCAACAGCGCACCCGCGACAACCGTCGAGATCAAAAGAGTTCTGCGTTTCATGGTTATTCCTCCTCCATTGGTGCGGTCGCCTCCGTTTTGACCGCGAGTTTTAGGTCATGCCCAATTCATGTAAGTCGTCTGTTTCCTCAGATAGCCATCGAAGCCATAAGCGCCGTCTTCACCCCCAACCCCGGAAATACCCCAACCGGTATGAAATCCCTGCACGGCCTCGCCATTGGAGCGGTTCAGGTACAATTCGCCGAACTTCAAGCGGCTCGGGGCCTCCATCAATCGCCGGTGCGATGCCGTAAAGAGATAGGCAGACAGCCCGAATGATGTGTCATTCGCTGCGTCTATCGCCTGATCAAAATCATCGACTCGCATTGCTGTCGCCACGGGGCCAAAGACCTCCTCTTGCATCGCGGCATTGCCGTTGTCTGAGACCTCAAGAACCGTCGGGGACATCCAGTGCCCCTTATGGTGCGCCCCGTCTGTCAGGGGCCCGCCTGCAAGATGAACCGTGGCGCCTTCGGCGATGCTGCGCTGGATGATCTCGGCGACCTTGGTCACTTCGGCCTTGCTGACTTTGGGACCCAAATCGCAGTCGTCCATCGGATCCCCGATCGACAAAGCGCGGGCCGCGGACACAAATTTTTCCAGGAACTGATCCGCAATGCCGCGATGCAGATACATACGCTCGTTGCAGGTGCAAATCTGGCCGCAATTGGCAAACCGGGCGGCAATGGCGGCCGAAACGGCGGCGTCAATATCCGCATCCTCCATCACGATGAACGGAGCCTTACCGCCAAGCTCGAGCCGGACAACCTTGATCCGGTTGGCCGCAGCGCGAAAAATCTCTTTCCCGGCGCGTGTGCTGCCGGTCATTGTAATCAGTGAAGTATCGGGGTGTTCGACCAACCGCTGCCCTACCACCGGCCCCTTGCCTGTCAGAACATTAAGAACACCAGGCGGAAACCCGACCTTGTTGGCAAGCTCGGCGACCGCAAGACCGGACAGCGGCGTGATTTCGTGCCCCAACAGAACAACGGTGTTGCCCGCGACCAGCGCGGGTCCGACCTTCCTGGCGGCCAATGCCAACGGATAGTTCCAGGCCGTCAACGCAACAACAACGCCATAAGGATGACGCCGGATCTGGATTTCCTCGGACTCGTTGTCCGATGCAACTATGTCACCCGAAATCCTCCGGGCCTCTTCAGCCGCATGGCAAAGAAAGGTGACGGCAGCATCCACTTCACCTCGGGCTTGCGAGATCGGCTTGCCCTGCTCGGCGGTTATCAGAGCAGCCAAACGACCGGCGTCGACCCGGACGGCCTCAGCGAGCCTCAGGACCAGCCGAGCCCGCTCGATCGCCGGGCGCGAGGACCACGAGCCAAAAGCCCGATGTGCCGCCTCGACCGACGCATCCGCGTGAGCGGCGGCGCCATCTGGAACCAGCGCAACGATCTCTTCATTTGCAGGGTTTTCGACAACAACCGTGTCCGCGTCAAAGTCGACAAAGCGGCCATCGATGAACATCGAATGCCGAACGACTGGACCCAGCTCCCCTACTACAGACCGCAATTTCGCCTCCCGCGCTTACTCGGTCAAACCACAATGGCGACCGCATCACCCATCAAAACACTAATAATATTATTTCGTCAACACTAATATTAATTACTATCCACTAATATTAGTTGCACGTCCTCCGCATTGTCGATAAAAAGGATACGAACAAAAAGGTTGAACGATGAACGATCAAGCGAACAAGGCCAGGCAACACAGGGGAGTAGGACGAGTCGCGGGCCGGCAGCGCATAACGATGCACGACATTGCACGCGTCGCCGGATGCTCACAAACGACAGTATCGCTGGTTCTGAACAAGAACGATTCCGTCAAAATCTCCGAGGACACAAAGCAACGAGTCCTAGATGCCGCCAACACGCTTGGATACGCCATGCCCTCTCAACTCAGGAAGCCCCAAGACAGCGCGCGCCGACCCTCGGTACTAGACGACACCATCGCTTTTGTCGTGGACGATCTGGCGTCGAGCCCCGAAATGGTAAACGCGTTTAACGGCGTGAAACAGGCCGTTCGGGACACAGGAAATCTTGTATTGCTGGCAGAAACCCAAAACGACCCCGAGGTCGAGCCCAATACGCTCCGGTATTTCCTCGACCAACAGGTTGCGGGCATCATTTACGCAACCGTTTTCACCCGGCGGGTGGTCGTTCCGAAAATCCTCACGCAGACCGCAACCCCGGTTCTGCTGCTGAACTGCTTTTGCGACGACCTCTCTTTTCCTTCGGTGATCCCGGGCGAAGTCGCTGCTGGACATACGGCGACCAACGCTCTGATCAAGGCCGGGCACAAACGGATCGCCACTATCACCGGCGAGCCGTTCATGGAATGCGCCGCTGGACGAACGACCGGGTACAGAAACGCCTTGGCTTCCGCCGACATTCCGTTCGACGAGGACTTGGTTGTCGAAGGCAATTGGTTGCCCAGCGCCGGATATGCCGCCACGCGTGAATTGATGGACCTGCCCTCTCCGCCAACCGCCATTTTCTGTCAGAATGACCGCATGGCAATCGGTTGCTATGAGGCACTCAAGGAACTTGGCCTGTCAATCCCCGAGGACATCTCGGTCATCGGATTTGACGATGACGAAACCGCGCGACACCTGTCGCCGCCTCTGACCTCGATGATCCTTCCCACCCGGGCGATGGGACGCTGGGTCGTCGAACAGCTATTCCACGGGCCGACGGATGGTCAGAGGCACCCACTCGTGAAGCTTGAATGCGAACTGGTCGAGCGCGACTCGATCAGCGAACCCAAACGCCGGACCTGAAGGCGAAATCATGACGGAAACCTTCGATCACATCGTCATCGGCGGCGGCTCTGCCGGCGCCGCAGCTGCAGCGCGACTAGTCAACCAGGGCAAGTGCAGGGTTCTGTTGCTGGAGGCCGGGCATTCGCACCGCCATCCGTTGCTGGACATGCCGCCGGGTATCTTCAAGATGATCAACGGGTCCAAGTTCATGACCTATCACCAGACCGAACCGCAGGACCACCTTGACGGCCGCGTGCATGACATTCCGCAGGCCAACGTACTTGGCGGCGGGTCGTCCGTGAATGCGCAGGTCTATATGCGCGGTCGCCCTTCCGATTATGACGCTTGGAACGACCTACTCCGAAATACCAACGACAGGGTTGGTTGGGGATGGGACGATGTGCTGCCCTATTTCCGCAGGATGGAAGACAACAACAGACTTCACAATGACCTGCATGGCAGCAACGGTCCGCTGCAGGTCTCGGATCCGGGGCATATCGACGAAATGTCCCGTTGGTTCGTTCAGTCGGTGCAGGCCCTTGGCGAACCATTCAACACTGACTTCAACGGCGCAACACAGCGCGGTGTCGGCTTCTATCAATTCACCAATCGCGCCGGAAAGCGCAGCTCGTCAGCTTATGCTTTCCTCGACCCTCTCGAGAAAAACTCTAATTTGATCATCCGGCTTGGAGCAACGGTCAGCAAAGTCATTGTCGAAAACGACAGGGCTGTCGGTGTGCAGTATCGCGACAAACGCGGGTTCCACACCGTCCAGTGTGATGGTGAGGTTGTCCTTGCGGCGGGCGCTCTGGTCACGCCAAAAGTCCTAATGCTGTCGGGTATCGGACCGGATGCACATCTTGCCGAACACGGTATTCCCGTGGTCTGCCCACTGCCCGGGGTCGGTCAGAACCTGATGGATCACCCCGAAGTTCCCATCACCGCATTTGCCAACGGTCCATACGGATATTTCAAACAAGGTCAGGGCTGGCGGATGCTTCGAAACGGCATCCAGTTCAAACTGTTCGGCAGCGGCCCGGTAACTTCGGCCGGGGTCGAAGCCGGCGCGTTCGTCAATCCGTCGGCTCCTGATGGAGAACCAACCATCCAAGCCTTTTGCGTTCCCATCGTATATCTGGATCGCGACGCGCTGGACGAGGTGCAGGATGACTTTGGCCTGACCGTTACGACCGTCGTGGTCAAACCGAAATCACGCGGAGAGGTTCAGCTTCGTTCGAACGATCCTCTCGCCATGCCTGTGGTCTCGCCCAACCTTCTGAAGCATGAAGACGACATGCAAGAGATGATCCGGGGACAGCGGTTCTTTCGCCAGGCATTCACGTCCGGCCCGCTTGCACAAAGGATCCGCGAAATCGTCATTCCGATAGCGGACGACGAACAGACGCTGCGAGCACATTGTAAGAGATTCGTAAAAACCAACTATCACCCGGCGGGCACTGCCAAAATGGGCCGGGACGGCGACGGAATGGCAGTGCTGGACGCCAGAATGCGTGTGCGCGGGATCGAGCGTTTACGGGTTTGCGACATGTCCGCAGTGCCTGACATCAACGCCGGCAACACAAACGCACCTGCCATGATGCTTGGCGAACGATGCGCCGACCTGATCCTTGGCATCGGATCAGCACGCGAGGGACGCAATTCTTAACCTAAGCTGCAGCGTCGTCCGTCATTGATCCGATTTCTGGCGCAAAAAATGGCGTCGCGTTGCCCGCCCGACCGAAAACGGATTTCCCTAGATGTTTTCCGACTAATTCGAACTAGCCTCAGTTTGCCGCGGAAACAGCGAACCTATCCGGAACAAAGTTGACGCCACTCACTAAGGGCGGCGGCGCGGGTCAGCTTGAATGTATCTCTGCTGGTGAGATCGCGCCTTGTTAAAGTGGTTGTAGACGGAGGAATGGACGGAGGCGAATGTCTGTAAACTTCGCACCCGCCTGAACCGCTGCATTACGCGTTCGCGTCGTCGAAACGGCAGGTGCGAATTCTCGACGCGGTTGTTGAGCCACCTGCCCGTCTGTTGTTTTTCAAGCGCGCCCAGTTCTCTGAGAGCGGCTCTGTATGAGGCAAAGCGATCCGTGACGATGGTTTCCGCTTTGCCGTGTCGCTTCATCAATTTCTCAAGGAATTTCAATGCTGCAGCTTTTTTTCGGCGCTTGGTGACAACAGCTTCCAGTACCTCGCCTTCCTGATAAACGGCCCGCCAAATATAATGCCGCTTGCCATTTACCTTCACGAAAAATCTCGTCAACGTGCCACTTCCAGTTGGAGAACGCGCGCAGCAGCTGAACACGCTTCCGCCTTATATCAGCAGCAAACATCGGGCCAAACCTGTGCCACCGAAATCGAACAGTTTCGTGGCTCACGTCGATGCCTCGCTCGTGCACCAGATCTTCGACATTCCTAAGCGAGAGCGGGAAACGGATGTACAGCATCACCGCAAGGCGGATGATCTCGGGACTGGTTTTGAAGCATTTAAATGGTGATCGTCTTTCCATCCACAAAGGCTAAGAATGCCCCCTGCCCGCCCCAAGGCAAGTTCTTCTGACAAAACCTACATGGCAGCGATTCACTCATCAGTCAGAGAGCCGTGCGCGCCAGACCTTAAATCGTTCAAGAACGTCTGGGTCGGTTGCAGGATAAAGTCCGATTACGGGGGTGTTTTTTCGTACCTCTTCCAGAACAAAGCGTTCGAACAGCTCCATTGGGCCTGCCTCGATCGCAATGTCATCGGCAAGGTGACGTGGGATAATCATGACACCATCGCTGTCACCCAGAACGATGTCACCAGGATAGACCGCCACACCGCCACACCCGATTGGCAATCCGACATCAACCGCATGATGTTTCGTAAGGTTGGTTGGGGCAGACGGTTTGGCAGCAAACACTGGCATCTCTAGTGCGGCGGCACCGTCGGCATCGCGAATGCCACCATCCGTGACGACGCCCGCTGCTCCGCGCATTTCCAGTCGCGTCAAAAGGATCGAACCGGCCGAGGCCGCCGAGGCATCCTGCCGACAATCCATGACCAATACCGCGCCTTCCGGACATGTCTCCACGGCCACGCGCTGCGGGTGATCTGGCTCACGAAACGCCTCGATTGGGTCGGTATCAGGTCGCGTCGGAATGTAGCGCAGCGTAAAGGCCGGGCCGACAAGAGTGGACTTGCCCTTGCCCAATGGGGCAACGCCTTGAACATAGGCGTTTTGGTAACCGCGTTTGTAAAGCAGCGTGGCCACGGTTGCCGTGCTGACCTTTGACAAGCGATCAAGCGTATCGGGATGCAGTTTGATCGTTTTGGCAGGCTGAGGGTTCGGCATGGGCTGGATCCTTCTGCTAAGGCTGTGGGCAACTGTCGAGCAGGCTTTGGTTGATGGGAACAAGGGCACCTTTGCCTTGCACGACATGCCCTGCCAGTTTGCACGCCAGCGCTATGCTGTCTGGCAAGGGTGTATCTGCTGCCAGCCCCGCCAGAATGCCAGCGTTGAAACTGTCACCGGCAGCAGTCGTATCCACAACCGAAGCCAGAGGCGGAACATGGACAGAGCCCTCTGCGTCACCGCTACGATAAAGGACCGTTTCTGCGCCATTCTTGACAACGATCGTTTCCGCACCCGCGCTTGCATAGCGCCGCAAAGTGGCCGCAGGGTCCATGTCGCTGAACCAACGTGCCTCGTCCTCGAACGATGGCAAGGCGATATCGCTAACGGCCGCCGCCTGCATGATAGTATCGGTCATCTCGGACGGGCTGTCCCAAAGATGCGGGCGTAGATTGGGATCAAAGGCAATCCGTTTTCCATCGCGCCGCGCCGACCGAGCAGCGTCGAGCAAGGCGGCGCGCCCTTCAGGGTCCAAGATTGCCAGAGTGATACCCGAGAAATAGATGAGATCTGATTGCGTCATGGCATGGGCGAGTGCTTGCTTGTCTTGCGCCAACAGACGTGCGGCTGACTGACCACGCCAATAGGTGAAACTGCGCTCCCCGTTGTCCAGCGTGATAAGATACAACCCCACAGAACGGTTTCGCACGATCCGCACCTGCTGGGTATCCACCCCACTTTCGCGCATGGCACCCAGCATCCGGGACGAGATGGCGTCGTCTCCGACGGCGGTAAAATAGGACAAGGGCGTTTCGGGAGTGAGTTGGGCCAGATACCAAGCTGTATTGAACGTGTCTCCGGCGAACCCCATCTGATACGTGCTTGGCGCGTCAGTAGGGGCCATTTCGGCCATACATTCACCAATCGAGAGAATACGCATAGTCCGGTGTCCAGTACTTTGAAGGTTGACGAACAGTAGCGTTTGACACTTACGCCAACTGTGCTGCTGCGATCACGAGAACAGCATCCCACCATTGATATCAACATTGGTCCCGGTCAGATAAGCCGAGTCCTCGCTTGCCAGAAACGTCACGAGGTTCGCAACGTCCTGAGACTGGCCTTGCCGCTTGAGCGGCGCAGCAGCTTCTAGCCCCCGACGGCCTGCATCGGGAGTATGTATGTTATGGAAATCCGTGTCGATCATGCCTGGGCAGATTGCGTTGACACGGATATCAGGACCCAGTTCTTTTGCAAGACCACGGGTGAGCGTCATGACCCCGCCTTTTGACGTTGCATAAGCCGACGCACCCGGGCCACCACCGTCGCGACCCGCCTGACTGGCGATGTTTACAATGGCCCCGGATTTCATATGCAGCAGTGCCGCTTTGACCATAAGAAACGTGCTGGTCAGGTTGAGATCCATGACAGCCTGCCAATGCTCAAGCGACATCTCGGCGATTTTCTTGCGCGCGATCAAACCTCCGGCATTGTTCACCAGAATGTCCAGGCTGCCATAGGTATCGACCGTCTTGGCGATCAACGCATCGACCTCTTCGGGTTTGTTCAGGTCGCCTTGCATTGCAAACGCCTGTCCACCGATCTTTTTGATCTCGGCTACGGTTTCCTCGGCGCCGGCACTACTGGCGAAGTAGTTCACCGCGACATTCACCCCTTCGGAGGCGAGTTTGACAGCGCAGGCGCGCCCGATATCGCGGCCACCACCCGTGACAATTGCGGTCTTTCCCTGAAGTTTCATGGTTGCTTTTCCCGTTCAATTGGTGCTGCTATGCGTGACTGATGGATCTGACGCTAAAGCTTGGCAAAATAGTCGAAGATTTCCGGCACGTTGCCGTCGCCCATGCCTGCGTCCGCGGCTGCCTGAAGGTTGTTCGCGGTTCCTTCAGCGATCTCGGCACGAGTGCCCACGTCCTCGGCCAGCTTCAGGAAGTAACCAAGATCCTTGTTGGCGTTGTTAATCGAAAACCCCAAATCGCTGACACCATCCACCGCGTAGTTCTTACAAAAGTGCATAAAAGGGGAATTGGACGGTCCAGCTGACATGATGTCAAAAAGCTGCTGTTTGTTTACACCTGAGCGTTCAGCCACAGCAAAGGCTTGGCTCATGGTGCAAGCTGTCGTCATGCCCATATAATTGTTGATGAGCTTGGTCACATGGCCCGCACCCAGCTCGCCGAGGTGAAAGACATTTTCCCCCAGTGCATCCAGGACAGGTTTCACCTTCTCAAAGGTGGCTATATCGCCCGCTGCCATAATGTTCAGCAAACCATCCTTGGCGTGCGCGGGTGTGCGTCCCAGCGGCGCATCAATCATACCAGCACCTTTTGCGGCCAAGTCTGTGCCGATTTTGCGTGTGGACGCTGGGATCGAGGTACCAAAGTCAATGACCACAGCACCATCTTTGATGCCTGCCAGGATGCCGTCATCGCCGTAGATCAGGCTCTCGACGACATCCGATGTTGTTACACAAAGCATCACGATATCGCTGTTTTCAGCAAGCTCTCGTGGCGTTGTAACCTCTACAGCACCGCGGTTGACTGTGGCTGCGACGGCTTCCTTGTTCCGACCCATAACAACCAGATCAAAACTGTTGTTTTGCAGGCACTCTGCCATGTTACCGCCCATAAGACCGAGGCCGATGAAACCGATGACGGGTTTTGTCATATCTGACTCCTTAAACTCTTTCCAATTAGGCTTCGCAGAGTGCCGTGACCCCTGCCTGTGCAACTTCGAGATCCTGAGCTGGCGAACCCGAGCTGACACCAATCCCCCCAACCACCTGTCCGTCGACCGTCACGGGAAGGCCACCTGCAACGGTCACCATTCGTCCGCCCAGCGTTGAGGATATTCCGTGTGCGGCCATGCCAGGCTGATTTGCTTCACCAAGAGCATCGGTTCCTTTTTGGATACCGGTTGCAGTGAAACTCTTGTCGATGGCCAAAATGATGCTGGTAATCTTGCCACCATCCATCCGCTCAAACGCGATGAGGTTGCCGCTTTCGTCTGTGACGGCAATACACATCGGTACACCAATTTCCTGCGCCTTGGCTCGCGCTCCTGCGATCAACTTGCCCGCGTCATCTATGTCCAGGCGTCTTAGTGTCAGCATCGCCTCATTCTCCTTTGATTTAGGGACCAATGATCAAGTTCGGCAGTGTCAGCGATATTGCCGGTACAAAAGTGATCAGCATGAGCGCGGCAAAGATGGCGAGGTAGAAAGGCCAAATCGTTTTGACCGCTTTCTCCATCGGTAGTTTTCCAACAGCACACCCCACAAAGAGACAGGTCCCGACAGGTGGTGTGCAAAGACCAAGACCGAGGTTCACCAAAAGGATCATGCCGAACTGTAGCGGGTCGATGCCCAGCATGTTCATCACCGGCAGGAAAATCGGTGTGCAGATCAGGATCAACGCGGCCATGTCCATGATCATCCCTAAGAGCAACAGCACAGCGTTGATCATCAACAAGATCAGGATCGGGTTTTCTGTGATACCCAACAGGAATTCGACTGTTTTTGTCGGCACCCGGTTGAACGTCAGCATATAGGCAAAGGCACCGGCACAGGCGATCAGGATCATCACCATAGACGTTGTGCGCACCGAAGAGATAACGGCGGTTTTGAAGTTTTCCCAGGACAGGCTGCGATAGACAATAAGCGTCACCACAAAGGCATACATTGCCCCGAACGCGCCGGATTCAGTGACCGTAAAGACGCCTGACAAGACCCCTCCAACAATGATCACGGCCGTCAACAAGCCAGGGATCGATCCAACAAAGGCGATGGCCAGTGCGGTCCAACCCGGAAACTGTTCGGCCTGATAGCCGCGCTTGACCGCCACGACATAGGCGGCAATCGCAAGGCAGCAACACATAAGGACACCGGGCACAACTCCGGCCAGGAACAGTTTTGAGATTGAAACTGCACCGCCTGTTGCAAGGGCAAAGATGATCATGTTGTGGCTGGGAGGGATGATGATCCCGGCAATTGATGATGTCACTGTGACGTTCACCGCATAGTCAGCATCATAACCTTTGTCTTTCATCACCGGGATCAGGATTGACCCAAGAGCCGAGATATCTGCAATTGCCGATCCGGAAATGCCACCAAACAACATGGACGAGAAGACATTGACGATACCAAGCCCACCGCGAACAGCGCCTACGGCGGCCTGCGCAAACCGAACCAACCGGATCGCGATTCCACCGTGAAACATCAGCTCGCCTGCAAAGATAAAAAACGGGATCGCCATTAGGGAAAAGACGTTGATCCCGGACACGATACGCTGGAACCCAACAAACATCGGCAATCCTTCAAACCAAAAGGAAGCCAATGCAGCGATACCAAGGGCGTATGCCACTGGAGCGCCGATGATGACACATAGGGCAAAAACCCCCAACAGAATCATGAGTCCCATGACTATCCCTGATCTATGTTGTCTTGGCGTTCGTCTCGGCCCAGAAACAGGCGGATCAGATGGCCAGTGGAAAAAAGGAACACCAACGCGCCGCTGATTGTCAGTGGCAAGGAGCGCAAGCCCTCTGACCATTGGATTAGCGGGATCAGGGTGTTCCATTTGAATATTGTCAGCTCGATCCCGTACCAAAACATCATGCCACCGAAACCTGCCATCAGGACATCAGTGAGCACGACGAAAACCGTTCGCACAGAGGGTGGGACTAAATTGCGGAACACGACAACAGAGAGGTGCGTGTGATTGTGCACACCCGCAGCCGCTCCGAGAAACGCGATGACCATAACCAAAAGCAGTGAAACCTGCTCAACCCAAGTGGGCGTGTTGTTCAGAACGTAGCGCCCGAACACCAGCCAGGCAAAGATCGCAGTCATAACCACAATGGCGACGCCAGACAGCAACATGCAAACTCGTGCGAGCAGATCAAGAATCCTGTCCATGTTGCGCATGGCGGCAGGGGAGGTATCGGGCTCTTGCATTGGATTTCCTCTGAGACAAAACGCCCGGCATCCAATTGGCGGAGCCGGGCGCTCAAAGTTGAACTGTTAAGACAACTTATTCAGTGGCTTGCGCCATTTCTACCAACGCTTTCATATCAGGATTTGCAGCCAAGTAGTCTGCATAAACCGAATCCATTGCGGACTGGAATGGGCCTTTGTCGGCGATTTCATTTACGGTGATGCCGGCCGCTTCAACATCTTTACGCGCTTGTTCAGAACCTATTGCCCAAAGCTCACGCTGGACCAATGCGGCTTCTTCTGCGGCACCGCGCACAGCGGCTTGCAATTCAGGAGACAGCGCATTGAATTTGGTCGTGTTCACGCAGATGCACTCGGGGATAATCAGGTGTTCGGACAAAGAATAATTTGTGGTCACTTCATAGTGACCGACATTCTTGAACGACGGGAAGTTGTTCTCCGCACCATCAACAACGCCGGTTTTCAGCGCTTGCTGAACTTCGGAGAATGCCATTGGAGACGGGTTACCGCCCATAGCTGAAATCATAGATGTATAAAGATCGTTGTTCATCACACGGATTTTCAGACCTTCGACATCTGCGGGCGTGTTGATCGGCTTTTGGCTGTAGAAAGAACGCGCACCGGCATCGAACCATGCCAGTGGCAGAACACCTGCTTCACCCATCGCAGCTGAAACAACCTCACCGGCGTCGCCGTCCAGCACGCGGAACATGTGCGGCACATCTTTGAAGATGAAAGGAAGCGATACAAGGTTAGCTTCTTTCACCATTGGGCCAATGGGACCGAGGTTGAAGTTACCAACCTCGATTGCGCCGATACGAACCTGTTCTAGGGCATCCGGTTGGGAACCAAGAACACCACCGTGGAACACATCGACGGTAACTTCGCCGTCTGTAGCGGCGTCAACCAGTTCGGCAAACTTGTCCATTGCAGCCGTGTTGGGATGGCCGTCGTTGTGGATATTCCAGGCACGCCAGGTGTCAGCTGAAACTGACGTTGCAATGAATGCCACAGCGGTCGCAGTCGCAAAGAACGATTTCGTGAAAGTCATGGGTTCTCCTCCCCGGTTATTTTTGGACAGGATTTGGCTTTCATGGAATTTCAGAGACCGTAAGCCACGTAGCTTTCGATTTCCCCCAAGAACCAGAATCGCTGCTGCCCTTAAAGGGACACTAGTATCCAAGTTATGTCAACTGTAGGCTTTTAGTATGTCAGATTGCTTGACAGTCGAAAGCGCAGGGCATTTGATAGGTGACAGGCCTACATTGGTTCACTCAAGCAAAACAAAATAGAATATTCTATTTGTTTCAATGCCATAACAGTGGATCTGTAATTTGAAACGTGACTAAGACAGAGGGCGCAAGCAACATACCGTGGAAGAAATTGTCAGACGAACCACAACCGATGCGGTCTATGAAGCGCTACACGACGAGATCGTTTCGCTTGAAATTCTTCCCGGTACAAAGCTATCCGAAACAGAGGTAGCCAGCCGATTCGGCGTATCACGCCAACCGGTTCGCAACGCATTCACAAGGCTCGGCAACGAAGATCTGCTCTTAATACGACCACAAAAGGCGACCGTAGTTCGAGGGTTTTCTATGGAGCGTGTGGCTCTCGCTCGATTGGTTCGAATGGCGGTGGAGCTGGAGATCGTCCATCGAGCAATGGAAGTCTGGGACGCAACACGTGAAGCAAAACTTGCGGAAAATCTCGCCTTACAAGAGCAGGCGATCAGTGACGGTGATCTATCGGCGTTTCACGCGCTGGACTATGATTTTCACAAACTGATCTACGTGCTCAGCGGCAATCCGATGGCATTTGATGTAATGCTAGAATCCAAGCAAAAGGTTGACCGGCTTTGTATGCTCAGTCTTGAAAAGGGCAGTGCCGCAGACGCCATCCTCGCCGATCACCGAGAGATTGCACAGGCCATGGCGGCAGGAGACCATGATCAAGCGCAAGCCGCTGTCAGAACACACCTGTCCCGCCTCGACGAAACCATCGACTTCATTCACAAGACGCACCCAGGCTACTTTG
This sequence comes from Ruegeria sp. CDSC054, assembly GCF_059610645.1. Classification (NCBI taxonomy): domain Bacteria; kingdom Pseudomonadati; phylum Pseudomonadota; class Alphaproteobacteria; order Rhodobacterales; family Roseobacteraceae; genus Ruegeria; species Ruegeria sp. CDSC054. Next base: position 3,840 of record NZ_JBXWOA010000009.1, on the reverse strand, counting down.
AGTAACCGAGGCCATGCGATCTGTTGGTCTCAGGCCGTTCCTCGTTCCGGACGGTCATTATCAATATTGAATTTCATGCCGTCCAAAAGCTCTTCCAAATCGGGGCGTGCTGCTGGGCCGTTTGAGATATCGACCAACATCAGCGTCCCGTTCGGACGGATACCAAACGCACCAGGTTCGGCGAATAGACCTGTAGTTTCTGCATCAGACAGAGGTGATGACACAAAAAGACCAAGCGAGCGCATTTGCGCTTCGGTCATTCCATAACAAAGATCAAAATCCCAGCCAAATTCTGCTTTGTCCGCCGCAGCTTTTTCTTTGGTGTCGGCAGAGACAACGATAACGTCCATAACGTCAGCCCATGCTGACAGCGCCGCATTCAACTTGTTCAAGAAGCGCTTGCAGCGAGGACAATGCTTGCCTCGATAAACAAACAACATGGTCCAGCGGTCTTTTTGTTGACCGATCGTAACCTTGCCCTCAGACCCCAGCCTAAAAAAACTCATTTGCTCGATTTGCGCGCCAACATTTGGTTTGGCTGAGGTCATGAGTCGTTCCTTTCTTCTACAAACAAAGGCTTTGCGCGGATACCGTTAGCTTAGTTCATGTCACGTCAAGGCAATTATTGAAACCAAGATCGCGATATTATTTAGTGCTTGAAAGGCACGCTCGATCTAAGATTGCTGTCAGTTAACGAGGAATCACCGATACCTACCCGCCGTCACTCTACGCCCCTCATTGCAGCCGGGCTTCTAATGCCGTAACAGGTGTGAGCGCAACCAGCGTACTTGTGTCGAATTCAACGCGACCTGATCACCTGTGGCCCCCAAGAAAACTTTAGAATCGAGACCAGAACGATCAAACGATCGGCCCGGTGAAACCCAAAACGTCACCGTTACTACTTAATTGTAACTTTAGGCTGGAAGCCGTCGTTCGTTGCGCTTTGTACGAATGGCCGGTTTTGGTGAAAGCAACCATCAGCCGATTGCATCGTCAATGACCGCTATGCGGACATTGCAGTCATTGAACCAAAGTTACATGATCACCATCTGAAGGGCTTTAGTGGAGACACCATGGCAGACGAGAGAGTGAGCCACTGGGAGGAGGTCTACCGCGAGAAAGACGATACCCAGCTGAGTTGGCATCAGGATGATCCCTCGATCTCGTTGGAGCTCTGCGACGTGGTCGGCGTCGATAATGCCTCCTCCGTGATAGACATAGGCGGAGGCACTTCACGCTTCGCAGAACGCCTGATCGAAAGAGGGCTGAGCGACGTTTCTGTGCTCGATTTATCCAAAGCTGCGCTTGATCGATCTCGTGGACAACTTGGCACCGTAGGCGAGCAGATTGAATGGATCGCAGCCGATGTCACAACCTGGAGCCCGGAGAGAAGCTATGATCTATGGCACGATCGCGCCGTATTTCATTTCCTTGTCGATGCGGACGACCGTTCCGCCTACCGGGACCAGTTGTACCGCTGCCTTCTCCCAGGTAGCCATGCGATTATCGCAACGTTTGCGCTCGACGGTCCGGAGAAGTGCAGCGGTTTGCCAATCGTTCGCTATGATCCAGAGGGGCTATGCGAGGTATTAGGCGATCGTATTTCTCTGGTCACGCATCGGAAGCACACACACTATACTCCCTGGGGAAGCTCTCAGTCCTTCCAATTCAGCTTGTTACGCGTGGGCCAGTAGCGCTGCTGTTGCGCTGCTAATGCTCTTTGGCACGACTGTGACATCCAATGGCCTTGCTCATGCCTTCGGTGCAACTTTACTCATCCGGCGGCCGTCTTGCGGACGAAGTCGCCCTTCGGTTTCTTTCCAAGCCTGCGCATGATAATCTTTGATAATTGCACTTTGCTCGGAGGAGGATGACCTCTGAAACGCAGGCTGACCGCCATACTAGCAGCCGATCTGGTTGGGTATTCCCGCCTTATGAACTCGGATCAAAGCGGAACGCTCAGCGCGTTGCGAGAGCTTCGATCTGGGCTTTTTGACCCTTCTGTAGTCGCGCATCGCGGCAATTTAGTGAAATGCATGGGGGATGGTTGGATAGTCGAGTTTCCATCAGTCTCTGACGCTGTGACCTGTGCTGTCGCCATTCAGAACTCTTTGGCCAGCGAGAATACGCTGAAGTTGAGAATTGGGATACACACAGGTGAAGTCGTTTTCGAGGAGGATGATGTCTTTGGTAACGGCGTTAACGTCGCCGCTCGTTTGGAAGCGCTTGCCGAAGCCGGGCAGGTTCTTATCTCCGGCTCCGCCTATGAATGCCTGGACAGCAAAACGGCTTGCGCGTTCCAAGGCGGAGAAAACCGTGAGCTTAAGAACATTGATCGACCGGTGCCAGTCTGGTGGTGGGGGAACGCCGAGTCTGTAGATCCGCTTGATGATTTTGAACCGCCTGGGTCCCCTGACGGAACTGCAATCGCCGTATTGCCATTTGACAACATTTCAGGCGACCCCGAACAGGAATATTTTTCGGACGGGTTGTCCGAAGACATAATTACTGCTCTGTCGAAACACCACTGGCTCGAGGTCGTCGCGCGCAACACGACCTTTGCCTACAAGGGAAAATCCCCGAATGTTCGGCAGCTCGCCGATGACTTGGACGCCGACTACGTTGTCGAAGGCTCGGTCAGGAAAGCGGGTGCGCGTATTCGAGTCACGGTTCAGCTGATTGACGCATCGACTGGCAACCACGTGTGGGCGGAAAAATATGACCGTCAGTTGGAAGACATCTTCGATGTTCAGGACGAGATCACGGAAACAATTGTTGGCAGACTGGAGCCCGAGGTCGGAAATGCGATCCGGCGCAAGTTAGAAGATTCGCCGCGCCGAAACCCCCATGCCTGGGACTGCTATCATCATGGGCTTGCGCACTTTTACAAGTTTACTGCCGTAAGCAACCGTGAAGCTCAGAGGTTGTTTCTCCAAAGTCGCGAACTGGACCCCAGATTTCCCGAGGCACATGCTTGGTGGGCCTATGCCACGATTCTCGGGATGGTGTATTGGGACACGGAACCGGATTCTGCCCTTATGGACAAAGCGCTGGCTGCCGCTCGCACCGCCGTTTCAATGGATAACCAGAATGCGCTGCTCTACATGCTGATGGGCAGAGTCCAATTGGCCCGCCGGGAATACCGCAGCGCGCTGGCTGAGAATGAAACCGCAATCAAATTGAACCCGACGCTGGCCCCAGCATATTGCGGATTGGGAGACTCACTTTCCTATGAGGGACGATACGAAGAGGCGATTGCTAATTTCGAGAAAGCCGTGGAGATGAGCCCCAACCATCCGCAGCTTTGGGCTTTTCTGAGTTATGGCGCGCTGACTCTGCTTTTCGATCACCAGTTCGAGAAAGCTCTGGACTGGGCAGAGCGGGCTCGCGATTTACCAAATTGCCAATACTGGGCTACCGCGCATGCAGTCGTGGCGCTTGCCAATCTCGGCCGGGACAAAGATTTGGCGAAGATGGTGCATAACTTAATGGTGCAAGAGCCGAAATTCTCGCGGTCATTCGCAAAAAAGAAGCTGTTCTATCTGAAGCGGGACGATCAAATGGAACTTTACCTTGAAGGGCTTGCAAAGGCAGGTATCCCGGCCTGATTTTTCCTGTGAGCGGCCCTAGCTTTGCCGCTTGTCTTGAATGCTTGCGTCAGGTCAAGCCGAATGACCGCAAAGGGTTCGAAGCCGTCTTTCGCCGCACGCGGTATGAATGACCACTCTGCGGGACAATTCCGCCGTTAGCTACAACAAATTCCAATGACATGGTGTGATCGCGGTGGTCGCTCTCCTTGGGCAAACGAGGCCTGATATTATCAGCCTCACCAATCAAAAG
>NZ_JBXWOA010000008.1:0-201317 GCF_059610645.1 Ruegeria sp. CDSC054 | reverse complement strand
TCGACAACGCATATGGCGACAGAAACCTAATCTGCACATGCCCCCCAATGGACGCTTACGAAGAAGCCGCTGAGTAAATTTGGAGCCCCCGTTTCAAAGCGGGGGTTTATCCTAGGGTGTGAAGCCAACGGGCACGCCAAATGGCGGTGTGTCCACGCTGGTACCGGTAAGGGCATGCAGAAATTCGACGAGGCTGTTGATCTCATCTTCAGACAATTCCAGCGGGGTAATGTCGATTTTGCTGCGTACACGCTGCATTTCAAATCGGTCGTGCCGTACAAGGAAATCTGCCTTTTGTAGCCATGGTACGTTGGGCAGTGCTGCCGTCTCGGGTGTCCAATTTGCGAAACTTGCTACAGGGTCCAAATGATGGCGGATCATGCTTTCGAGATCCGGGAAGGCTCCGTTGTGGCCGTAAGGTGCGGTCAGGGCCACGTTGCGCAGCATCGGAGTGCGGAAGCGATAGGCATCCTCTAGCCGGTCACTTTCGCCCATACGTCCAACGTCCCTGACATAAGGGTCCCACTGCCGGGTTCGGCCGGGACCAAAGGGCGGCAGGGCCAGAGCGTGAAACTCCTGATCGGACATCAGCGGGCCAGAATGGCAGGCCGAACAACGGGCTTTGCCGTAGAATAAATCCATCCCATTCACTTGTTCCGGCGACAGGGCATTGGTGTCCCCGGCTAAATATCGATCAAACGGGCTGTCAGTGCTGCGCCATTCAATGGCCATGAAGGCGGCCAACGCGTTGGCGATCTGTGTGATCGAGATGTCTTCGGTCGTTTCAACATCATCATACGCGGCCATGATGGCCGGGCCGTAACGAGGATCGGTACGGACGCGTTTGGCCAATATTGGCCAGCCTTTGTCGATCCGGTCATGTACGGCCCCAGTTACCTGGTTCTCGGCCACGTTACCCGCCATTTCGAACTGCGAAGTCAGCGGGAAAAGCGCCTGCGCGGCCAGCAGTGAATTCAGCCCCTCGGGCAACCATTCCTGTGCAGGCGAGTTGAAGCCATTGCCATAATCATCCGAAATACTCAGGCGGCCATCGTGGAACAGGGTGTGAATGTCCTTTGCCCCAAGATTCCAAAGGCCCGGAGAATTTCGGGGGATACGTTTTCGAATCTTGTCGGCTCCGGTGCCTGGAGTGCGGTCGGGTCCCAAGCCCTGACCGCCTTCGCCGATGCCCAGCGACAATCCATCGGATGTTCCGAAATCGGGGTGATGGCAATGGGCGCAGGCGATGTTCTGATTGCCGGACAGGATCGGGTCGTAAAACAGTTGATGACCGATGGCGGCCTGTTCCATATCAAAGAACAGGAAATCGTCATCTGTCAGCGGTCGTGGTAGCTCTTGCGCCATTGCCATCCCGGCCCAGAGGAAAGCAGCCATCCCATGCGCCAGTTTGTTTTTGCCTTTTGTCTTTTTACCACCCCGGCGCTGGCCGAGTTGGAACAGGCCCGTGACATGATGGAGGCGGGTGAGTTCGAAGCCGCGCGCGAGGAACTTTGGCCTGCCGCGCGTTCTGGCAACGCCGAGGCCGAGGAACTGATCGGAGTGATGTACGGCCTTGGTTTGGGTGTCGAGCAGGACTATGAAAGAGCGTTTGAGTGGTATCTGCGGGCCTCGATGAAGGGGCATCCCGGGGCGCAATCCGGCGTCGGCTGGTATTATGAACTGGGCCTTGGCATGCCCGCGCCTGATTTGGTGCGGGCTTACATGTGGTACACGCTCAGCGCCATTGGCGGCGATCCCGACGCGGCGATCAGCCTTGAGGAAGTGGTCAAGAAAATGTCGCCGGAGCAGATTGAAAGGGCGCATGTTCTGGTCAACGACTACAAAGGGTGGATGTACCCGTTTCGGTGAAAGGGCCGGGCCACAAGGCCCGACCCACAATTGATTAGTTCAGGTCCGCATCGCGCGACGCATTGATCTCGCCTTCCGCAATCGAAACGGCTTCGGTCAGCGCGGCAAAGATCTCATCACCACGAGCTACGTTGGACTGGAACCACTCGTAAACAGGCGTGGCCGAATCTTTGAACGCGGCTTTCTGATCGGGTGTCGGGACGTAGAGGTCACCGCCGCCCGCAACGAAATCTTCATAAGCCTGGATCGACTTGCGCTTGGGCGAGGCAAAAGTGGCCTGCTGCAGCGCATAGAAACCGTCGACGACCACGCGGCGCAGATCTTCGGGCATCTCCTGGAACTTGGCGTTATTCATCCACCACAGCGCACCCATATAGGCGTGGCCGTCCAGCGTAACATATTGCAGACCCGCATCCGGGAATTTCATGCCCATGATATCTGTGATGCCGTTCTTGGATCCTTCAACAACGCCGGTTTGGAAGCTTGTGAACAGCTCGGGCCACGGGATCGGGGTCGGCGAAGCGCCCAGTGCCTTGACCAGTTCCTGCGGTAGGTCGGCGACCACGGTGCGGATCTTCAGTCCTTCCATGTCGGCGGGCTCGGCAATGCGGCGTTGCGTGTTGGCAAAGTTGCGCCAGCCGCCAGTGTTGCCGATCGTCATCAGGCGGATGGCACCGCCGGAATCCTCCAACGCCATTTCGCGCATTGTGCGCGTGAAATCACCAGACAGAACACGCTCAGCGACACGGTCATCGGCCATCAGGTAGGGCAGGTCGAGGACCTGAACGTAGGGGAAGATCCCCGAGGCACCGCCCGAGGTGGAGATGTAGATGTCGATGGTGCCATCAGCAACGCCCTGCAGGCATTCCGCACCATTTGAACACAGCTGTGTTCCGATAAACAATTCGACCTCGATCGCGCCGTTCGAGGCCGCTTCGACGAAGTTCTTGAAGACGATCAGACCGTCATAATCTTCATCGTTTTCATTAGAGTTTGCAGTCGCGCGCAGCGTGTAGTCAGCTGCAGTTGCCGCGATGGCGGTTGCGGCAACCAGCGATGTCGCTAAGGCTGCTGTTTTGATAAATCTTCCGAGCATGCGTTTCCTCCCTGTGATACTCAGTCAGTTTGCAAATCCCGTTATGCGTGGGATCGTCATGGATAGTGCGGGGATATAGGTGATCAGAAAGATCACTATGATTTCGACGGCCAGGAATGGCAGGATTGCCTTGGCGATGGTTTCAACTTTTTCGCGTGACACGGCGGCGGCCACAAACAGGACCAACCCCATAGGCGGTGTCGCAAGGCCCACGGTCAGGTTGACGCTCATGATGATGGCAAAGTGGATCGGATCGACGCCAAGGCTGGTAAAGATCGGGGCCAGGATCGGGCCAAGGATGATGATCGCGGGGCCTGCGTCCAGGAACATGCCTACGATGAACAGCAACAGGTTGATCAGGAACAGAAGGATCAGTGGGTTTTCCGAAAGGCTGAGGATCAACTCGGCCAGTTGTTCAGGCGCGTGGCTGAGGCTGACCACGGTTTTGAAGGCCATCGCCGCGCCGACCAGCAACAAAACGACGGCCGAGGTCAGACCCGCATTGCTGAGAATTTCAGGCACCTCTTTCAAGGTCAGTGTGCGCAAGACAAAAAAGCCGATGATGAACGCATAGCCCACAGCAACCGCCGCGGCCTCGGTTGGAGTGAAGATACCACCCAGAATACCTCCCAGAATGATGACTGGCGTCAGCAGGGGGAAGAACGCTTTAAGGCTGGCCTGACGTCGCTCGCCCCAGGTGTATTTTCGGCTGGCGACCGGGAAGTCGTATTTGTCGGCCATGACCTTAATCATCAGCATCAGGCCAACACCCACCATGACGCCCGGCACGATCCCTGCAAGGAATAACGCTGCAACGCTTTCGCCCATGACATAGGCGTAGATGATCATGATGCCCGAGGGTGGAATGATCGGTCCGATCACCGAACTGGCCGCTGTGATCGCGGCGGCGAACTTGCGGGTATAGCCCTGTTTCTCCATCGCTGGGATCAGCATTGAACCCAGCGCCGACGTATCGGCCACGGCTGAGCCTGACAGCCCGGCAAACAGGATCGAGCTGAGTACGTTCACATGGGCCAGACCGCCTCGAAAGTGGCCCATCAGCGCCTGACTGAATTCAACCAGCCGCAGCGTGATGCCGCCCCGGTTCATCAGCTCTCCGGCCAGCATGAAGAAGGGGATCGCCATTAGCGGAAAGCTATCCATGCCGTTATAGACATTGCGATACAGCAGCGTGATGTCGGCCGTCTGACCGTTCAGCCAAAGCAGAATGCCGGGCGCGGCCAGCAATGCGAAAAAGACCGGCAGACCGATCAGCAGAAACACCAGAAATGTGGGTAGGAACCATATCAGCATCTATTCGGCCCCTACAGGTGCATCGGCAATATCCGGCAGCAGATGTCCGCCGCCCAACAGGGTTACGACGGCGCGCAGGATCAGCTCGATATTGACTGAGATCAGCAGGACGACCCCCACCAGAAGCGAGGCCATCATCCAGCTGCGCGGGATGCGATACCACTCGTCAAACCCAAAGGACGTTGGCAAATACAGTGCAGCGGTGGCGAACTTGCCGCCAAACCCGGTGACCTCGGACCAGCCGATTTTGACAGCCACCACCAAAACGGCCAGCGAAACCAGCAGCAGCAGGATGTTCAGGGTTTGCCCAATCCCACGCGGCAGCATCAGGGGCACCATGTCGATGGCGACAAACCCGCCGCGCCGAAATGCAGTGGGGGCCATCAGGCCAGTCATCCATAACATGCAGAACCGAGCGGCCTCATCCGGCCAGGGCAGCGCGTTGCCCAAAACGTATCTGAAGAACACCTGTATCAGGATTGCGATCACCATCAGTGCAATCGCAACGACACCAACCGCGCGGCCCAATCGCAGCACGGCTTCATTTACAAACGCGATCGGCGCAAGCACCGACGTCAATCCGCCCATGCGGATCCTCCCTTTTCAGCCGCGGGTTTTCACCGCGACAGTTATTCCGCGCTTACTGGTGCGCGAATTGGCCGAGCTTTCCGGCGTAGAAGGTCAATGCGTCTCCGTCCGCCATACTGGCACGCAGGACCTTTCCAATAACGATAACGTGGTCGCCAGCGTCGTGATAAGCGTGTTGCTCACATTCGAAACGGGCCAGACAATCCGGCAGCAGCGGGGTTCCATTTTCACAGCGCTCGTGGTCGATATCCTGAAGCGCAAACGCGTCTTTCGAACATCCAAAGCAAAGCTCGGCCTGTTCCGCTGAAAGGACGTGAACACTGAAATGCCGTGCTTCTTGGAAATAACGGAACCGGCGCGAGTTGCGATCGCCTGCCCACATGACAAGTGGTGGGTCCAGCGAAAGGGACGAGAAACTGTTGGCGGTGATGCAAACCGGCCCGTCTGTGCTGTCGCAGGTGACAACAGTGACACCGGTGGCAAAACGACCAAAAGCGTCGCGCAAGGTTCGGGTATCGTCCCTGTGGGGAACGAATGTGCGGGTCATGTCCTTTGAGATTGCATTCATCATGGTACCTCATGCCCCAGTGCCGCCTCATACAGGCGGTACCAGCTCTCGCGATCCAGATTGACTTTCAGCGCGTCAGAGATGCGCTTGATCCTGTCCAGATTGTTGGTGCCCAAGACCGGAAGAATGCCTGCAGGGTGGGCCAGAAGAAACGCCACCGCCACGGCAGCGCGATCCACGCCGAATTCCTCGGCGATTTCGTCCGCTACAACCCCGACCGGAGGGTTTCCAGCCATCAGCAACCCGCCACCCAAGGGTGACCATGCCATCACCGGCTGGCTATGCTGCTGATGAAACGCAAGATCCCCGTTGGTGAAGGGGCCGATTTCGCCCAGAGAAATCTCGATCTGGTTGGTCACCAGTTGGGTTTTCATCGCCGATTGCAGCAGGCTCCAGTCCCATGGGCGGAAATTCGACACGCCAACCGCGCCGACCTTGCCGCCGGCGACGACTTCGTCCAGCGCGGCACCTGTTTCGTGATGATCCATGAATGGATCGGGGCGGTGAATCAGCAGCAGGTCGATATGATCGATGGCCATTTCGGACAGCGATGTCTCAACCGATTTCAGTATATGCCCGCGCGACGTGTCATAGTATTTGCACTTGGCGTCCGCATACCGACCCATCGGTGCGACGATGTCACATTTGGTGACGATTTCCATTTGCTGACGCAGGCCCGGATTTGCGCGTAAGGCGTTGCCCAGAACGGCCTCGGCCGCGTAGCCGCCATAGATATCGGCCTGATCGAAGGTGGTGATGCCCTGATCCAGACAGGCCTGAATCTTGGCCTCGACATGACCCGTCGAAGTGTCGTCGTCGTCGCCCAGTCGCCACATGCCATAGACAAGGCGGCTCATATCCAGCGAGTCAGATAGTTTCACACGTTGCATCAGCGACGAACTCCGTTGCCCAGCGGCGTGGCCGGGGTATTTGCAGGGACCCTTCCGTAGGCTTCGGGAAGGGAACAGGTTTTCAGATTAGGCATAACACGGCTGCCAAAATGGCGAGCTTCGTCCATGTGCGGGTATCCCGAGAAGATGAAGGCGCGGATGCCCATCTTCTGATACTCTTCGATCTTGGACATGACCTGATCGGTCGATCCGACCAGAGCGGCGCCGCACCCGGACCGCGCGCGGCCAACGCCGGTCCAAAGGCCGGGTTCGACATAGCCGTATTCATCCGCAAGATCCCGGTTCTTGGCCTGATGCGCGACGCCCAGTGATGTCGAATCCAAAGCACGCTCACGGATGGCGCGACCATATTCGTCGTCGAGTTTTGAGACGATGTAGTCGGCGTATTCCTGCGCTTCGGCCTCGGTATCGCGGACGATCATGTGCACGCGCAGGCCGTAATCGAGTGTGCGGTTGTAGTTCTCGGCAACCGCGTGGACGGCTTTCATCCGTTCGGCCAGTTGATCCTTGGTTTCGGGCCACATCAGGTAGACGTCGCAATGCTCGCCACACAGATCCAGAGCGGATGGGGAATAACCACCAAAATACAGCAGCGGGCCACCTGCCTGATATGGCTTCGCCGGGTCGGTCGTGAGCCCTGAGAAGTTATAGACCTCACCCGCATGGTTGATCTCATCCTGCGTCCACGCCTGTTTCAGGATTTCCACCACTTCGCGCGAGCGCTGGTAGCGATAGGCGCTGTCGGCTTTCTCTCCGGGGAAATCGGACGAGATGATGTTAACCGTCAAGCGCCCCTGCAGCATGTGGTCCAGCGTTGCGATGGTGCGGGCCAGCATGATGGGCTGCATCTCGCCGCAGCGCACAGCGGCCAACATGTTGATCTTGTCGGTGATCGGCGCGCAGCCGGCGACAAAGCTCAACGTGTCTTGCCCCACCTGATAGGACGACGGGCAGAGGATGTTTCGGAACCCTTGCGCCTCGGCCTCTTTCACGATGCCCGAGCAGTGGTCCCAGCTCGATCGTAGATCGCCATCAGGTATTCCAAGAAACTGGTAATCGTCGGAACACAACGCCGCAAACCACGAAACCTCGGCCGCATTCAGATCGGGTGAGGTGATGGGGACGATGGTCATCTGATTCGCTCTCCGCGTGGCTGTGACTTTCCTCTTGCGTAGCAATCACATTGATGTAGATCAATGGTGTATCAATTTTTCCTGCGACTGAGTGAAGCGCCCAAAGATGTCGTCAGCCAACCGAAACCCGAACGCCCTGCCGGTTTATGTTCAGATTGCCGAGCTTTTGATCCGCGACATCGCTGCCGGTCGCCTGATCGATGGCGAACGCTTGCCGCCCGAACGAGACCTTGCCGCGGAACTGAAGGTATCGGTAGGGACCCTGCGAAAATCGCTGGCTGAGCTTGAAAAAAAGGGGATGCTGGAGCGTATTCAGGGTTCGGGAAATTATGTACGCGAGACCGGAACGCAAAACAGCGTCTATGCGATGTTCCGACTAGAGCTGCCTGAAGGCGGTGGGTTGCCGCGGGCGGATATCCTGTCAGTTGACCATCTGAAAAAGCCCGCAGATTTGCCGCGATTTGGTTCGTCGGACATGGGCTCGCGGGTGCGCCGAATGCGCTACCTGAATGATACAATTATCGCGGTTGAAGAAATCTGGCTGGATGAGTCTGCTGGTTTGATTGATCGACAGCTGCTGTCCGACTCGCTTTATCGGTACTACCAGCACCAGTTGGGGTTCTGGATCACGCGTGCTGAAGACAGGGTTTCCCTCGGGATGTTGCCGGATTGGACGCCCCCTGATTTCACCAGGCCAGCCGGAGAAACGGTTGGCTACATCGAACGGTTCAGCTGGTCGGAAAAACCCGAACCGGTTGAGTTTTCAAAAACATGGTTCGACCCGGATCGAGCCACCTATGTCCAACGACTGAAGTAAAAGGAACTGCGCATGACCCGGACCATTCACTACGGGCTGATCGGATGCGGTATGATGGGGCAGGAACACCTGCACAATATTGCCCTGCTGGACGACACGCGCGTTTCAGCGATTTTTGAGCCTGACGCCGAGATGGCGAAGGCAGCGCAGGCGATTGCGCCTGATGCGGTGATGGTGTCTTCAGTCGAAGAATTGCTTGCGGTCGACGATCTGGACTGCGCCGTCATCGTTAGCCCCAACCACCTGCATGTGGATCAAATCGAAGAGATTGCCCGGACGCGCCCGTTGCCGTTGTTGGTAGAGAAACCTCTTTTCACAGATCCGGTGGATGCGTCGCGGCTTGAGGCGCTGCAGCGTGATTATCCGCACCCGATCTGGGTTGCGATGGAATACCGCTATATGCCGCCCATTGCCGCGCTGATTGCCGAGGCTGAGGTCACGGGCGGCGTAAAGATGCTGTCAATTCGCGAGCATCGGTTTCCGTTTCTGGAAAAGGTCGGGAATTGGAACCGGTTCAACCGGAATACAGGCGGAACATTTGTCGAGAAGTGCTGCCATTTCTTCGACCTGATGCGTCTGATCCTGCAATCCGACCCGGTTCGCGTAACAGCCAGCGGCGGGCAGGCGGTCAACCATCTGGATGAGGACTATGAGGGCGAGACGCCCGATATCCTCGACCATGGTTATGTCATCGTGGATTTCGCCTCGGGCGCGCGCGCGATGCTGGAACTTTGCATGTTCGCGGAAGGGTCCCGATATCAGGAGGAAATCTCGGCAGTTGGGCCGGATGCCAAGATTGAAGCCCTTGTGCCGGGGCCGGGACGGTTCTGGCCGGAACATCTGGGCGCACCGCCGGTGCCGCAGATCATTGTCAGCCCACGTGCCCCAAAAGGTCCGGTCACCAAAGAGATCCCCGTCGATCCGCGCCTATTGGCCGCCGGGGACCACAATGGTTCAACTTTCTACCAACATCAGGGGTTCTTAGCTGTTCTACGAGGCGAAAAGGCACAACCTGACGTCACCCTGAACGATGGCCTTTGGGCCGTGCGCATCGGTTTGGCGGCGCAACAGGCATTGGAAACCGGAGAGACTGTGCGCCTCTCGTCTTGATGCCGATAGGAAACCCGCGTTCCAGATACGCACATAATCGGGTGTCGTTTTTGGCACCCGATGCGTCTTTTCCGCTTGCTGGGCGTCGTTCGAGGCAATAGCTCTGTCTGTGGGACACCCCTCCCCAACGAGGGGCGTGTATCTGTAAGGGTAATACACATGAGCACTGAACAACCGGCGACGCGGCCGGCCAATCCGCGTTTTTCCTCGGGCCCCTGCGCCAAACCCCCCACATTTGATCTGACCAAATTGGCCGATGCTGCGCTGGGCCGGTCGCACCGTGCCGCCGTCGGCAAGGACAAGCTGAAGGCGGCCATCGAAGGCACGCGCGAAGTGCTGGGCATTCCGGCAGACTACAAGATCGGTATCGTTCCCGCGTCGGACACTGGTGCGGTTGAGATGGCTCTGTGGTCGTTGCTGGGCGAACGCAAGGTTGAGATGCTGGCCTGGGAAAGCTTTGGCTCTGGCTGGGTGACCGACGTAGTCAAGCAGTTGAAAATTGACGCCGAGGTGAAGACGGCGGATTACGGTCAGCTCGTTGATTTGGCCTCGGTTGATTTTGCCAATGACGTTGTCTTTACATGGAACGGCACCACCTCGGGCGTCCGGGTTCCCAATGGCGACTGGATCGCGGATGATCGTCAGGGCCTGACGATCTGTGACGCAACCTCGGCTGCGTTTGCGATGGACCTACCGTGGGATAAGCTGGATGTGACTACGTTCAGCTGGCAAAAAGTGTTGGGTGGTGAAGCGGCGCACGGGATGTTGATCCTGAGCCCCCGCGCGGTGGAGCGGCTGGAGAGCTACACTCCCGCATGGCCCTTGCCCAAGATTTTCCGCTTGACCAAGGGCGGCAAGCTGATCGACGGTATCTTTACCGGTGCAACGATCAACACGCCCTCGATGCTGGCGGTCGAAGATTACTTGTTCGCATTGGACTGGGCACGTTCGGTTGGTGGTTTGCAGGGCTTGATCGCCCGTGCGAATGCCAATGCCGATGCGGTTCACGCGTTCTGCGACCAAAACGACTGGATCGCCAATCTGGCAGAAGATGCGGCGACACAGTCGAATACTTCGGTCTGCCTGAAGTTCACCGACGCACGCATTCAGGACGGTGCGACATTCGCCAAAGCTGTGGCTAAGCGGCTTGAGGCTGAGAATATCGCATTGGATATCGGTGCCTACCGAGACGCACCCGCAGGCCTGCGCATCTGGTGCGGTGGCACGGTTGAAACCTCGGATATCGAGGCGATGTTGCCTTGGCTGACATGGGCCTTTGAGGCTGAGATCGCGGCGCAGACAGAAGCCGCCTGACCCTTTTTACCGGGCCGTTTCAGGCCCGGATTTTTCATGAAATTCAAGGACCTCAAACATGGCCCCCAAAGTACTCGTATCCGACAAACTCAGCGAAACCGCCGTGCAGATCTTCCGCGACCGCGGCATCGACGTGGATTTCATGCCCGACCTGGGCAAGGACAAGGACAAGCTGGCCGAGCTGATTGGCCAGTATGACGGTCTGGCTATCCGCTCGGCCACAAAGGTCACGCCGACGCTGCTGGAAAAAGCCGACAATCTGAAGGTCATCGGCCGCGCCGGTATCGGCACCGATAATGTCGATAAGGATGCGGCGTCGAAAAAGGGTGTGATCGTCATGAACACGCCGTTTGGCAACATGATCACCACCGCCGAACACGCAATTGCGATGATGTTCGCCGTTGCGCGCCAGATCCCCGAGGCCAGCACTTCGACGCATGCAGGCAAATGGGAAAAGTCCAAATTCATGGGCATCGAGCTGACCAACAAGACCCTCGGCGTAATTGGCGCGGGCAACATTGGCGGCATCGTCTGTGAACGCGCGCTGGGCCTGAAGATGAAAGTCGTCGCCTACGATCCCTATCTGGGCGAAGAGAAAGCCGCCAAGATGGGCGTCGAAAAGGTCGAGCTGGACGAATTGCTGGCCCGCGCCGATTTCATCACCCTGCACGTACCGCTGACAGACCAGACCCGTAATATCCTGAGCCGCGAAAACCTGGCCAAGACCAAGCCTGGCGTGCGCATCGTCAACTGCGCCCGTGGTGGTCTGGTCGACGAAGAGGCACTGGCCGAGATGCTGCAATCCGGGCATGTCGCAGGGGCCGCGTTTGATGTTTTCAAAGAAGAACCGGCAAAGGACAACCCGCTGTTCAACTTGCCGAACGTCGTCTGCACGCCACACCTTGGCGCTGCAACGACCGAGGCACAGGAAAATGTTGCCCTGCAGGTGGCTGAACAGATCTCGAACTATCTGCTGACTGGTGCGGTGGAAAACGCGCTGAACATGCCCAGCGTCACTGCAGAAGAAGCCAAGATCATGGGTCCATGGATTAAGCTGGCCGGTCACCTGGGCAGTTTCATTGGTCAGATGACCGATGAACCAGTTAAGGCAATCAACATCCTGTATGATGGCGTCGCGGCTGAGATGAACCTGGCTGCCCTGAACTGCGCCGTGGTTGCCGGGATCATGAAAAAGTTCAACCCGGAAGTGAACATGGTGTCGGCCCCGGTTGTAGCGAAAGAGCGCGGGATTCAGCTGTCGACCACCAATCAGGACAAGACCGGTGTCTTTGACGGCTACATCAAGGTGACTGTGGTAACCGACAAGCGCGAACGCTCAATCGGGGGTACGGTTTTCAGCGATGGCAAGCCGCGCTTTATCCAGATCAAAGGCATCAATATCGATGCCGAGGTCGGTGCCCACATGCTCTATACTACCAACGAAGACGTTCCGGGTATCATCGGTGCGCTGGGTCAGACCATGGGCGAGAACAACGTAAACATCGCTAACTTTACTCTGGGCCGTGCCGAGGCGGGCGGAGAAGCGATTGCGCTCCTTTATGTGGACGAGCCGGTTCCCGCCGAAGCGCGCGCGAAACTGGCGGAAACTGGGTTGTTCACTCAGATCAAGCCGCTGGAATTTGACGTGGCCTGAGTTTTGGCCCGAAGATTGTGACCATAGCGATGCCCGTGCAAAATTTGTGCGGGCATTGTCTTTTTTCTGCAACCGAGTTGTTGCACAAAGTGTCTGACATATTCCAAGAGGCAACGTTTTGAGCATCCCAATTTACGCGGTCGGCGATATCCATGGGCAACTGGGCATGCTGCAAAACGCGCTATCCCTTATCGAGGCGGATGGCGGGCCGGATGCGCGGGTTGTCTTTCTGGGGGACTACGTGGATCGTGGCCCGAACAGCCGCGAGGTGCTGGATCTGCTGATCGAAGGCCAACGCGCCGGGCGAAACTGGGTTATGGTCAAAGGCAACCACGACCGAATGATGGTCCGTTTCGTGCAGGATTGCGAGATTGCAGACAAGCAGTTGCCGATTACTTTGAACTGGCTGAATCCCCGGCTTGGTGGTCAGGAGACGCTGGCATCTTACGGTGTCGAGGTCACGGACAATGACCGGATCTTTCAGGTTCACGAACGGGCCTGCGCCGCTCTGCAGCCGGCACATCTAGACTTTATCAATGCTCTGCCGACCTATCACCAAGAGGGTGAGCTTTTGTTCGTTCACGCTGGCATCCGGCCCGGTGTCCCTTTGGCGCAGCAATCCGAGGATGATCTGGTTTGGATACGCCAGGAGTTCCTGCACGATGCACGTGCGTACCCCTGGCTGATTGTGCATGGGCATACTCCGGTGGACCGGGCCGAGCATTACGGAAATCGCGTCAATCTGGACGCAGGGGCAGGCTATAGTCGACCACTAGCCACAGCTGTGTTCGAAGGGCGTCAGTGCTGGTTGCTGACTGATGCCGGTCGAGTCCCGTTAGAGCCTAATCCGCGGTAAACATATCTTTGTAAAGCTCGCGCAAGGCGTTCTTTTGCACTTTCCCCATGGTGTTTCGGGGCAGCTCATTCAGCACGATCAGTTGGCTGGGGTGTTTGAACCGCGCCAGTTGGTTCTGAACGCTGGCCATAATGGCATCAAGATCAAGCGCTCGGCCCGGTTCTGCAACCAGAATACCCAGAACGGTTTCGCCGAAGTCAGGGTGTGGTACGCCAATCACGGCGCTTTCAAAAACACCGGGCTGGTCGTCCAGCACCAGCTCGACCTCCTTGGGGTAGATGTTGAACCCGCCAGAAATGATCAGGTCCTTGCCGCGACCCACGATGTGTACGTAACCATCCGCATCCACGCGCCCGAGATCACCGGTGATAAAGAACCCGTCTTCGCGCAATTCCGCGGCGGTTTTTTCGGGCATTTGCCAATAGCCTTTGAAGACGTTGGGTCCGCGCACTTCGATCATGCCAATTTCACCCAGTGGCAACGCCTCGCCGGATTCAGGGTCGGTTACCTTTAGCTCGACACTCGGCAACGGGAACCCGACAGTTCCTGCGCGACGTTCACCGTCATACGGGTTCGAGGTGTTCATATTGGTTTCTGTCATCCCATAGCGTTCCAGGATGCGGTGTCCGGTCCGGTCTTCGAAACGTTCATGCGTTTCGGCCAGCAGCGGGGCCGAACCCGAGATGAACAGCCTCATGTGCTGCGCCAGATCACCGGTGAACCGATCATCCGCCAGCAATCGGGTATAAAAGGTCGGCACGCCCATCATCGAGGTCGCATTGGGCATCAGGCGTAGAACGTCATCCAGATCAAACTTCGGCAAAAAGATCATCGATCCGCCCGAGGCCAGAATAACGTTCGTCGCTACAAACAGCCCGTGGGTATGAAAGATCGGCAAGGCGTGCAGCAGCACATCATCCTGCGTAAACCGCCATTCGTCCACCAGGGTCTCGGCGTTGGACAGCAGGTTGGCTTGCGTCATCATCGCACCTTTGGAGCGCCCGGTCGTGCCAGACGTATATAGGAACGCGGCAAGATCATTCTCTGTCCGCTTAACCGGTCCGAAAGCAGGAAGCATGCCCAAAGCCCGCCGCATCAGACTGCCCGAGCCGTCAGCGTTGAGCGTCTCTAACCTTGCGTTTTGCGCCTCGGCGATGGGCGTCAGTTCCGCTTGTTTGGCGGCATCGCAAACCACCAGCGCAGCCCCACTGTTTTCGATGAAATAGCTAAGCTCGCCGGATGTGTAGGCCGTGTTCAACGGCAAAAAGATCAATCCGGTTTGCGCGCAAGCCGCATAGAGCGCCAACGCTTCTGGCGACTTTTCCACCTGAACAGCAACTCGGTCTCCGGGCTCAAGCTCGTACCCGTTCAACGTGTTTGCTATGCGCGACGCCATGTCCAGAAAAGCTGCATGGGTAATGGTTTGGCCGTCAGGCAGGTGAAGAAACGGCGTATCCTTGCCCGCATGGATACCAAACAACCGATCATAGAGCGGGTTACCCATCCCATACTTCCTTCTCGCAGGACCAGATTGCCCCGAATCTGGCGTGGATTAGAGGCACGGTAAAGCGGAAATCTTGGTCAGGTTTAGAACTGAGTGGTCATCCGGTACCCTGCGGCGAAGTACATCTTTGCAAAGGTGACAGGCTGGCCCTCAAGCCATGTGATCCGTTCGCCCGTAAACACCGGCTCACCGATGGGCAGGTCCAGGAACGCGGCCACCGATTCATCGGCGCGACTGGCCAGAAAACTCAGCTCGACATTGGTGAAGGGAACGGTCTGTATTAGCCATTCATTCGGGCCTATTGAGGCGAAGTCCGCATTTACCACCTGTGGAACCGAGTCTATGACGATCCATCTGTCTTCGTACTGAAAAGGTGTGTTGCCGTTAAAGTGCATGCAGCGCACGTGCATCACGTGTTGGTCCGGTTTTAGCGCCAGTCTTGCGGACAGCCAATCGGGCGCTTGCCCGGCAACTGACGAGACTAGCGCGTAACGATAGATTCCGCCCAACGCCTCAACCTCGTCCCGCACCTTGGGGATCGTGAAACGGGCCTGCCTTTGCGGCGCGCTTAAAACCCGTGTACCGGCTTTGCGACGACGCTCCAGAAATCCTTCGTCCGCCAGCTCTCGCATTGCGCGGTTCACGGTCGTTCTGGTGCACGAGAATTCGACGGCCAGGTCCTGCTCGTTGGGCAGCAGCGAATCCGGCTGCCACTCACCCGACCGAATGCGCGCCAGCACGGTTTCCTTGATGTCCCTGTAGCTGGTGGTTTCGTTAGATTGGGTCATGGTGCCTCTGGTTACCTGAGTAGGTGCGTTTAGACGTCTGCCAAAAGATCGGCAATCGCCGACCGGTACGTGGGAATTATCCGATCCCGTTCGATGTGGCGGCCTTGCTGCACCATGTGGCGCCCTGCTGACCAAAGATCCGTCACCAACCCGTCCGGCGCTGCAAAGCACAGCCCGTCAAGCACCTGTTCGTCAGTCAGTGCGCAGATCGTGGGGTGAGATCGGTCGATCGCAACAAGGTCGGCCAGCTTGCCGACTGCGATTTCCCCGGCATTTCGTCCCAATGCCTGCGCGCCCCCTTGTGCGGCCCCTGTATACAACGCCTGACCGACTGAGCCTTCATTTTTGACCAAAACCGTTCGCGCATGGTCCCGCAGGCGTTGGGAATATTCCAAAGCCCGCAGTTCCTCAGGCAAAGAAATCCTCACGTTAGAGTCTGATCCCACGCCAAAGCGACCACCTTCTTCGACATAAACTGCACCGTTGAAAATACCGTCGCCCAAATTCGCCTCGGTAATCGGGCACAACCCGGCTACGGCGCCCGAGCGCGCAACGGCGCGTGTTTCGGCATCTGTCATATGAGTCGCGTGGATAAGGCACCACCGGTCATCGACGTCGGCATGGTCCAGCAGCCACTCGACCGGCCGCTGTCCCAGCGCGGCCTCTACATCGGCCACTTCCTTTAGCTGTTCGGCGATGTGGATGTGGACGGGACCATCAGAAGTGGCATTCAGAAGCTCGCGCAAATCGTCAGGCGATGTTGCCCGCAGTGAATGCGGGGCGATACCGATCACAGAATCCGCATGCGGTAGGGCCATGCGGCATTCGTCGACCAAATTCAGAAACTGATCCACAGAATTGCCAAAGCGCAGCTGACCGCCAGCCAAGGGTTGTTGTTCGACACCGCCGTAGGTGTAGAGAACCGGAAGGTGCGTCAGCCCGATTCCAGTTTGGGCGGCTGCGGCAAATATGCGCTGGCTCAGTTCCGACACGTGGTCGTAGCGCCCGCCGCCCGGCTGATGATGGACATAGTGAAACTCACCGACCGAGGCATATCCGGCCTCTTGCATCTCCATATAGACCAAAGCGGCAATGGCCTTTACGTGGTCCGGCGTCAATCTGTCCAGAAACCGGTACATCAGGGTGCGCCAGGTCCAAAAGCTCTCGCGGCCGGCGGCGCGCACTTCTGTCATACCGGCCATCGCGCGCTGAAAGGCGTGGCTGTGCAGGTTTCCCAAGGCTGGCAGCAAGACATCAACCTGTGTGTCTCCGGATCGCGCGGTCGCTTGTGATTCCAAGCTTTGGATCTGACCGTGCGCGATTTCTACCCGCAAGTTACTGACCCAATCAGAGCCTAATAAAGCCGTTTTCGCATGGATGGTCATCGCATTTCCATTTTGTGTAGACTTTAAACTTTTATACGTATACGAAAAATCTAACGACAAAGGGAGCCCAAAAGAATCGATATGGCCAAAAAATCTGTCCTTTTGAGCACGCGGGTGGCGACCATGGACGATGGCGCCGAACGTTATGGGATGGTTCAGGACGCAGCACTTGCTGTTGATGGTGAGAATGTTGCCTGGATCGGACCACGGAATGCGCTGCCTGCCGACTATTCTGACTGGCCGACCGTGGACTATGGCGACCGGCTGATAACGCCGGCGCCAATCGACGCCCACACCCATGTCGTCTTTGGTGGCAACCGGGCGGTCGAGTTCGAAATGCGCCTGAATGGTGCCTCATATGAACAGATCGCGCGCGCAGGTGGTGGAATTCTGTCGACGGTCACAGCGACCCGTTCGGCCAGCGAAGAGGCCCTGTTAGAGGATGCCCTGACGCGAGTGGACGCCCTGTTGGCCGAGGGCGTGTCGTGCATCGAGGTCAAATCGGGCTATGGCCTGGACACCGACACAGAGCTCAAGATGCTGCACGCCGCGCGCCGGATCGGCGAAGTGCGCCCGGTGCGAGTGAAAACAAGTTTTCTAGGAGCTCATGCGGTACCGCCTGAGTTTCCGGGTCGCGCCGATGCCTACATTCGCGATGTGTGCATCCCGACTCTGCGTTTGGCGCATGAAGAGGGTCTGGTGGATGCCGTTGATGGCTTTTGCGAGGGGATCGCCTTTGATCCGTCTCAGATCGCTAAGGTCTTTGATGTGGCGAAAGAATTGAACCTTCCGGTCAAGTTGCATGCAGAGCAGCTTTCGAACCTCGGAGGGGCAGCCCTGGCGGCTTCGTACGGGGCGTTGTCGGCAGATCATATCGAATATCTGGACGAGGCTGGCGTGGCCGCCATGGCACAAGCCGGAACCGTGGGCGTGCTGCTGCCGGGGGCGTTCTATACGCTGCACGAAACGCAGGCGCCGCCGGTTGAACTGCTGCGCCAGTATCGGGTGCCGATTGCGCTGGCGACGGATTGCAACCCCGGCTCGTCCCCTCTGACGTCGGTTCTGCTGACCATGAATATGGCGTGCACCCTGTTCCGCCTGACGCCGGAAGAGGCATTGGCTGGCGTGACCCGCAATGCGGCGCAAGCCTTGGGCCTGACCGACACTGGCACAATAACTGAAGGCAAGCGCGCAGACCTGACGGTATGGGACATCACGCACCCAGCCGAGCTGTCCTATCGGATCGGCTTCAACCCGCTGCACACCCGCATTTTCGGAGGTTTGTAATGAAGACGCTGTCGCTTGTGCCCGGTCAGGTTACGCTGTCAGATCTGTCTGAAGTGTATTGGTCGCAGCCTGCAGTATCGCTGGATGACGGATGCAAACCCAAGGTGGAGGCTGCAGCCAATCGCATTCTCGAAGCTGCGGCCGGGGAAGACCCGGTTTATGGCGTTAACACCGGGTTCGGAAAGCTGGCCAGCCACAAGATCGCGGCCAAGGACACTTCGACCCTTCAGCGCAACCTGATCCTTAGCCATTGCTGCGGCGTTGGTTCGGCCGTGCCACGCTGTGTAACCCGGCTGATGATGACGCTAAAGCTGTTGTCCTTCGGACGTGGAGCATCGGGCGTGCGTTGGGAACTGATCGAGCTGTTGCAGCAGATGCTGGCCAAGGGCGTGACCCCGGTTATTCCCGCGCAGGGGTCGGTCGGGGCTTCGGGCGATCTTGCGCCCCTGGCGCATATGACAGCCGTAGTCATCGGCGAAGGTGAAGCCGAGGTTGACGGTACCATCCTGCCGGGGGGAAAAGCGCTAAAATCAGCTGGATTAGAGCCTATTCAACTCGGTCCAAAGGAAGGGCTTGCCTTTATCAACGGCACGCAATTCTCGACTGCATTCGCGCTGGCCGGTCTGTTCGATGCCTGGCGTGCAGCGCAAAACGCGCTGGTCATCTCGGCCCTGTCGACGGATGCGATCATGGGGTCGACCGCGCCCTTGCAGCCCGAAATCCATACCCTGCGTGGGCACCGCGGCCAGACCGAAGCCGCCAGCGCCATGCGTGCCACACTGGCCGGGTCCGAGATCCGCGAAAGCCACCGGGATGGCGACACGCGCGTTCAGGACCCTTATTGCATCCGCTGTCAGCCGCAGGTCACCGGCGCGGCCATGGACGTCATGCGCCAAGCGGCCACCACGCTTGAGATCGAGGCGAACGCGGCCACCGACAACCCGCTGGTTCTGACTGAGGCGGGTGCCATCGTTTCAGGTGGAAACTTTCATGCCGAACCGGTCGGCTTTGCCGCAGACATGATCGCGCTGGCTGTGTCCGAAGTTGGCGCGATTGCGCAGCGGCGCATTGCCTTGATGGTCGACCCGACGCTCAGCTTTGATCTGCCGCCGTTCCTGACACCTGATCCCGGGTTGAACTCGGGCCTGATGATTGCCGAAGTCACGACCGCCGCCTTGATGAGCGAGAACAAACACCTTGCCAATCCTTGCGTGACCGACAGCACACCGACCTCGGCCAACCAGGAGGATCACGTGTCGATGGCTGCACATGGCGCGCGGCGTCTGACACGGATGGTCGAGAACCTGAATTACATTCTGGCAGTTGAGTTGCTTTGTGCTGCTCAGGGCGTGGAGTTCCGCGCACCGCTGGCAACCAGCGAACCGTTGCAACGGGTAATGGATAGGGTACGGGCAGAGATCCCAACACTGAACGAAGACCGCTATTTGGCACCCGATCTGGAAACATCCAAGTGCTTGGTGGCTGAGGGTGACATCCTTGGGGCAGTGGGTGCCCAGATGCCGGGGCTGTTCTGATGCAGGTGTTCAGCGTGCAGCGCGGGGACGGTCCCATTGTGCTGGGCCAGCCTCATGGCGGAACTTATGTGCCAGACGAAACAGCGGTCCGTCTGAATGACAACGGGCGCGGTATGGCGGATACGGACTGGCACATAAATAGGCTCTATAAGGGGATATTGGATGATGTCACGGTCGTGCAGTCGCATGTTCATCGCTACGTCATCGACGCCAATCGTGATCCGTTCGGGGCCTCGCTATATCCGGGCCAGAATACCACCACCCTTGTGCCTCTGACCGATTTCGACGGGCAGCAGATCTGGAATGACGGGCAATCACCATCCGAGGATGAAGTCGAAGATCGACGGCGCAAATACCACGCACCTTATCACGCTGCCCTTCTGGATGAACTGAGCCGCGTTCGGGACCGGCACGGCATGGCGATCCTGTTTGATTGCCACTCGATCCGGTCGCTGATCCCGTTTCTGTTCGAAGGCGAATTGCCGGTGTTCAACACTGGAACCAATGATGGGCTGACGTGCGACACGGCCATTGAGCAAGCCGTGCACGACGTGGCGAGCAAGGCCGAAGGTTTCACTTCGGTCCTGAATGGCCGGTTTCGCGGGGGATGGACCACCCGCCACTATGGTCGCCCTTCTGATGGCATACACGCCATCCAGATGGAGATCGCGCAGCGGGCTTACATGGACGAGACACCCCCGTGGACATGGCGCGAGGACCGCGCTGCGAAACTGCGCCCCCATTTGACAACTATGCTGACCCGCATCAACGATCTTGCCCTCTCGGGCGAATTGACCAGACAAGGAGCCCAGAAATGAGCGATCCGCGCAAAAACACCCGCGATATCTATCCACCGACCGGCCCCGAGTTGAACGCCAAAAGCTGGGTGACCGAGGCCCCGCTGCGGATGCTGATGAACAACCTGCACCCGGATGTGGCCGAGAACCCGCATGAGTTGGTGGTCTATGGTGGTATCGGTCGCGCGGCCCGCACGTGGGAGGATTTCGACACTATTGTTGCCGGTCTGAAGGATTTGGAGGAAGACGAAACGCTGATCGTCCAGTCCGGCAAGCCGGTCGCGATCATCCGCACGCACAAGGATTCGCCGCGGGTGCTGATCGCCAATTCCAACCTCGTTCCACATTGGGCGACCTGGGATCACTTCAACGAGCTCGATAAGAAGGGCCTGATGATGTACGGCCAGATGACCGCTGGCTCGTGGATTTACATCGGCACGCAGGGTATCGTTCAGGGCACCTATGAGACCTTTGCCGAAGCGGGGCGTCAGCATTACAACGGTGACCTGACAGGCAAGTGGATTCTGACCGGAGGTCTGGGTGGAATGGGCGGCGCGCAACCGCTGGCGGCCGTGTTCGCAGGCGCTTCATGTCTGGCTGTTGAGTGTAACCCGGACAGCATCGATTTCCGCCTACGGACCAAATACCTCGACGAAAAGGCCGAAACGCTGGACGAAGCGCTGGAGATGATTGACCGCTGGACCAGGGCTGGCGAAGCGAAGTCGGTTGGTCTGCTGGGCAATGCGGCAGAGGTTTTCCCCGAGATCTATGCTCGGATGCAGGCGGGCGGGATGCGTCCTGATATCGTCACCGACCAAACCAGCGCGCATGATCCGATTAACGGTTATCTGCCATTGGGCTGGACTATGGGAGAGTGGCGCGAAAAGCGTGAAACAGACCCTAAATCGGTGGAAAAAGCCGCTCGCGCTTCGATGAAGCAGCATGTCGCGGCGATGGTGGATTTCTGGAACGCGGACGTTCCGACGCTGGATTACGGCAATAACATCCGGCAGGTCGCTCAGGATGAGGGGCTTGAGAACGCCTTTGCCTTCCCCGGCTTTGTACCCGCTTATATCCGCCCGCTGTTTTGCAAAGGCATCGGCCCGTTCCGCTGGTGTGCTCTGTCGGGCGACCCCGAGGACATCTACAAAACCGATGCCAAGATGAAGGAACTGTTCCCCGAGAATGAGCACCTGCATCGCTGGATCGACATGGCGCAAGAGCGGATCGCGTTTCAGGGTCTACCTGCGCGTATCTGCTGGATTGGATTGGGTGACCGACACCGGGCTGGGCTGGCGTTCAATGAGATGGTCGCCAATGGCGAGCTAAAGGCGCCGGTGGTGATCGGACGCGACCATTTGGACTCGGGGTCTGTGGCCAGCCCCAACCGCGAGACTGAGGCGATGCTGGATGGCTCGGATGCGGTCAGCGACTGGCCGTTGCTGAATGCGCTGATCAATACGGCGAGCGGGGCGACATGGGTGTCTCTGCATCACGGTGGTGGCGTCGGGATGGGCTTTAGCCAACATGCGGGTGTTGTGATCTGTGCCGATGGCACCGAAGATGCCGCGCGGCGGTTGGAAAGGGTTCTCTGGAACGACCCGGCCTCGGGCGTCTGGCGCCATGCGGATGCAGGGTACGACATTGCCAAGGATTGCGCGCGGGCCCATGGGCTGCGCCTGCCGGGTATTTTGGGCTAGTTCGAAACAGACTCTGGCGAAAATGCTGCACCTGCGATATGCGCAGGTGAGCTTGCCGGAGATCGAATATGTACGTTGCCACCCTGTTGACCGACCCCGATGTGTCTAATCTGGAATTGTCGCTGGTCGAGTCCTTGCGGAACGCATGGGGCGGTGGTGAGATCGTTTGGCTCAGCCCGGATGAAGCAGCAGAGTTCCATCTTAGCGAAATGCCGGGCAACCGGTGGGATGCCTGGGCGGACCTGCAGCAAATGGGCGTGGATCTGGTTGTCCAACCGACCGAAGGCCGCCGTAAGAAGATGCTGTTGGCCGATATGGACAGCACCATGATCCAACAGGAATGCATCGACGAACTGGCGGATGAGGCCGGCGTCGGCGACCGCGTTAAGGATATCACCGCACGCGCCATGAATGGCGAGTTGGACTTTGAGGGCGCGCTGACCGAACGGGTTGGTCTGTTGAAAGGTCTGGATGAGGCGGTGATCGGTAAAGTACTGGATGAACGCATCACTCTGATGCCGGGCGGCAAGGAACTGGTCGCGACGATGCGCCAGAACGGAAGCTATGCCGCCTTGGTCTCGGGCGGTTTCACGGCGTTTACCGCAAAAGTGGCCGAGGTGCTGGGCTTTGACGAGAACCGTGCCAACACCCTGCTGGCCCAAAACGGAAAACTGACCGGGGATGTACTGCGGCCCATTTTGGGGCGTCAAGCCAAGGTGGATGCCTTGGAACAGATCACCGCGCGACTGGGTTTGCGTGAAGAAGACGTTATTGCCGTAGGCGACGGGGCCAACGATCTGGGGATGCTGCACCGCGCGGGAACAGGGGTGGCCCTGCATGCCAAGCCCACGGTTGCCGAGCAATGCGAGGTTCGGATCAACCATGGCGATCTGACAGCATTGCTGTACGTTCAGGGCTATAGCCGCTCGGAATTTGTGTCCGATTAAAGGTCTTCCCTTTATTTAACTTACGTGTTAAATAAAGGCTATGAACACTCTGATAAATGCTTTTTCTGCTTTGTCCGATTCCACTCGGTTCTCGATCGTTGAGCAACTGATGCAGGACGGAGAGCTGCCTGCCGGTGACCTGATCCAAGGGCGCGGTATGTCGGGCGCAGCGATTTCGCGCCATCTGAAAGTGCTGCGCGAGGCCGGATTGGTGCAACAGCGCGTCCACGGCACCCAGCGGATGTATTCTATCCAGCCCGACGGGCTGCGGGCGATTGCGGAATGGACCATCTCAAAACGTCAGTTCTGGGAAAACAGCCTCGATCGTCTGGGCGACCTCATTGAAAGGGAAAACTCATGGCCGACCTGAAACTGGAACGTGAGTTCCCGACCACCCCCGAAAACCTGTTTGCCTGGATAAGTGACGGGGCGAAGCTGTTGCAGTGGTGGGGGCCCGAAGGGGTGCATGTGCCCGAGCATGACCTGAATTTCTCACGCACGGGGCCTTGGTATTCAATAATGAAGAATGCAGAAGGCCAGACATTCAAGGTGTCCGGTCATGTCACCCATGTTGATCCGCCCAATTCGGTTGGGTTTACTTGGGCCTGGCATGACGATCAGGATCAGCGCGGGGCGGAAAGCCACGTGACGTTTTCGGTCGTCGCAACGGAAAACGGCGCGCGGTTGGTTCTGGACCACCGCGAACTGGCAGATGCCGAGGCCGCAGCAAACCACAACATGGGCTGGACATCGTCGCTGGCCAAGCTTGAGGCGCAGTTTGGATAAGTTTTCATTAGGGAGGAAATAAAATGCCACAATTTTTGTTTGTGTATCACGGCGGAACCACACCAACCGACCCCGCCGAAGTCGAAGCAACCATGGCCGCGTGGGGCGCATGGTTCCAAGGCATGGGCGAGGCGCTGGACATTCCCGGTAACCCGGTTGGTCAATCCTATACGGTCAGCAACGGAAGCGTCGTCGACAATGGCGGCGCAAACCCGGCATCCGGTTTTACGGTCGTAAAGGCCGACAGCATTGATGCCGCGACCGAAATGGCCAAGGGCTGTCCCATGGTGGTCAACGGTTCAGGCTCGGTCGAGGTGGCCGAGGTGCATGAAATCGAAATGTAACCTTAGCCGGGGAACCCCGGCGCAGGTCTGATCTCGCCACATTCCAGCCAGCGACGGCTGTATTGCGTGGCATTCATGAATTTGCGGGTGGCCGGGTGATCGGCCTCCAGCACACCAAGGCTTACCAGAATCGCGGCGATTGCGCATTCGCTGGCGCGGGTGGTGCCATCAGTGATTTTCAGCGCAACACCCATTCTCTTTTCTGGAATGATGGCGATGAACACCGCCTCGGCTCCGGTTTTAATTGCGGCACGGCCGTCCATGGCGCGCATTAACTCGGTGCAGGCGCGGCTTTCGCCCGCCACCAGCTCCGGGTGCTTGATCATCGCAGCCGTCAGTTGCTGTGCCGCGTCGCTGGCGCGGTCCGACCGATCTGCGGCCGAGGCAAACCACGCCATGGATCGCGCCAGTCCCACCAGTGATGTCGCAAAGTTCGGGGCCGAACATCCATCGATTCCATAGGCAGGACTGGTTTCTCCAGTGGTATCTTCCAGCGCGGACAGGCAGGCTTGCTGTACGGGGTGGTCGATCTCAAGGTATTCCGGTCCCGCGCCCATGTGCTGTGCGACCGTCAGAAACCCGCAATGTTTGCCCGAGCAATTGTTGTGGATCTGGCAGGGCGTGTCATTGGCAAGTATCAGCCCGTCGCGCGCGGCCATGTCCTGCGGTTCTTGCGGACCGCAGCGCAGATCGTGTTCGGTCAAGCCCAAGTGATCCAGCCAGGCAGTAACCCTGTCGGTATGGATATGTGCGCCGCTATGCGAGGCACAGGCGAGGGCCAGATGCTCGGAGTTCAGGCCATATTTGGCGGCTGCACCCGATGTGATCAGCGGCAACCCCTGGATCATTTTCGCAGAAGACCGAGGGTAAATCACCGCGTCCGGATCGCCCCAGCTGCGTACGATTTGACCGCTGTCGTCGCAGATCACTGCGTGGCCCAGATGCAGGCTTTCCAACAAGGGGCCTCGCCA
This sequence comes from Ruegeria sp. CDSC054, assembly GCF_059610645.1. Taxonomy (NCBI): domain Bacteria; kingdom Pseudomonadati; phylum Pseudomonadota; class Alphaproteobacteria; order Rhodobacterales; family Roseobacteraceae; genus Ruegeria; species Ruegeria sp. CDSC054. The sequence goes on along the minus strand of NZ_JBXWOA010000008.1, from coordinate 176,043 downwards.
TAGTTCTGTCATTGGTACCGGCTGCGTCATCTGGCCCCTCCATTATATGCGCAAAAATCTGCCAATCGCCCTTTCGCCTGTGGCGAAACCTGCGTTAGTGTGTGTATGTCGACAATCATCGGAATACGCAACTTACAGACGAACCGACAGAGTTCGTATGCGGTCTCGATGGGTATGAGGTATTAGGTCGAGCTAGGAGGCTGGACAGATGGGATCAAAACTCGTCCGCACAATTGCGGGTCTGTGCGTGGCAGGGATGGCCACAACCGCAATCGCTCAGCAGGCGACCAGCACCAATCGGGTTGCTGCGAAGACCGACTGGAGCGTTTTTGTGGAGAAAGATCCCACAGAATGCTGGAGCGTATCCGCGCCCAAAGAGACTGTGAACACCAAAGGTGGACGCGTGGTTTCGGTGCGCCGCAGCGACATCCTGTTGTTCGTATTCTACCGCCCGAATGCCGAAGTCAAAGGTCAGGTGACCTTTACTGGCGGCTATCCTTTCGCGGCAGGATCGACGGTCACCCTTGAGATTGACGGCACCGAGTTCGCTTTGATCACCGAAGGTGAATGGGCCTGGCCGGCAACCGAAGGCGAAGATCTGAAGGTCGTCGCAGCGATGAAGCGCGGCACCGAGGCTGTTCTGACCGCCCGGTCCGAGCGCGGCACCCAGACCAAAGACACCTTCTCGCTGTTGGGTTTCAGTGCTGCGATCGAAGACGCCGAAAAGCGCTGCACCCAATAAGCAAGGACAACAGGTTCGCGCAGTCCCGTCATTTGGCGGGGCTTTTTCGTGGGCGATCATACGTGTCATCTGATCATTACGTTACGTCCACCCCCCCCCAATTGATCCGCATCAAGGCAAGCGATCCATTTTTCTGAACCAATCAGTTCAAATATATGGAAGGAGCTTATCCATGCTGAACAAACCCCTTGCTGTCGTGTTGGTGGTTGCCGCCGTGTTTTTGAGTGCATGTGAAAAAAACAACGAAACATATCCGGTATCTGGCGAGCAATGCGGCCCGAAAGACCCCGTGCAAACTTTGGACGCGGATGATTGCGACATCCTACCTGCAGGGATCTGACATGTTCACCTGATCTGATTCCTCGCAATCGTAATGCAGATAGTTCGGCCGCATCGGTTTGGCCTTTGCGGCCGACTTGCAATTGGGACCACAGCGCAACGCGTGCTACGGTGGCCACATTCAAGGGTTCATATGTGGAAACGGATAATGCGTTACGTCTTGATTGCAGTGTTTTTCTCGTCGGCCGCGTGGGCGGATCCCAGCCTGGAATGTTACGACGCAGGTTCGCAGGTCGAAATCGGAGCCTGCGTTGGGGAAATGGAGAAACGCGTGAATATGGCTGTTGAGACAAGCTATGGCTTCGCCATGCAGTCCGCAGTTGAGCTGGACGAGGTCACAGACCGTGTGGTCGCACAACCGGCGCTTGAGGCTGCGCAAGAGGCATGGAGAGGATATCGCGATGCGCAATGTGAAGCTGTGGGTGCTTCATACGGCGGCGGCTCTGGTACCGGCATCGCCATCGCGTCTTGTCGCGTCGATCTTGGCCGGGCGCGTGCGGACGAATTGCTGCGTATGGCAAATTAAACGATACGAATTCTTTTGATCTTTGCGCGCGATCCTATATAGAGGCGCATCCCAAGCCCGAATTCGTTGAGATAGCAACATGTCGCCCAAAGCGCCGATCACTCAAGATGTCATGACCATCCCCCGCAAACTGCCCGAGGGGAAGATCAACCTTGTCGGGTTGACCCGTGATCAGTTGCGTGACGCTCTGATCGCACATGGTACGCCGGAAAAGCAGGCCAAGATGCGGACCGGGCAGATCTGGCAGTGGATCTATCAATGGGGCGTGCGCGATTTTGCCGAGATGACCAACCTCGCCAAAGCGTATCGTGCGCAACTGGCTGAGAATTTCGTTGTTGAAATCCCGGAGGTCGTGACCCGGCAGGTGTCCGAGGACGGCACGCGCAAGTATCTTTGCCGCATCGCGGGTGGCCATGAAGTTGAGGTTGTCTACATCCCCGAAGAGGATCGCGGGACGCTGTGTATCTCGTCTCAGGTTGGCTGCACGCTGACCTGTTCCTTCTGCCATACGGGCACGCAGAAACTGGTGCGCAACCTGACGGCTGCAGAAATCGTTGGTCAGGTGATGATGGCCCGCGACGATCTGGACGAATGGCCAACCCCTGGTGCGCCCAAGGACGAAACGCGCCTGTTGTCGAACATCGTTCTGATGGGCATGGGTGAGCCGCTGTATAACTTTGAAAACGTGCGCGACGCGATGAAGATCGCCATGGATCCCGAAGGGATTTCCCTGTCGCGCCGTCGGATCACCCTGTCGACGTCGGGCGTGGTGCCGGAAATTGCGCGCACAGCTGACGAGATCGGCTGTTTGCTGGCGATCTCGTTCCACGCGACAACGGATGAAACTCGCGATGTTCTGGTGCCCATCAACAAGCGCTGGAAGATCCAAGAGCTGCTGCAGGCATTGGCAAACTATCCCAAAGTGTCGAATTCCGAGCGGATCACCTTTGAATACGTGATGCTGGATGGCGTGAACGACAGTGACGAAGATGCGCATCGCTTGATCGACCACATCAAAAGTCACAACATTCCCGCCAAGATCAACCTGATCCCGTTCAACGAATGGCCCGGGGCGCCTTATAAGCGCAGCTCGAATAACCGCATTCGGGCGTTTGCGAACATTATTTATCAGGCAGGCTATGCCTCTCCCATTCGCAAAACACGTGGCGAGGACATCATGGCGGCATGTGGTCAGTTGAAATCGGCCACAGAGCGCGCGCGCAAGTCGCGGAAGCAGATCGAAGCCGAAGCGGGATTGCAAAGCTAACACATCCAGCTTTCGTGCAAACTACGCCAAGAAATTAATGTTCTGGCCGCTGTTATTTGTATGCACAATTTGATATGTTTTATGGGCTGAAACCGGCTGCCTAGGCCTCACGCTTGCGCACAAAGCAGTGAGAGTCGCATTCCGGTCGTGGCGCGTTTGTTCATGGCCGCTATCATTTTAGACGAAATTTGCGGCGTTCAGGCGAACCTTTTGAACCAGGTGGGCCAAATAAATGTTTGTACGATTTTCAAGACTGTTTCCGACATCTCTTGCGGCTTTGTTTGTGGTGGGGCTTGCTGCGCATCAGGTTGGCGCTCAATCCAGTGGTGAGGATGCTCACCTTGCCATTGAAAATCCTGCCGAGCTGTCCAAAGAAGAAGCCTTGGGCATCTACAAGTCCCTGCAGCGCCGGATGGAGCGTGGCTATGCAGCCGCGCAGTTGGATTTGCTGATGAACTATCAGGCATGGCCACTGTTCAACGACGCGCCTTACATCTCGGCAACCCATGGGCAGCGCTATGTGAACAGCTATGCCAACCGCATGGCGCACAACTATGGCACTTTGGCCGAGGGTGAAAAGCTGCCGATGGGGTCAGTGCTGGCCAAGGACAGTGTCACGGTCACCGACGAGGGCAACGTCCATCCCGGTGCCCTGTTCGTGATGGAAAAACTGGCACAAGGTACCAGCCCGGAAACAGCGGACTGGCGTTACATCATGGTGATGCCGGATGGGTCCCTGTTTGGTGACACGATGGGCGCGCGTTCGGACGCTGTCGTCTATTGCCATGATTGTCACGAAGCGGTGGCTGATCGGGATTACACGTTCTTTGTTCCCGAAGAGTATGTTGTCGGCAACTAAGCGCGGGTCACTTGCGACCGAACCGCGCCGAACCGATCACCTCGATCAATGTCTGACGCACCGGCTCCGGTTGCGTTTCTACCGCATTCAGAACCTCGCGTAACTCGGCCCGAAGGCCGTGCATCTGGTCGATCAGTGAGATCATCATCGACAGCGCATCAGGCTCCATCTCGTATTGGTCGTGCAGCTCGCATGCCAGCTCCAGCCGCGCAACGTCAAGGGTGTGATACACCAGTCCCTGCTCGGTTTGCTCGGGAATGACGATCTCGGCAGCCAGGTATTCGGTCAGGCGGGTCGAGGTCAGGCGGGTGACGGTTGCGATCAGCTGCTCCTCGGTCAGGGTGCGGGTCATGACGGCATTCCTTTCCGCGGATCATAGCTGTGGGTTTCGCGCCATGTCTTCATGAATTGCTTCAGATCATCATCAATTTGGTCCGGCATGTACACGGTCAGTTCGATCAACTGATCCCCGCGATCAGACGAGCCGCGCTTCTTAACTCCCTTGCCACGCAAGCGCAGGGTTTTACCGCTGCTGGTTCCAGCCGGGACACTGACATTGACGCCACCGTCAATCGTGGGGGCAGGAACCTTGCCACCCAGAATGGCCTCATCGATCGTGATCGGTAGTGTGATATGAATATCGTCGCCCTTGCGATCAAAGACCGGATGCTTTGCCACTGACACAGTGACCAAAGCATCGCCGGGCGGGCCTTCGCCAAAACCCGGATCGCCTTTGCCGCGCAGGCGGATGGTTTGTCCATCGGTGATGCCCGCAGGAATCTTCACCTCGATCCGGTCACCATCTGGCAGCGTCAGCTTTTGGCTGGCGCCGAACACCGCGTCCAGAAAACTGATCTGCAGATTGTAAGCGCGATTGTGCCCCGGTGCGTGAAATTCGTGCGTGCGCTGCTGGTATCCTCCGCGGCCACGCATGAATTCGGCAAAGATGTCTGACATGTCATCCGGGTCTGCTGCGCGCCCACGGTAAGGGTTCCCGGCGGCCTCGGCATATTCGCGATAATACTGCTGCTGGGGACGTTCCTGACCCGAGGCATCAATCTCACCACTATCGTACCGCGCGCGCGTGTCCGGGTCTTTCAATAGGTCATAGGCCGATGCCGCGCCTTTGAACTTGGCCTCTGCCTCGGCATCCCCGGGCTTGAGATCCGGGTGGCATTCTTTTGCAATGCGCCGATATGCCTTTTTGATCTCGGCGGCGCTGGCGTCTTTGGCGACGCCAAGGATGGTATAGGGATCGTCGCTCATCTCACCTCTCGCGGGTCGGTCTGAACAGGATGAATGTGTTTTATCATGCGATTTCAATGACCCAAAAGGAAGTGGCTTTTGAAACCGCTCGCAAATTCCTTCGGGTCTGTTAACATCTGCATGTTTCTAACTGATCACTCACGGAGAACCCCATGACGCGCAGAATAAAATCCGCACTGGCCCTGTTGGCCGGGAATGCCATCGGGTTGTTGCTTGCAACGCTGTTGTTGTCGGGGTTTGCGATCAAGCCGATTTCATTCATCGTCGTGGTGATCGTGTTCACACTGGTGCAGGTGGTGGCCGAGCCGCTGATCCTGAAACTGGGTGAGAAAAAAGCCCCCTCGATCAAAGGTGGGATTGCCTTGATCGTGACGTTCGTCGGCCTGTTGGTGACCGATCTGATTACGGCCGGGTTGACCGTTGGCGGCGTTGCCAACCTGTTGGCGGCGACTCTGCTGGTTTGGCTAGGCGCACTGATCGCCAGCATTGTGCTGCCGATCTATGTGTTCACCGAACTGCGCGAGCCTAAGAAGAAATCATAACGCGTTCAGGCAGGTTTCCATCGCCTGCCACAGTTCATCCGTTGGTTCGCAACCTATTGAAAGACGAATAAAGGCTGGATCGACATCATCGCCCCAGCGTGCGCGTCGTTCGGCAGAACTGTGAACACCGCCGAACGATGTGGCCGGTCGCAGCATCGGGCAGGTGTTGATGAAAGTTTCGGCCTTTTCCTCGGTCTCTAACGTGATCGACAACAAGAACCCGAACCGGGACGTCTGCGCTTTGGCCAGAGCATAGGACGGGTCATCCGACAGGCCGGGATAGCGGATCTGTTTCACGGCCTCATGTTCTGCCAACCGTTCCGCGAGCACTTGCGCCGATGCACACATCCGGTCGAAACGAACGTCCAGCGTTTCCAACCCGCGATGCAGCAGCCATGCCTCATGCGGGCCGGGGATCGCGCCGGAAACGCGCCGCCATTCTTCGACCCGTTCCATGATCTGCGCGTTGCGGCTGGCGACATGACCCATTAGCAGGTCCGAATGTCCGCCCATTGCCTTGGTATCCGAAGCGACCACCACGTCGATGCCCAAATCCAACGGGCGTTGACCCAATGGGGTCATCGTTGTGTTGTCGGCAATCGTGAGACCGCCCGCCGCGCGAACGGCGCTAGCGATCGCGGGCAGGTCCATCATATCCAGCCCTGGGTTCGAGGGGCTTTCCAAAAAGACCACGTCGAAGCCGTCAAACCCGCCCTCAGCGAACGCCGTCGTCGGACGTTCAGTAACTAAGATGCCAAGATTGGCCAAAAACCGGTCGGCCAGCAGTCGTGTGACATAATACCCGTCCGAGGGGATCAGGATATGAGACCCGGCTTTCACCGTCGCTAACAAAGCGGCAGAAATCGCCCCCATGCCTGACGGAAAGGTCAGACAGGGCGCGTCTTCCAGATGCGCCAACACATGTTCCAGATGCACCCATGTCGGGTTGTCGACCCGTCCATAGGTCGGGTGTCCGTCAGGTGCGCCGGGCAGATGGTACATACTGCTTTGTGTCAGTGGCAGGGCCACCGGATCGCCCTTGCTCAATGCGTTCCCGCGCAGGTGCAACATCTCACCGGTCTTTGGCGGCTTCATGTCTCAGCGCCCCGGAATTTCATCGCGGGGTGGGGCCGGTTCCCAGTTTTCAATAATCTCGACCGCCTCTTGCGCGGTATCCACGAAGCGGAACAGGTCGAGATCCTCGTCCGAGATCGTGCCCGCATCAGCCAGCGCCTCCCAGTTGATGACTTTTTCCCAGAAATCGCGGCCGAACAATAGGAACGGCACACGCTCCATCCGGCCGGTTTGGATCAGCGTCAGGGATTCGAACAACTCGTCCAGCGTGCCAAAGCCGCCGGGGAAGATGGTGATGGCGCGGGCGCGCATCAGGAAATGCATCTTGCGAATGGCGAAATAGTGGAAGTTAAAGCTGAGATCGGGCGTTACATACAGGTTCGGCGCCTGCTCGTGCGGCAGAACAATGTTCAGGCCAATCGAACAACCGCCGGCATCCTGGGCACCGCGATTTCCGGCCTCCATCACGCCGGGGCCACCACCGGTGACGATCACGTTTTCCCGGCAACCGGTTTCGTTGGACTTTTCGGTCATCAGGCGGGCAAACTCACGCGCTTCGTCATAGTATTTTGACAATCCTGCCAATGTATCCGTCCGCGCGGTGTGTTTTTGCGCGGGTTCCGGAATGCGCGCGCCACCGAACATGACGATGGTCGAGGTGATCTCGCGCTTGGTCATGATCATCTCGGGCTTCAGCAATTCCAGCTGCAGGCGCACGGGGCGCAGCTCATCCCGGCACAGGAAATCATCGTCCGCAAAGGCAAGGCGATAGGCGGGTGAACGCGTCTGCGGCGTGTCCGGCACCTCGCTCGCGGTCGAGCGGTCAGTCTGGGCGTCGCGGAAAGGGCTGAGGCGGTCTTCTCTCATGGGTGATGGTTCCCTGCTTGCGTGTTCATAAAACAGCTATAGTGTTCGCAGGCAGAGTGCCAGTCACGGAAGAACAAGAATGAATTGGAAGAGTGAAATTTCAGCCGCAGCCAACCGGATCGATGGCTATGCGCAGGTGACACCGGTGATTGAAATCCGCGTGCCCGGATTGGATTATCCGGTCGAAATGAAGCTGGAGCATATGCAGCACACGGGCAGCTTCAAGGCGCGTGGGGCGTTCAATACGCTGCTCAGTTTGGACGTGCCCGAGGCTGGCGTTGTGGCAGCATCTGGCGGCAATCACGGTGCGGCGGCGGCGTATGCGGCACAAACGCTGGGGTATCCGGCCAAGATTTTCGTGCCAGACCTTGCCGGACCATCCAAGATCGCCCTGATTGAACAGACGGGCGCAGATCTGACAGTTGTACAGGGTGAATACGCTAACGCGCTGAGCGAGGCCCAAGCGCATGAGGCAGCAACCGGGGCGATGCAAATCCACGCCTATGATGCACCGGCAACCGTAGCAGGGCAGGGCACGTGTTTTGCCGAATGGGAGGCACAGGGACTGCAGGCTGACACCATTCTGGTGGCCGTGGGCGGCGGTGGCTTGATTGGCGGGGCTTTGGGTTGGTTTGATGGCGCTCGCAAGGTCGTAGCAGTCGAACCGGAAACCTCCTGCGCGCTGAACGCGGCGCTGCAGGCGGGTGAACCGGTGGATGTCTCGGTCTCGGGGATTGCAGCCAATGCGCTGGGCGCGCGGCGGATCGGAGGGATTTGTTTCGATCTTGCACAGGGAATGACGTCTGTTCTCGTCTCTGATGAGGCGATTGCCGATGCGCAAAAGGCGCTATGGCGGAACCATCGCGTATTGGTCGAACCGGCCGGTGCGACCGCGTTGGCGGCTTTGACCTCAGGTGTATATAAGCCAGAACCGGACGAACGCGTGGCGGCTCTGGTGTGCGGGGGAAATATCGCCCCGGACCCGCTGATGGGGTGAATTATCGGCTTGTGGAAGGTGGTTAAGGATTTTATCGATAATCTATGACCACTACGATCGCTGACACAATCTACCAAAATCTTAGACAGAAGATTATCACCGGCGAACTGCTTGCCGGTGAAAAGCTGCGTCAGGATCACATCGCGCGGGCCTTTGAGACCAGCCATGTACCGGTGCGCGAGGCATTGCTGCGACTCGAAGCGCACGGGTTGGCCCAAAGTGAGCCGCGCCGCGGTATGCGTGTTTCGGCGCTGGACCCGGCAGAAGTGCGCGAAGTGGTTGAAATGCGCGTCGTGTTGGAATCTCTCGCCTTGCAGCATTCGGTACAGAATATGACGCCTGGTGCGCTGAAAGAGGCGGATGACGCTCGGATCGCCTGTGATGCCGCGCAAACGATGCCCGAGTGGGAAGCGTGCAACCGTACCTTTCATCGCTCGATCCTGACGCCATGCGGGTTGCCACGCCTGCTGCATGCGATTGATGACCTGCATATCGCCGGCGCGCGCCATCTGTTTGCCCATTGGCGCCCCAAGTGGGTACACCGCGCGGATGGTGACCACGCAGCCATCGTTCAGGCGCTCAAGCGCAAGGACGCGGCCACGGCGACGGCCATTCTGACGCGCCATATCCGCCGCGCCAGCTGAACACAGGTCAAGCTAGCCGCAAATCGTACCTTCTGCGTCGCATTGCACCGCGAGATGCAGTTGCGTATAGGCCAAACAAACGTGAACAGATTCTGCAGGGAGCCATCCGATGTCCAACGCGCAACTGGAAACCGCTATCGAAGCCGCCTGGGAGGCGCGAGACACCATCACGCCCGCCACCACCGGCGAACAACGTGAAGCTATCGAAGACACACTGAACGCGCTGGACAGCGGCACGTTGCGGGTTGCTGAAAAGCTGGAGAGCGGCGATTGGCATGTGAACCAGTGGGCCAAGAAGGCGGTTCTGCTTGGCTTCCGCATCAAGGATATGGAAATCCAGACCGGTGGTCCGCAGGACGGCGGCTGGTGGGACAAGGTGGACAGCAAGTTCGCCGGTTGGGGTGAAAACCAGTGGCGTGCCGCTGGTTTCCGCGCGGTGCCGAACTGTGTCGTCCGTAAATCCGCCTATGTCGCACCCGGCGTGGTTCTGATGCCGTCCTTCGTGAACCTGGGCGCCTATGTCGACGAAGGCACCATGGTCGACACTTGGGCCACCGTTGGTTCCTGCGCGCAGATTGGTAAAAACGTACACCTGTCAGGCGGTGTTGGCATCGGCGGAGTTTTGGAGCCAATGCAAGCTGGCCCGACCATCATCGAAGACAATTGCTTTATCGGCGCACGCTCGGAAGTGGTCGAAGGCTGCATCGTGCGCAAAGGCTCGGTTTTGGGAATGGGCGTCTTTATCGGCAAGTCCACAAAGATCGTGGATCGCGAAACCGGCGAAGTCACTTATGGCGAAGTGCCGCCCTATTCGGTTGTTGTCGCGGGCTCGATGCCATCCAAGAACAACGTCAACCTGTATTGCGCCGTGATCGTAAAGCGCGTGGACGAGAAGACTCGTTCGAAAACCGGGATCAACGAACTGCTGCGCGACTAAATTAAGCGCGGATTTGAAACGGGGCTGTGGCGTATCTCGCCGCAGCCCTTTTCTGTTTATCCTTTGACTGGATAGCGGTCAGGCTCCTCAAATACGTCGATCACCCGCGAGCCCGCCTTGATTTTTCCGCCATGTTCCACGCCCGACGGAATCGAATAGCTGTCGCCGGGTCGATAGGTCTTAGTCTCTCCGCCGATTGTCAGTTCAACCTCGCCCTCGACCACCGTGCCCCATTGCGCCTTGTGTGAATGCGGTGGCAGTTCGAAATCTTTGAGGAACGTGAAGAACGCAACCAAACCCGCATCTGATCGGACGACGGCGGTCTGAACCACATCCTCGGGGAATGGCACGTCGAGGCTAGGGAAGTCTGTGATGAAATCTGGGTAGGCCATGAAAAATCCTTTGCAGTTTGAAATGGGTTTTCGCGGGTACTATGGACGCGCTTAGGGCTTCCCGCAATTCCCGGCTGCTTGACCGCGGACAGACGCGCAGCTATGGCCCCCTGCATGGAAAAGCAAAAGAAACCGTCCCGTCAGCAAGTTTATACATTGCTCGTTCAGATCGGCCGCAAAGAAGGCGACGGCCTGCCCGAAGGCGCGACCGGAGCGGCGCTGATGTGTTTTGCCAGCGGTGTGGATGAGGCCGAGGCCGTGCGTGAAACCGTTGCGATTCTGAAGCAGGCGGACACTGCGCCACTGGACGTTACAGGATACGGCACCCTGGCCGAGCGTGAAGCGCAAGGTCACGATATTGATCCTGACGAACGCGCCCTGATGCAGAGGGCGCTGGACGAAAACGCCGTTATCGTGGCGCAAATGACGCCGTTTTTCGGGGATGAAGAACCGGCTTAGTTCCGGACCCCGAACCATTTGCGGTAAATTTCGTCATAGGTGCCGTCTTCGCGCAGCGCCAACAAGGCCTGGTTCACGTCCTCGACCAATGGCGAGCCGGTCGGGAACGCGATCCCGTAGTTCTCTCGCAGGAAAATACCGCCAGTCATCGTCGCGATCCGGCGTCCTTCATGCGCGGTGAAATAGGACAGGATCGGCGCGTCAAAGACGACGGCGTCCAATTCCTTATCCCGGAATGCGGTGAGCACATCATCCAGGTTTTCATAACCGGAAAATTCAATCTCGCGCCGGTTCAGGAAGTTTGCGGCAGTCGAGTTCGAGATTGTGCCCACCTGCTTGCCGTAAAGATCGTTGACCGAGTTCACGTTGCCGCTGATGGCATCCACGGTCATGACCGACGTGATGCGCGCTGTGAAGACCGATACGATGAACAGTGAGGACACCACCAGTACCACGCCCAGCAACCGTCCGAACGGTGTGCGCGGCATGCGTTCCTCGAACCCGCCATTGACCACAAGATTCAGCGCCCACCAAAAGGACGGGAACCATGCCTCATTCAGCTTACGGTCGAAATACGGCTGGGCCCGACGCTCAAACCCCCACATCAGCATCCCGCCGCCAAGCAGGATTGCAAAGGCCAGACCGATAGCAATGAACAGCTCAACAGACAGTAAGGCATGCAGCAGCGATGGTCTGCGGGCTGCATCCGACGGCACCATGATCTGCAAGCCGGCCTCGAATATGGGCTGGCTGAAATCCATCTGCGTTTCACGTGCAGCCGTAATCGAGATATTGGCTACAGCCAGGTCCGCGGTTCCATCCTGCACGGCACCAAGCATATCGCTGAAGGCCTCGACCCTGGTGACTGAGTAGTCCCAATTCAGTGCCTCGGACAGGGCTTGCAACAAGTCCATTGAAAAACCGGTTTGGGCCCCGTCCTCGACATAGGAAAACGGGGGGCGGGTCACGGTCGTGACCGAAAGCGTCTGCGCCTGGCTTTGCTGTGCAAGAACGGCGAAAGTCAGGCAGATCCAAACGAGAAGCGCACGTATCATCGTCAATTCACCTGTTTCGCGGCCCTCTAACGCAGATTTGAAAGGCACGGCAAGGTGGCCGCAAGGTAAACCGCCATGTTTTATTGGGGTGTCATTTCAAGACTCGCGGAAAAAAGCGCCCGGAATCCGGTGGCGAGGGGTTGGCAATTGGTCCAATTCGTTGAATCTGTGCACGATCCCGCGATTGAACCAACCAAAAGGGCCCAGAAATGACAGATCCGGTGAAGTTGACGGCGGACCTGATCCGTTGCCCATCAGTCACACCTGAGGAAGGTGGCGCGCTTGTGTTGTTGGAGAAGCTTCTGTCCGACGCAGGGTTCGACTGCACCCGCGCGGACCGGGGCGATGTCAGTAATTTGTACGCGCGCTGGGGGCCGAAAGACCATCCGCGCAGCTTTGGGTTCAACGGGCATACTGACGTTGTCCCGGTGGGGGACGAAGCGGCCTGGACGATGCCCCCCTTTGGCGCAGAAATCCGCGAAGGTGTGATGTATGGGCGCGGGGCCACAGACATGAAATCCGGCGTGGCGGCCTTTTCGGCGGCCGCTGTGGATTTCGTGCGCGACACCCCCCCGGACGGGGCGATTATTCTTGCGATCACGGGCGATGAAGAGGCGGACGCGGTGGACGGAACTACGGCACTGCTTGATTACATGTCCGAGGCTGGAGAACACATGTCTGCCTGTTTGGTGGGCGAGCCGACCTGCCCAAACACAATGGGCGAGATGATGAAGATCGGGCGGCGTGGTTCGATGACCGCCTGGTTTACAGTGACCGGCGTGCAGGGGCATTCGGCCTATCCGCACCGGGCCAAGAACCCTTTGCCCGCCATGGCGCGTTTGATGCATCAGCTGGCCAGCCACGAACTGGATCAGGGATCGGACCATTTCGATGCCTCAACCCTGGCTGTTGTGAACATTGATACGGGCAACGCAGCTACCAATGTGATCCCGGCGCAATGTACCGGAGCGGTGAACATCCGCTTTAACGATCTGCACTCGGGCGCCAGCCTCAGTGAGTGGTTGCAGGTCGAGGCCAACGCCGTGGCTGAAACCTACGATGTCGAAGTCGACGTCAGGATCAAGATCTCAGGTGAGAGCTTTCTGACCCCGCCCGGCCCCCTGTCTAATCTGGTTGCGAAAGCGGTCGAGACCGAAACCGGTGTGCGCCCCGAGATGTCGACAACAGGTGGCACATCTGATGCGCGGTTTGTCAAAGACCATTGCCCAGTGGTTGAGTTTGGCCTTGTCGGCCGAACAATGCACCAGGTCGATGAATGCGTCGAGGTGGCGCAGATCGAGCAGCTCAAGGCGATATATACGCGCATCCTTCGAGATTATTTCGCCTGAACCATGCAGCGCACATTGGTCATCATGGTGAAAGAACCCCGCCCGGGTCGGGTCAAGACGCGGTTGGGGCGCGACATCGGCATGGTTGGTGCCGCGTGGTGGTTCCGCCATCAGACACGCGCGCTGATCCGGCGATTGCGGGACCCACGCTGGCAGATAGTGCTGGCCGTCGCTCCGGATCGAGAAGGCCTGACCAGCCGCATCTGGCCCGTTGATCTGCCCCGCGCGGCGCAAGGGCGCGGTGATCTGGGCGACCGCATGGGGCGCATGCTGCGCGGCATGCCGCGGGGACCGGTCTGTCTGATTGGCGCGGACATTCCCGGGATCACATCGCAGCATGTCGCACGGGCCTTCAAGGAATTGGGGCGGTCGCAATTCGTTTTTGGCCCTGCGCCGGACGGGGGCTATTGGCTGGTAGGGGCCCAACGATACGGGGCGTTGCCGAACAACTTGTTTCGTAATGTGCGCTGGTCTACTGAAACCGCACTGGCCGACACTCTGGCCTCAGTTCCGGGGTGCCGCGTAGGATTGCTGGACCATCTGCGCGACGTTGATACGGTGGCCGACCTGAGACCCTGAGCTTTTTGATCATGACGCCGTCGCATACCCGTGATAGGCCGGAAGTATGACTCGGATACCCACCAAGCAGGAGGTCCTCGATTGGATCTCGGCGAACCCCACCCTGACCTCGAAACGCGATATCGCCAAAGCCTTTGGTATCAAGGGCGCGGACCGGATCGATCTGAAACGCATTCTGAAAGAGCTAGAGGCCGAGGGGCATCTGGAAAAGCGTAAGCGCAGCTATCGCGACCCGGACCGCCTGCCACCGGTCAGCGTACTGCAGGTGAAGGCTCCGAATGCGGATGGCGACCTGTTCGCGCGACCTTTGGAATGGCATGGCGAAGGCGTCGAGCCCATTGTTCTGATCATCACCCGCGCCAGTGATCCTGCATTGGGAGAGGGCGACCGAATTCTGGCCCGCCTGACGGTGGTGCATGAGGAAGACCACAATTACGAGGCACGACTGATCCGCCGTATCGGAACCAACCCGCGCAAGATCGTCGGCATCTTTCGCAAAGGGGCCGAAGGCGGTCGGATCGTGCCAATCGACAAAGCCGGGCAGACCGAATGGCTGGTTGCGGACGGTGCCGTACTGGGTGCGAAGGACGGCGAGCTTGTCGAAGCCGAACAGGCCGGGCCAAAGAACCGCATGGGTTTGCCGCGTGCGCGTATCGTGGAACGGCTGGGCGATCCGTCTGCACCCAAGGCCGTTTCGCTGATCGCCATCCACCAGCATGGCATTCCGGATGATTTCCCCGACAAGGTGATTGACGAAGCTGACAAGTCCAAACCCGTGGGGCTGAAAGGCCGCGAAGATCTGCGGGACATGCCGCTGCTGACCATCGATCCGTCAGATGCGCGGGATCATGACGATGCCTGTTACGCCCATGCCGACGATGACCCCAAGAACCCTGGCGGGCATGTGATCTGGGTCGCCATCGCCGACGTTGCCGCCTATGTGCAGCCCGGTACCGCGCTGGATCGTGAGGCGCGCAAGCGCGGCAACTCCAGCTACTTCCCGGATCGGGTGGTGCCAATGCTGCCGGATCGCCTCTCTGGAGACCTGTGTTCGCTGCACGAAGGCGTTCCGCGCGCCTGTATCGCTGTGCGGATGCAGATCGATGCGGATGGAAACAAGATTGGTCATCGCTTTGTACGTGGTCTGATGCGTTCGGCCGCCTCGCTGCACTATGCCGAAGTACAAGACGCTATCGACGGCAATACAAATGACCGCACTGGGCTTTTGTTGGAACCTGTTTTGAAGCCGCTCTACTCCGCCTATGCCGCGCTCAAGAAAGCGCGGGCGGAACGGCAACCATTGGAGCTGGATTTGCCCGAACGCAAGATCGTTCTCGGCGACGCGGGCGAGGTTCAAAGTGTGGCCTTCCGTGACCGGCTAGATGCGCACAAGCTGATCGAGGAGTTTATGATCCTCGCCAATGTCGCCGCCGCCGAGACATTGATCGCCAAGCGCCGCCCGTTGCTGTTCCGCGTGCACGAGGAACCGGCGCAAGAAAAGCTGGAAAGCCTGAGGGAGACTGCTCAGGCTGCTGGGTTGAATTTGGCTAAGGGGCAGGTTCTGCAGACCCGACACCTGAATGCGCTGTTGAACGCGGCCGCCGGGACCGAGGATGCAGAGCTGATTAACCTGACCACCCTTAGGTCGATGGCGCAGGCCTATTACAACCCCGAGAATTTTGGCCATTTTGGGTTGGCATTGCGCAACTACGCGCATTTCACCTCTCCAATCCGCCGCTATGCCGATTTGATCGTGCACCGTGCGCTGATCACGGCGCATGGCTGGGGTGACGACGGGTTGACCGAGGATGAAATCGCGCGCCTTGATGAAACGGCCACGCATATCTCGGACACCGAACGCCGCTCAATGATGGCCGAACGGGATACGACGGATCGCTACCTTGCCGCATATCTGAGTGAGCGCGTGGGCAATGAATTCTCAGGCCGTATCAGTGGCATTGCCCGGTTTGGCGCCTTTGTGAAGATGGATGAAACCGGTGCGGATGGGCTGGTCCCCGTCCGATCACTGGGGCGCGAGTTTTTCCATTTCGACCGCGAAGCGGGAACACTGATGGGATCAGACACCGGCTTGATCATCGCCATCGGCCAGCGTGTCACCGTGCGCCTGACCGAAGCCACGCCGGTCACCGGAGGGCTAGAGCTGGAGCTGCTGTCTATCGATGATCAGGCCCTACCGCGGGGGCGGGGCGGGCCCACCAAGCGGGGTACACGGCGCAAGGCGGTCAGCACCAAGCGCAAGAAGGACAAGATCAAGCGCAAGGTCGAGCGCAAACGCCGTCAAAGGTGATACGTTAGCGCCCGAGCAATCAGCCAGCCGTGGCGGGTTTCGTCGATCTGATCCGGGTCATCAAACAAGATGGCCCGATTGCCATCGATCCGATCTTCGCCCGGAAAGGCGGTGCTTAAATCGCCCATCAGCCGGCTCTGACAATGCACGAACAACGCAAAGGACGCCGATTTGTGACCGCCCAAGCGGATGGTTGATCCCTTGGGGGCAAGATAGGCGGGTTGCCCCCAACGCAGCGCTTCATTCAATGGCTGCGCTTTGGGCAATGTCCCGGCTGTTGAAAACACCAGTTCACGCAAAGCAATCGCGCCCGAACGGGTATTTTCGGGGAGTGCTTCAAAGGCGGCCTGAACGGCGGGATCATTAAATGGTGTCATGCAGCGGTATCGCCTGTTCCATTCGGTCGATGTAATCGTTGAGCAGCCTATCTTGTTTGATCCGCCGGGTCAGCGGTGTTTCCACTGGTGTCGCGCGCATTGCGGCGAGCATTGGTCCAACGCTCAAATCTGCCGAGGTCGGTTTGTCGCCCAGAAGGTAGGGTGATTGCCACAGATAGGCGGATATCGCTTCAAGGTCCCGCTCTAGCCGATCCCGTCTCTCGACAGGTGAGAAACGGGCAACACCCTGGAATCCCAACCCCTGGACAACCTTTTTCCGGATGGAGTTCGAAACAGGTGTGCGGATCAAAGCGGGAATGACCGAAAAGAAGGTGTCGCGCAGAATTGGCCAGACCTCGTCATTGGCCCATCTGTCCATCACGACCTGAAAATAGATATGTTCCTCGGCCATGCGGATCAGCGCCCGCGCCTGCGCCTTTTGTACGTCGCTGAGCCCATGGTCGAAGTCCGCGCCCTGCGCCTCAAGCCAATCGCGAATAAGGTCGCTGTCCGGGACAAGACGCTCTGGCGTACGCAGAACAGGAAGCTTTTGATGGGGCATTTTTCGGGGGTCCAGCATATCGGACCGCTGCCAGCGTTGGCCCGCGTGTTCCAGCATATATGCGGCCTTGACGCAGAAGGGGCTGGCGCTGAACAGGCCGAAGGCAGAAGGGTAGATCAAAAGGGTCAGCATCGGGGGCTCCATTATCAGGGATGCCCGAGGGATACCTTTGCCTGATGACAGTTTCTGTCATCAGGTTTAGATTAACCTGCATTATGTCCCGAACCGCCCGTCTGTTCCAATTGATGCAAGCCTTGCGCTCTGGCCCTTCGCCAAGAACGTCCCAACAACTGGCGCAGGATCTGGGCGTGTCGCCGCGCACCGTTCATCGCGATATTGAGTCGTTACGCGGGCTTGGGGCGGTGATCGACGGTGAGGCCGGTTTTGGCTTTACCCTGATCGAAGACGCAACACTGCCGCCGCTTGGATTCACAGATGATGAGCTTGAAGCGCTGGTGTTGGGGTTGCGAGAGGTGCAGGCCATTGGCGACCCCGGTTTAGCGGATGCGGCAGGCAATGCGTTACGAAAACTTCAGGGACGCCTACCCCAGCGTCAGTCGCACCGGCTGACCCATGCCGTGTTGACAGCGACGCGGTTTGATCGCCCGGCCAAGCCCACCATCACGGTCGGGGACTTGCGACAAGCCACGTGGGATGAGCGCACGATCGAGTTTGCTTATACCGATGCCAAGGGCGATGACACCCGTCGTAAGGTGAACCCGCTGAGTATCGTCTATATGGATCGCTCCAACGTTCTGATTTCCTGGTGCCATCTGAGGCAGGATTTCCGGGTCTTCCGGCTAGACCGGATCCGCGAAATGTCCGTGACAGATGAAAGCTTTAGGCCGAACCGTATCCCCTTGCTGCGAGAAGCCCTTGCCCAGATCCGCGCACAGCACAAAGCAAAAGATCGCGAAGGGTCAAGCTGAACGCTTTGGAAAATTCCAATTCTGCGGTATTCTGAGGTTGAGCAGAAACCAGGAAAATTCGGAATGCGTAAATGCATAGGTGGCGTTATGACCGCCGCATTATGGGCATCCATTGTGCAGGCGGAATCTATCAATACTCTGGGCGGATCACAGGCCATACAGCTGGCGTCAGCTGGCGTGGCGATATCCATCCGGCCAGTTTTACGACCCTCAGCTAAGGAGTACCGGGTGTCGACGGAAGGAAACGCGCGGTTCCAGGCGTGGCTTGGAGCATTTCGTGAACGGGCGTCCGAGCGGGGGATATCAGCCTCAACACTGGACAGGTCGCTGGCAGGTTTGACCTACGATAAGGACGTGATCAGGCGCGACCGCAACCAAGCAGAGTTTTCGAAACCCATTTGGGAATACCTGGATTCCGCCGTTTCGGACACGCGGATCAGAAACGGCCAGACCGGGCTGGAACGTCACGGTGAAACGTTGGCCCGTATCGAAGCCAAATACGGCGTTGAAAAAGAGGTGGTAACGGCGATTTGGGGGCTTGAGACCTCGTTCGGGACCTATCGGGGCAGTGATCACACGATCCGATCACTGGCGACATTGGCGTTTGACGCACGACGCGCGCAGTTTTTCGAAACCCAGTTGATCGCCGCATTGCAGATCATTCAGGCGGGCGACGTCAGCCCGCGCAATATGGTGGGTAGCTGGGCTGGGGCGATGGGGCATACGCAGTTCATGCCAACCTCATTTCTGGACCACGCAGTTGATTTCGACGGGGATGGGCGGCGCGATATCTGGTCGGACGATCCAACCGATGCGCTGGCCTCGGCCGCCGCCTATCTGGCGCGGCATGGGTGGACCAAGGGGCAGCCGTGGGGCGTTGAGGTGACCCTGCCCAAAGGGTTCGACTATTCCACTGCAAGGCGGGATCACACATTGATGCCCTCACAATGGGCCGCACGTGGCGTGGTGGCGGCGAGTGGCGCCCACATTTCGGATCACGGACAAGCGGCAATTCTGTTACCCGCCGGAGGGCGGGGCGTCGCGCTGATGATCTTCGACAATTTCAAGGTGATTGAGGAATACAACGGTGCCGACGCCTATGTGATCGGGATAGGACACCTGTCTGACCGTCTTGCCGGACGGGGGGCGTTCCAAACCGAATGGCCGCGTGGTGACCGGGTGTTGAGTTTCACCGAGAAAAAGGAATTGCAATCCCGCCTGACCGAGGCTGGCTTTGATACCCAAGGCGTCGACGGGCGCACAGGGCCAAACACAGTCAAAGCTGTTCGGGCGTATCAATTGGCACAGGGGTTGCTGCCAGACGGATACGCCAGTCTGAACCTCTTGGAAGCGTTGCGGTGACAATGTAGGGGCGTTGATCTATTGCCTGGGTATGCACTGCGGATACTCTCTCAGGTATTGGCTGTGCAACCTCCCGACTACCGGCACTCACTACGATAGACGGGAGGTGGACCCAGCAGAAGAGCGGGTCGCGACGCCGGTAGAGGTAATACAATTAACCGAGTCGCATTCGCATACTTGAATCTGAATTACATCAAATCAAGATAATTATCGCGCGATAAATTTTTGGTTGTCGCGCGATACAAAATTACTTCTTTTTGCCGCTCGATTTGATCGAATCTAGTTGTGTTCAGGAATTGAGCTGTATCGATTGACGGGCAATTGCGACTCAGAAAGTGGGAAGGGGCGCATCCAGTGCGCCCCTTAAACCTGAATAGTAGCAATCTGGGCTATGACGCCGCCTTCATCAGACCCTGCGCGATGATCTCGGCCTGCGCCTCGTCCAGTGACTTGTGAATCCGCACGAACATCTCGTCGATTTCCGCAGGGGTCAGGACCAGCGGGGGTGAGATAATCATCCGGTCACCCACATGGCGCATGATCAGGTTGTTGGCAAAACAGCGGTCGCGGCAGATGTAGCCGACCGTACCGGGCTCGGACGCGAATTTGGCGCGGCTGGCCTTGTCCGGCGTCAACGCGATCGAGGCCATCATGCCGACGATCTTGGCCTCACCGACGAGTGGATGATCGGCCAGGGCCTCCCATTTCTCTTTCAGATAGGGGGCGGCCACGTCGCGGACGTGGTCGACGATGCCTTCTTCTTCGAGGATGCGCAGATTCTCTAGCGCGACAGCCGCCGCAACCGGGTGGCCGGAATAGGTATAGCCGTGATTGAACTCGGTGCCGCCGATCACCTCGGCAATCTCGTCATTCACAATGGATCCGCCGATGGGCGCGTAACCCGAACTGAGACCCTTGGCGATTGTCATGATATGCGGTTTGATACCAACTGTTTCGGACCCGAACCAGTTGCCTGTGCGTCCAAAGCCGCAGATCACCTCATCGGCGATCAAAAGGATATCGTATTTGTCGCAAATGCGCTGGATCTCGGGCCAGTAGGTATCGGGGGCAACGATCACCCCTCCCGCACCCTGCACGGGTTCGGCAATAAAGGCCGCGACGCGGTCTTCGCCCAGTTCCAGAATGGCTTCTTCCAGCTCACGCGCGCGGGCCAGGCCAAATTCTTCCGGCGCCATGTCGCCGCCTTCTGCCCACCAGTTCGGCTGGTTGATGTGGTGGATGTTCGGGATCGGGATGCCGCCCTGCGCATGCATGCCCGCCATACCGCCCAGCGAGGCCGAACCGACGGAGGACCCGTGATAGGCATTGTGGCGGCTGATGATGATGTTCTTGTCCGGCTGGCCCTTTTCGGCCCAGTAGGTGCGCACCAGACGAATGTTGGTGTCATTTGCCTCGGACCCGCCCGCCGCGAAGAACACATGGTTCAGATCCCCCGGCGCCAGTTCCGCGATCTTGGCAGCCAAAGCGATGGCCGGAATATGGGTCGTTTTGAAGAACGTGTTGTAATAGGGCAGTTCACGCATCTGACGGGCCGCAACCTCAGCCAGTTCATCGCGACCGTAACCGATATTGACGCACCAAAGACCCGCCATGGCGTCCAGAATCTCTTCGCCTTCGCTATCGGTCAGGTACACGCCTTTGGCACGAGTGATGACACGCGCACCTTCCTCGCTCAATGATCCGTTGGCCGAAAACGGGTGCATATGATGCGCCGCATCCAGCGCCTGCAATTCGGCGGTTGGCATGTGATTGGTGATGGTCGACATCAGAGAATCTCCTGCAAAAGGCGGTTACCCGTCACAATATGATCAAATTTTTTGCTGTCAATCGAATCGAGCTGAATCAGGCGCGGATCAAAGCGTCCGACATCAATTCCATACCCTGCTCAATGTCCTGAGCAGTTGCTTTCGCCACCTTTTCCGCATCGTTCGCTCGCAAACTTGCGATGATGTCCTTGTGTCGATCCGGCAGGCTATGTGTTCCGAATCGTCCGCAAACAACGCGTAGTGAGGGGCCGAACCGCAGCCAAAGCCTCTCGGCTAGATCGTTGAGAATTGGAGCATCCGCATGCGCATATAACGTTTCATGAAACTGGTGGTTCAAGCGCAGGTAACCACTGACGTCGCCGTCTGTGATGGTCTGATCCAATCGCTGATCAAGCTTCTCGAGCTGATCGATATCAGCAGGCTTTAAATTTGCGGTTGCCCGTTTGGAAAGCTCTGATTCTATTGATATTCTGGCAAAAATCATCTGCTCGACATCGGTGCCCGACAATAACGGCACGCTGACCCGTCGATTGCCCTGAAACACCAGCGCGCCGTCCGAAATCAGCCGCCGGATCGCCTCGCGGACGGGGGTCATTCCAACCCCGAGCGATTCGGTCAAACCCTGTATCGTGACGGGTTGTCCCGGGACCAGATCACCGTACATGATCTGAGATTTCAGGGTTTGGTACACCTGTTCATGAGCCGGTCTTTTTCCCTCATCCACCTTCGAGCTGGATGCTTTATTTTTGATCAAATCCAAGTGGTTTACCCTGTTTCGCGTGGTGTCGACTTGCCAGACGCCTGACCTCGTGAAACCATACGATGGATCGGGGGAAAACGCAAAACTTGATCAAATCAAAAAAAACGGGAGAATACCCGTACACTTGCAGGGAGAGAAATATGTCAATCAAAACGCTGACGATGACAGCGATTGTCGCGCTGGGGACTTCGGCGGCTTTTGCCGAAGAGGTGCGCGTCTACAACTGGTCCGACTATATCGACGAGGATCTGCTGAAAAAATTCGAAGAAGAGACAGGGCTGACCCTGATCTACGACGTGTTTGACAGCAACGAGGTTCTGGAAACCAAGATGCTGGCCGGTGGATCAGGCTATGACGTGGTTGTGCCGTCGGGCACGTTTCTACAGCGTCAGATTCAGGCTGGCGCTTTTCAGGAACTGGACGAAGCAAAGCTTTCGAATTCAGGAAACCTATGGGACGTGATTCAGGAACGTACCGCAGGCTATGACCCGAACAACGCCTATTCGATCAACTACATGTGGGGGACGACCGGCCTCGGCGTTAACGTTGGTAGGGTTAAGGAAGTGCTGGGCGATGACGTTGCTCTGAACAGCATGGACTTGGTTCTGAAACCAGAGAATATGGAAAAGCTGGCCTCGTGCGGCGTCCATTTCCTGGACGCTCCGGCCGAGATTATTCCGATGGTGCTGCAGTATATCGGTGAAGATCCGGACAGCCATGACACCGATGTGATCGGTAAAGCCGAAGAAGTCCTGGCTGGCGTTCGCCCGCATATCCAGAAATTCCACAGCTCGGAATACATCAACGCGCTGGCAAATGGCGATATCTGCGTAGCTGTCGGTTGGTCAGGTGACATCCTGCAAGCGCGGGATCGCGCGGCCGAGGCCGAAAATGGCGTGGAAATTGAATACCACCCATTCGCTGAAGGTTCGCTGATGTGGTTCGACCAGATGGCCATCCCGGCGGATGCTCCGAACCCGGAAGGCGCACACCAGTTCTTGAACTTCATTCTGGACGCCAACAACATGGCTGCCGCATCGAACTATGTGTATTATGCCAATGGCAACAAGGCTTCTCAGGAGTTCCTTGAGGAAGACGTGATTGGTGATCAGGCAATCTATCCGAGTGATGCCACGATGGAGAATCTCTACATCACGACGCCTTATCCCGTCAAAACGCAGCGGAGCGTGACCCGCCTGTGGACCAAAATCAAATCGGGCACCTGAACCGAAGTATCTGAGCAAGGCGGCCCGACCGCCTTGCCCTTTCAATCAGACCGTCGAAACGGGGGCCGCCTTGAACACAAACGTCTTTGCGCCGTGGGAAGATCCACAGGCGAAACCATTGATCCAATTCCAGAATGTGACCAAACGTTTTGGCGGATTCACGGCCATCGACAACCTGTCACTGGACATATTCGAACAGGAATTCTTTGCTTTGCTCGGTCCATCTGGCTGCGGCAAGACGACCATGATGAGGATGCTGGCAGGGTTTGAAAAGCCTACCGAAGGGCACATCATGCTGGGCGGGCAGGACATCGACCCGATCCCGCCAAACAAGCGGGCTGTGAACATGATGTTCCAGTCCTACGCGCTGTTTCCGCACCTCAGCATCTGGGAGAACATCGCCTTCGGTCTGCGCCGGGACAATATGCCCAAGCGGGATCTTGAAGACCGCGTGGAAGAGATGTTGCGCCTGACCCGGCTTGAGCAATTCGCCCGCCGTAAACCGCACCAGATTTCTGGTGGCCAACGGCAGAGGGTCGCGCTGGCACGGTCACTGGCAAAAGCGCCAAAACTGCTGTTGCTGGACGAACCCTTGGGTGCGCTGGACAAAAAACTCCGGCAGGACACTCAGTTCGAGCTGATGGACATTCAGGAAAAGACCGGCACCACCTTTGTGATCGTAACCCATGATCAGGAAGAGGCGATGACTGTTGCCAGCCGCGTCGCCGTGATGGATCAGGGCAAGCTGATGCAGGTATCGACGCCGGACAGGATCTATGAAAACCCCAACTCAGTCTATGTCGCTGACTTTATTGGAGATGTGAATATCATCGAAGGCCGGGCGACCGCGAACGGCGATGAAGCCTACCAAATCGACTGGGCTGAGGGGCAATCGCCGCTGACCGCAACCTCGTCGACAGAATTCTCGAACGGGCAAAGCTGCCATCTGGCGATCCGCCCCGAAAAGGTGACGATCTCGGCCGACCGCCCGGCGGATGCCATCAACGCGGTTCAGGGCAAGGTGCTTGACATTGCCTATCTGGGCAACCTGTCCACATACTACGTCGAGCTGCCGAATGGCACCATCATCAAGGCGCAATCGGCCAACACGCGCCGAATCTCGCGCCGTTCGTTTACTTGGGAAGACCCGGTCTGGCTGTCATGGACGGCAACGGCTGCGGTTTTGTTGGCAAACTGATGCGCCGCGCCCTTCTGATCGCTGTTCCTTATGTCTGGCTGCTGGCCCTGTTTCTGATACCGTTTTTTATCGTTCTGAAGATTTCGCTGTCGGATGTCGAACTGGCGATCCCGCCATATACGCCGACACTGGATCTGTCGCAGGGTTGGTCTGGGATAACCGACTTTTTCAGCCAGTTGGATTTCGAAAACTTCGTCTGGCTGACCGAAGATGACCTTTACTGGAAAGCCTACCTGTCCAGCGTCAAGATCGCTCTGATCTCGACGGTTCTGACGTTGCTGGTGGGTTATCCGATTGCCTATGGAATGGCCCGTGCGCCAGCCGAATGGCGCCCGACGCTGATGATGCTGGTGATCCTGCCGTTCTGGACTTCGTTCCTGATCCGCGTTTACGCGTGGATGGGAATTCTCAGCAATGAAGGCTATCTGAACCAGATTTTGTTGTGGCTGGGTATCATTTCGACCCCGCTGACCATTTTGAACACCAACACTGCCGTCTACATCGGTATCGTCTACACCTATTTGCCCTTCATGATCCTGCCGATTTATTCGTCGTTGGAGCGCATGGATGAATCCCTGATCGAAGCAGCCGAAGATCTGGGCTGTTCCCGTCTGAAGGCGTTCTGGCTGGTGACTATACCGCTGTCGCGCCCCGGCATCATTGCCGGCTGTTTTCTGGTGATGATCCCGGTGATCGGTGAATTCGTGATCCCGTCGCTGTTGGGCGGGTCCAGCACGCTAATGATCGGCAAGGTGCTGTGGGAAGAGTTCTTCTCAAACCGCGATTGGCCGGTGGCCAGTGCCGTTGCCGTTGTGTTGTTGCTGATCCTCGTGATCCCGATTGTGCTGTTCCAGCGCAACCAGCAGAAACAGACGGAGGCCGAGCAATGAACAGGCTGAGTTGGTTCAACGCGGTGTCTCTGACACTGGGCTTTGCGTTCCTCTACATCCCTATGGTCATCCTGATCATCTTCAGCTTCAACGAAAGCAAGCTGGTCACAGTATGGGCAGGGTTCTCGACCAAATGGTACGGTGAGCTTGCCCAGAATGAGGCATTTCTGAACGCGGCCTGGGTGACAATACGGGTTGCGGTGTTCTCATCCACATTGGCCACGGTTCTTGGCACCGCTGCCGCATATGTTCTGGTCCGTGGCGGGCGGTTTTTTGGCAGGACACTGTTTTCCGGAATGATTTACGCACCTCTGGTAATGCCCGAAGTGATCACCGGCCTGTCGTTGCTGCTGCTGTTTATCGGTATTGGACTGGATCGGGGCATTCTGACCATCGTTCTGGCCCACACAACCTTTTCGATGTGCTTTGTGTCGGTCGTCGTGTCCTCGCGCCTTGTGACATTTGACAAGTCGCTGGAAGAGGCCGCTTTGGATCTGGGATGTTCGCCAGCGCAGGCGTTCCGTCTTGTGACACTGCCGATCATTGCGCCCGCGGTGATTTCAGGCTGGCTGCTGGCTTTTACCCTATCGCTGGACGATCTGGTTATCGCGTCCTTTACCTCGGGCCCGTCGGCGACAACGCTGCCGATCAAGATATTCTCGGCCGTGCGTCTGGGCGTCAGCCCCGAGATCAACGCGCTGTCTACCATCATGATTGCAGTCGTCACGGTTGGCGTCATCACCGCCTCGCTGGTGACGAAACGCGCAATGGTTCGGCAAAAGCAGGATGAACTTGCCGCTGCGCGCACCGAATGAAACGTCTTTTTCCGAACTACACCTATGGGCCTGGACCCCGTCAGAACTGCTGGTGGGATCAGACAATTTCGGCACCTGATTGGCCGACCCATAAAGGTGATCTGAACGTTGACGTCGCAATCGTCGGCGGCGGCTTCACGGGGCTTTCGGCAGCCCTGCATCTGGCCGAGGCAGGTGTGAAAGTTGCGGTTCTTGAGGCCGCAACCCCGGGGTGGGGTGCCTCGGGCCGGAATGGAGGATTTTGCTGTCTCGGAGGGTCTAAGCTGAGCCATGCGGCTTTGGTCCGTGGGTTTGGTGCTGAGGCTGCGCAGTCGTACGAACAAGCGGAAGAAGACGCTGTTCAGCTTGTCGCAGATTTGTTGGAACAGCATCAGATCGACGCCGATACCCATTCGAAAGGGGAAACCCAACTGGCCCATTCGGCACGGGCGATGGAAAAGCTACGTCGTAACGCAGAAGCATCAGGTGTCTTGTACGATTCTGATGACCTGCAACACCTGGGTCTGGGCGGTTCCTTTCATGGTGCCTATACAAATCCGGTTGGTTTCGCTCTTAACCCTCGAAAGTACCTGTTTGGCTTGGCAGGTGCGGCCCAGGCGCGGGGCGTACAGCTTTTCCAGAAATCGCCAGTTGAAACCATCAGGAAAGCTCAGGCCGGGTTCGATATTGAATCCGGATCAGGTCAAATCCGCGCCACGAATGTTCTGATTTGTACGAACGGATACTCCAGCGAGGATATGCCGCCCTGGTTGTCGGGACGATACATGCCCGCGCAATCCACGGTTCTGGTGACCCGGCCATTGTCAGACGCTGAGTTGCAAGCGCAGGGGTGGACTTCGGAGCAGATGTGTTATGACACCCGAAACCTGCTGCACTATTTCCGCCTGATGCCTGATCGGAGGTTCCTGTTCGGCATGCGCGGAGGGTTACAGTCGTCCCCTCGGGCCGAGGCCGCCATTCGCCGGACAATGCGTCGGGACTTTCAGGCCATGTTTCCAGAATGGAAAGATGTGGATGTGACCCATATGTGGTCCGGAATGGTGTGCCTGTCGCGCAAGCTGACGCCTTATGTCGGGCCGGTTCCCGATCAACCCGGAATGTTTGCCGCCTTTGCCTATCACGGGAACGGCGTTGCCATGGGGACGTATTGCGGGCGCGCCCTTGCCCGCGTGGTTTTGGATAAACAGACCGAGTTGCCCGCGCCGATTGCACAGCCGCCGGGACGGTTTCCTCTTGGGTTCTGGCGGCGCGCCTTGATGCCGCCCGCCTATGCTGCGATGGCAATCGCGGATCGGTTATCGCTCTAAAGCGCGGCGACTTCCAGTTCGAGCGTTTGGGCATAATCCGCAGCCCCGTTTTCGATGCGCCACAAACAGTAGGCAGCCATGCGCCACGCATACCACGGGCGCAAATCCCGGTATCGCGCGATAGTTTCATCGTGACCATATGCAGCCAGAAACCGCTCTTCCTCGGCGCCGCTTAGGGGTGCGCCCCGGTAAAGCCGTTGCATGGCCGGGGAAAGGAACATTGCAATGTCCTCGCTCGGATCGCCCCAAGCCGGGCACTGCCAGTCGATCAGGGTTATGCCAGTCGGCGCGACAAGGATGTTTCCGGCCACGGTATCGCCATGGATCAGGCATGTGTGTGCGGTCGCGGGCACATGGCCTTTGGGGCGCAACTGCGCGAGCCGTGCGCGTGTATCAGAGGTGCAGACGCTGAGAATACGTTCGGCATGTTCAGCCAGATCCCTGCTGCCATTGCAGCCATCCGGCGCTTGGACCGAAACATCAAGCCTATGCAATTCACGCAGCAAACCGGCGACACTCTCAGGCCCTTCTTGCCACGGTGATCCGGGGGCGTGATCGTAGAACACCCAATGGCCTGTATCATGTGTTCCGGTCGCACGCAGGCGGGGAACAAATCCGGTGGGCTCAAGGGCGCGCAGGCATTGCGCTTCGAGTTCGGGATCGTTGCGAAACAGTGGATTGCGCGGTGTAGCGCGATACAGCTTCAGAACCTTGTCACCGCTGCCACCCAGTACTTTCCAGACCTGATTTGTTCGCCCGCCATACAACGTTTGAAACTCTGCGCCGGGCTGAACAAGGCCACGGGCGCGCAGATCGTCGATCAGATCAGAAGGGGGGTGGGTTGGGGCAGGCAGGAGTTTCACCAATGCAGTTAGCGAGTCGAATCTGCCAAGGTTTGAACTGTCCTGCCCGGCAGATCAAGTTCCGGCTCTGACCCCGGTTACCATCGTGGCAGCGACAACCTGCCCGCTTTCGAGGGTCAGCATAACCTGATTGTCCGTAACCTGAGCTTCGACAACTTCGCCATAGGTCTCTGCCAGCTGTGTCGATAACAGCTCGTCGCCATCATAACTTTCCAGTGTGGCCGAGTAACTCCCCGCCGCCAGAGGCTGCCCATCGCTTCCCTGACCAGTCCAAACTGTTTTATCGTCGGTCGTGGAAACAGCCACACGATCGACAACGGCACCGTCACTGTCGCGGATGACTATGACTGCCTTGTCAGCCTCGGGTGCAGGTGTAGCAAACAGCGTCACAGGCTCGCTCTCATATTGGAAAGCCGCGGGCGCTCGAACGTCCATCCCGATCCATTTGCCGAGTTTGGTTAGATTTGCACCACCCAGCGCCTGTCCAAGTGTCGCCAACAAATCATTTGTCTGAACTTGTTGTTCGACCATCGAGAATTGCGCCAGTTGCGATGCATATTCTGAGGCATCCAATGGTTTCAAAGGATCCTGATTCTGGGCCTGTACGGTCAGCATTGTAAGGAATGTCTCAAAGTCTGACGCCAGACCTGTTTGCTTTGGCGCGTCTTTGTATTGCGCTGTGGCTGACGGTTGGGCGTTGGGTTGGGTCGGGGTAATCAATTTCACAACCTCATGTCGATGCGGCCAACGGGGCCGGTTTTGGGAATGGGTGACGCGTTTGAAGAGGAATCGGTGAGTTGCGCGGTCTCAGCACGCGATCCTTTCTGCTGGCCGGCCTGGTTCTGCTCGGCGTCTTCGGATGTCCCAAGGTCAATTGACAGATCGCCCAAGCCAAAATTTTTGAACTCTTCTTCCAGCACCGCCAAATGACGCCGTATCATCTCGAGGGTTTCCGGGCGCTCGGCGGAAATTGTCAGATGCAATCCGTCATCGCGACCGTTCAACATGATGGACACTCGCCCCAGTTCTTCGGGGTTCAGCGCGATCTCAACTGAACCGGATTTCGGCTGAGTATTGATGACGGCCGCCATTTGCCCGGCGACGGCGCGCGCTGTCTCGGACCGGGCAGTCTGTGCCATGACTTGCGTAGAAGATACCGAATCCCGACCCGCCGAAACGGGCGAATCTGCTCTGAGGGCGTGAACGTCTTCCACCTCGTGAAATGCTGTCGCTTCAGTCTGAGCTCGGGTTTTTTCCGGCGCGAACATCTGCAATTGAGCGATGCTTGGTGCGCGATCCGGGTTGGTCGTTTGTTGAGGTGCAAGATTGCTTTGCGGCGGACGTTGCGTTTCACGCTGGTGCCGCTCTGGATGAACGGTCAGGTCTGCGGTCTCTTTTGGGGATATACCCACAGGTTGAAACACAGAAGTCGCGAGGTTCGCCTGCCCCCGTGTTGCCATTGGTTGTGACGCGGGCCTCAAAGCCGCGTTGTGCCGAAAATCCGGGGCGACTTTGTGCGAACCATTGATGCCTGCATCCGGTCTATCGACAGTGTTGGCCTGGCCGGTTTGCTCGGTTTCAGGCACTTTCGGACTGCGCGCGTCGGGTAACGCAGCTGACACGGGTGTTTCGGTGGGATCGCGTTTTGTGTTCACTTCAAGGCGCGTGTCCAGAAGGGGTGTCCGCTCACTCTGGTTGCGATCAGCGGACACTTCTGCATCTTCAAGCAAGACAGCCTCGTCCGTTTCAACGTCCACGTCCAGTTCAGGTTCAGCGCCTTTGAGAGCGGCTGCTTTTTCTTTGTTCTCACCTTTGTGTTGATTGAGCACGGCCTCAAACGTAGCGCCACTTTCATCCCCCTGCTCGGGATTGATTCCGTGGGGTTTGGCGGTTGCGGTTGGCGAGGATGACATCACTGAAAGAGGGTTGGGCATTATGCTCCGACTCCGGTTGTGTGACCGGAAACCTGCCTGCAGGAAGTTACGTTTATTTTAACTGCTTTCGCTTTTGATCGAAAAAGTTCGATGCAATTTTTGGAGAAAGCAATGAAGGTTTCCCCGCCTCTCTCCCCATCTCAACCCCCCGCCTATTCCCAGAAATTGCGGGAGGCGGCGATAGAACTAGAGGCTTCGTTTCTGAGTGAGATGTTGAAATCGGCCGGGCTGGGCAAAGCGCGCCAATCCTTTGGCGGCGGTGCGGGCGAAGATCAGTTTGCCTCATTTCTTGTTCAGCATCAGGCCCGTGCGCTGGCCAGATCCGGTGGCGTTGGCCTGTCCGAAACCCTGTTCCAATCCATGATGGAGAAAACCGATGCCAAAGACGTCTGAAACCGACCTAGTAAAATCACTCGAAGACGTTCTTGAGCTTGAGCGAAACGCGCTGGTGCAGGGCGATCTGGATTGTCTGCATCATACGGCTCCGGAAAAGGAAAAGCTGATTGGGGCACTCAATGATCTTGATGTCCCTGATAGTGATGAGCTGATCCGCCTGCAAAGAAAGGTCGAGCGGAATCAGGCGTTACTAAACAGCGCCGCCGAAGGGATTCGCGCGGTGGCCAACCGCATGGCCGAGTTACGGCGCGTGCGGCAGGAATTCAGCACCTATGGTGCGGACGGGCAGCGCAGCGAATTCGCCGTCCGCCATCAAGCCAAGCTGGAAAAACGGGCATAGATACGGGTTTAATTCAAATCCGAGGTTTCTGAATTCCGCGCTTTAGCACTCCGTTAGGGGATCGACGTCAAAGGTGTTCGGGCACCTGGACAAATCAGGTGGCGCGAACAGCCCGACGGCGGATCGCACCGATCAGAAAGACGTCAAAGCCCGCACCAGTGGCGGGATGAGCATGGGCGAAAAGGGCCCGAACGGAAAAGGAAGAAAGCTAATGTCCAGCATTCTGACAAACAATGGCGCCATGGTTGCGCTGCAAACTCTCAAGTCGGTCAACAAGGATCTTGGGGCAACGCGGAACGCGATCTCCACCGGTAAGGACGTTGCGACTGCGAAAGACAACTCGGCCGTCTGGGCGATTTCCAAGGTCATGGAATCGGATGTCAAAGGCTTCAACGCGATCAAAGACAGCCTGGCACTGGGTGAGTCCACCGTAGCGGTTGCGCGTAACGCGTCCGAAACGGTCACCGATCTGCTGTCTCAGATGAAAAGCAAGATCGTTGCAGCACAGGAAGACAACGTAGATCGCGACAAGATCAACGACGATGTCACCGCGTTAAAGGGCCAGATAAACTCGGTTGTTAACGCCGCGCAATTCAACGGCCTCAACCTGGTTAACGGCTCGGCGGGTTCCGCTTCGATCCTGGCGTCTCTTGACCGGGACAACTCTGGCAACGTGACCGCGTCGTCTATCACTGTTGCGGGTCAGGACCTTTCTACCGGCGGGTACACGGCGGCTCAGGTGTTTGACGGTTCGACCGGGTCTTCCACCGGCAACGACCGCGTTGGTGCGACGATTGACAACGGCACAACTTCGGCAACTGCGCTGGTAACGGATGAATCCAGTGGTGCGTTTGCTGCAGGTGACAAGGTTGTGTTGGCGATCGACGATCAGGTCGTATCCTACACGGTTTCTGCAACGGATGCTGCGGCCTCTACGACCGGTGATATCGTTGCAGTGGGTTTGAAGGCGAAAATTGATGAACTTGGTATCACGGGTCTGACTGTTGATTATGACTCGGGCACCGCGGGCACCTTGTCCGTTGCCAATGCCACCGGCACGGACATTTCGTTCTCGGCTCAGTATGTGAACGCGGGTTCAGGCGGTCTTGGCGCATTGACGGGCATTGATGTTTCAACCGGTGCAGGTGCTACGGCCGCGTTGGCCACAATCGAGACGCTGATTGACACATCGATCGATGCATCGGCGGCTTTTGGTTCTTCGCAAGGTCGGATCGAAACGCAGAAGGAGTTCATTTCGAACCTGGCGGATTCGTTCAAATCCGGAATCGGGTCATTGGTCGATGCGGATATGGAAGAAACCTCGGCACGTCTGCAGGCGCTTCAGGTTCAGCAACAGCTGGCAACCCAGTCGCTGTCGATCGCAAATCAGGCACCGCAGTCGATTCTGTCACTGTTCCGCTAAGTTAAGGAACATGGTCGGGGCGCGGCAACGCGCCCCGATACTGACCGCCAAGTGGCAGATTACCGGAAGGATATTAAGTGACCCCGCAAGCCCTCGCACAACGAGCATATGCACAGACCGCCGCGCCAACGCGCACCCCGCGCGATACGGAATACGAAGCGATTTCGAAAATCACGCGCAGGCTCAAGGCCGCCGCGGCCCGCCAAAAATCAGATTTCGGCGCGTTTGTGCAGGCTTTGCACGAAAACCGGCGACTGTGGACCGTTCTGGCCAGTGGCGTCACGGACTCTGACAATGCGCTGCCAAATGATCTGCGTGCGCGGATATTCTATCTGGCTGAATTCACCGAACAACACAGCAGCCAGGTATTGGGGAACAAAGCCTCGGTTGAGCCATTGTTGGAGATCAACATGGCGGTTCTGCGCGGTCTTCGCCAAATGGGGGCTACCTGATGGCAGGGTTGGTTTTGAAATTGGCGCCGAAAGAACGGGTTTTGATCAATGGTGTGGTCGTGGAAAATGGTGATCGCCGCAGTCGGTTTTCGATCATGACGCCTGAGGCGAACGTACTGCGCCTGCGGGATGCGATCCACCCGGACCAGGTGAACACTCCGGTTCGACGTGTCTGCTATGCTGCTCAGCTGGTGCTGTCTGGAGATATGGAACCCGATCAGGCACGCCAACAATTGTTGCGGCGCGTCGAAGAGCTGAGCCAGGTCTTCACCGACGCCGACAGTCGCCGGGTTCTGTCCGAGGCAACGCAAGCGCTTCTGGATCAGCAGTTTTACAAATGCCTTAAAGCCTTGCGCGCGCTGCTGCCCCGCGAAGAGCGCCTGATGGCCTACCAGTAATGACGTTCCAGCCGGTCATACCTTCAAGCGGCATTGTCGGCTGGCGATTCCTGCAGCGGACATATGACGCGCAGATCGACAGTTTTTCTTCGTCCCCTGTCAACAAAAGGGACAGTGAGTACTTTTTGGAGAAGATCAAAAAGGTCCAGACAGCAGAGGAATTGGTGTCCGATCGCCGGCTGTTGCAAGTTGCACTTGGCGCCTTTGGGTTGGAATCCGACTTGGACAATCGCTATTTCATCCAGAAGATCCTGTCCGACGGGACCAAGGCGCAGGATGCGTTGTCCAATCGTCTGTCCGACAAAAGGTACCGGCAGTTTTCCGAGGCGTTTGGGTTTGGGCCGGGCGAGGTGCGAAAAACCGGGCTGATCACCAACATGGAAGAGATTGCACGTGACAGTGTCGTGTCGCGATTTGAAATTGCTGTGGGTGAATCAGATGAAACGATGCGGATCGCTTTGTATGCGCAGCATGCTCTGGGGGAGCTGGCTCAAAAGGAAGGCAGCAAAGATACCAAGTGGTTTGATTTGATGAGCTTGCCTCCGCTGCGGCGGATGATGGAAAATGCTCTGGGGTTACCGTCCAGCTTTGGCCAGTTGAATATTGACAAGCAACTGGAAGTGTTCAAAGACAGGTTGTCAGGGCTGACCGGGTCCGATGATCTGGCCCAATTCGAGGATAAGGCCGCAATAGAGCGGCTGACAGATCAATTCCTTGCCCGTAGTAAAATCGCCCAGCTTGAAAGCGCGATTTCCCCGGCGCAGACTGCGCTAATCCTGCTTGGTGTCTAAGGCAAAAAAGTGCTTCGGACGCGCGACGACCACCAGAAGCATTGTCGGGTGGCCCTGATTGATTTGAACTGCGCGCTTTTTGTATCTTAAGCGTTCAGAACGGCATCTGCGGACGTTCTGAGAGCATAAGACTCGACCGGTTGCGAAACGTTATGCAGCTTGACGTCGCCAAGAGGCAGCGCATTGGCGCAGGCGGGCACAATATCGGCAGACACCACAATCCTGTGGTTTTTGGTTTTTCCATATTCACCCAGACGCGCAGCGATATTCGCGGCTTGTCCGATCACGGTAAAGTCCAGCCGTTCACGTGAACCGACATTGCCGTAGGTCACGCGCCCGTAGGCAACCCCGATTGAGCAATCACAATGGTTGTCGGAACCTGACTGGCGCAACTCTCCCAACTTTTCTACGATGTTGATGGCGCTTCGCTGCGCGTTCTCGCGGGCGTTTTTTGAATCCTCACCCGCTGGAAACACGGCAAGGACCGCGTCACCGATGAACTTCAGGACTTCGCCGCCGTTTTCATGCACAATGCCAGAAACGGTTTCAAAAAAGTCGTTTAGTAGATTTATGTAGTCGGCGCGCCCCAGTTTCTCTTCCAAGCTGGTCGAATTGCGCAGATCACAGAACATAATGGCGGCATCAATTTCATCCCCGTCACCGCGCCGGATCTCACCCCCTAAGACGCGCGCGCCCGAGCGTTTGCCAACATAGGTTTCAAGCAGGACCTGAGCGTTCTCGCGCTGCATGAAAACCTCATAAAACCGGGCGATGACCAGCGAGCATTCGAACACCAGCCCAAGGTTTTCCGTCGTGAAACCGTCCGGGTGATCGCAGGTCAGGGTCAGAACGTTGGTACGTCCATCCGAGAACGGCAACGGCATGGCGACATAGTCGGTCGCCCCTTTTTCACGCAGGTCCTCCATTATTGGAAAGCTATTGTGGGGATTTTCCGCGTTCAGCCGCTGTCGCACGCCGCCCAGCCCGTTCGACACATGACGTAATGGGCTGTTGATATAAGCCGGGTGGTCGTGGATTTCGTAGGTCGGAACATTGGTCGAAATCTCGGCCTCACCCTTTTCCCAGATGTAGTGCTTGCCCGCTATCAGCGGATGCAGGGACCATGTCAGGATGCTCAGGCGCTGGATGGCGATCCCATGCTCCAGCATTTTCTCGGCCAGCGCTTTGGTGAATGCCTCAGGCGTGTCATTCGCAGACGCCCCACGCATCAGCCAATCGATCAAAGGACCACTGATATTGCCGTCTTCGGGTTCCCGGAGCTGGTTATCGCCCAAATCTATCCGGGTATACGCGTTGGGCAAAAATCCGATATGCCCTTGAATGGCGGCGCTTTCTGGCAGGGCCTCCTCATAGGCCCAAACGGAATTGGCCAGTCGTTCACCATCAAGGATGACGTCGTGATAGGTCGCAGTGCCCTTGAAGGGGCAAAAGGTTTGCAGTTCGGTCTCGTCGCTGAGATCCACCAGCACGTCCTCGCGCGGGATGTAGATCGTCGGCGGCAGCCGCGTTTCATACATGACCTTGGCGTTGCTGCTTTCGGCTAAAAGGTCCTGGTCCCGGTAAATCGCAATTTTACCGCTTAACCGTTCGACCGAGATCCCATAGCCCTTTGGTCTTGCTGTGGCGTGGACGTTCATCATCATCCTCCCTGGCCCGGGGTCACTATAGGATGGGCCTTGTGAAGGGAATTTCCAAGGGGCGGTCTCGGCATTTTTATTGTTCGATAGCTGCGAAACCCCGTCGGATCAGACCATCTGGATCACGTCCTTTTCGATGGACAGCATATAGCCTTTCTTGGCGATGTTCTTGACCAGCAACTCGCTGACCATCTGATTGCCCAGGGCATCACGCAGTCTTTTGATCCGCGTGGCGCCGGCAGCTTCGTCACAGTCGGCGGCGCTTTTGCCCGAAATCACTGCTTCGATCTGAACGCCGGACAGGACCTCGTCATCCAGTCGGGATTCGGCAAGGACCGACAGGGTCTCCATCGCAGCTGGGGTCAGTTTGAAGTCCATATTATTCAGATATACGGTGTTTTCCTCGCGACTGATCAGCAGCGACGTGACCTGAATACCCGTGCGCTCGATCTGCGCCATCCGGCGGTTCAGCATCACCAGCATCACCAAAAAGACCAGCGCCGTCACAAGCATGGCGCTGGCAAAGACCAGCAATACGAAAATCACCATCCGATAGCTGGACAGGGTATCGGCAAAGGCGGTGCCGGACTGGGCCAGAATCTCAAGCAGCCGGATTTCCGTCTGCGACGTCAGGTCGCTTTCGACAAACAACCGCTCCACTCGCGCGTTGAAGGCGTTGGCGTCTGGCAGGGTCCAGAACAGGAAGACGGCGGCGGTTATCAGGATCAGGACGATTGCCGCTATACCTGCGCCGACCAATCGTGTGCCTGACCGCCTGGCCTCAGTAACGGAGATAGAATTGTCCGGCATTGGCCTTCCTTTTATCCAATCCTTCCGGCCCAAAGACAGACATGACGTTCAACAAGGTCCAGCCCGACGCGCTAAGGCGTTGCGCGACTTCTTGTTGGGCCTGGCCTTTGTCACAGGCCGAAACCTGCATCACGCCATAATGCAGCCGCAGGGGGTTGTCCTGCTTGGCCTTGTAGTCCGCATAGCACTCTGCCGACGCGGCGGTACCTAGCGATATCAGGGCCGCAACGGCCAGAGAAGAGAGGATCGGTTTCATAGGCTGCATCCTGCGCATGGGTTTGCACGATATTCAATAACCTAAGGGGTTTGAGGGGCGTGATATCGGATAACAATCACCCGTTATTGCTTGTCTGAAGGGGGCGGACCCAGTGTTGGGGCATCACGTTTGCGGTCCGTGTCGGATCGCCCCGAAACACCAGGAAGGACACGCATCATGCACCGGAAGTTCATCGCTCTTATCGTTGCCACTGCCATTGCCATCACCGGCGTCTCAGCCTCGCAGGCGCGGGCTGCGGATGCCAAGGACATCCTTGGCGGGCTTGCCGCTATTGCGATCATCGGGGCAGGGGTCCACTACTATAACCAAGAAAAACGCAAGAACCGGACCAGAACAACGCGTCAACAGACCTACACACCCCAACCTTATGTAGCGCAGCCTAGCTACCCGGTACGCCCCCTGCCGCAGCATGTGGCGCGGTATGATCTGCCGCAGCAATGTCTGCGCACATTCAATACGTATTCGAACAATCATCCGCTTCTGGCGCCGAAGTGCCTCAAGAAGCACTACAAACATGCCAATAG
This sequence comes from Ruegeria sp. CDSC054, assembly GCF_059610645.1. Classification (NCBI taxonomy): domain Bacteria; kingdom Pseudomonadati; phylum Pseudomonadota; class Alphaproteobacteria; order Rhodobacterales; family Roseobacteraceae; genus Ruegeria; species Ruegeria sp. CDSC054. The sequence continues at coordinate 138,762 of NZ_JBXWOA010000008.1, read as the reverse complement.
CCTGCCGCGAGAGTGCAAGGTCGGATTCTGGAACGGCAATAAGGTGAAGCGGGCATATGAACCCGCATGCCTGCGCCAGAAGGGATACCGCGTCGTTTACAAGTAATCACTTTCGAGCAGGAGCGGCGCCACAGAAGCGCCGCGCAGGAGAGGGTGGCGCAAGCCGCCCTCTCTTTTTTGTCTTGCGGTGGGGCGCGAAACGCGGTTTTCGGTTGGTATGACAACGCCAGATTATTCGATTGAACAGGCGGCAGTGGCGCAAGGATATCTGCGCATTGCCGGTGTGGATGAGGTGGGCCGGGGACCATTGGCCGGGCCTGTGGTTGCCGCGGCAGTGATCCTGAACCCCGAAGATATTCCCGAGGGGCTGAACGATTCCAAGAAACTGACGGCGAAACGACGGGCTGTTTTGGATATCGCGGTTCGCGACCGCGCGGAATTCGCCATTGCCGATGCTTCGGTTGCCGAGATTGACGAACACAACATCTTGCGTGCCTCGCATCTGGCGATGGAACGAGCGGTTGCGGCCCTTGATCCTCCGCCGGACTATCTGCTGATTGACGGAAACATGATCCCGCTGGGTTTGACGATCCCGGCGCAGGCGGTGGTCAAAGGGGATGCGCATTCCGTGTCGATTGCGGCGGCTTCTATCATTGCCAAAAACTGGCGCGATCAACTGATGGTGGATTTGGCGCAACAGCATCCCGGCTATGGGTGGGAGAAGAATGCAGGCTATCCGTCAAAACAACACAGGGAAGCGCTGCAAAATATTGGTGTGACCCCACATCATAGGCGTTCATTCAAGCCGGTACACAATATCTTGTATCAAGAGCAAATCGTAAGCCGCTGATTCAAAAAAGAAATTGACGGCGAATCGACTTTGACTCATCCTTGTCTCAACCAAATGAGCGCAAAAGTGCCGTGGATACTTGAGGCAGTAAAATGACAACAACCACCAAAAAGGGCGTGAAAACGCTCCCTTTAAACACGATTCTATCTGGCGACTGCATCGATGTGATGAACAGTCTGCCTGCGGAGTCGGTTGACCTGATTTTCGCGGATCCGCCGTATAATCTTCAACTCAAAGGCCAGCTGCATCGCCCCGATAACAGCCAGGTTGATGCGGTTGACGATCACTGGGATCAGTTTTCAAGCTTTGGTGTTTATGACCAGTTCACCCGCGAATGGCTGAAAGCGGCGCATCGTCTGCTCAAGCCCAATGGCGCGATTTGGGTGATTGGGTCCTACCACAACATCTTCCGCGTAGGCACTGCACTGCAAGACGCCGGATACTGGATTCTGAACGATGTTGTCTGGCGCAAATCGAACCCGATGCCGAATTTCCGTGGCAAGCGGTTTACCAATGCGCATGAGACGATGATTTGGGCCTCCAAGCGTGAGGGTGCTAAGTACACGTTCAATTATGAAGCGCTGAAGGCGCTGAACGAGGGCGTACAGATGCGCAGCGACTGGGTTCTGCCGATCTGCACCGGGCACGAGCGTCTTAAGGATGAAAACGGCGACAAAGCACACCCGACGCAAAAGCCGGAATCGCTGCTGCACCGTGTCCTGATCGGGTCGACCAACCCGGGCGATGTTATTCTGGATCCGTTCTTTGGGACGGGTACCACTGGTGCCGTCGCCAAGATGCTGGGTCGCGAATTCATCGGGATTGAGCGCGAGGAAAGCTATCGCAAGGTTGCCGAGAAGCGTATCTCGAAAGTCCGCAAATTCGACCGGGAAGCGCTGGAAGTCAGCGCAAGCAAACGCGCCGAGCCCCGTGTGCCCTTCGGCCAGCTGGTCGAACGCGGCATGCTGCGCCCGGGTGAAGAACTTTATTCCATGAATCAACGCCACAAGGCCAAGGTTCGGGCTGACGGGACGCTGGTGGGCGACAACGTCAAAGGCTCGATCCACCAGGTCGGGGCGCATCTGGAAAACGCGCCCTCATGCAATGGCTGGACCTATTGGTGCTTCAAACGCGATGGCAAAACGGTGCCGATCGACGTTTTGCGTCAGCAGATCCGGTCCGAGATGCACAACTGATTTCAAGAATACCGCCGGTGCCTGTGGCCTGACACAAGGCACTACGCCTTGCCCCGCCGATCTCGGCGGGGTCTTTTGTTTTATTCTTCATTCAGTTCCGATATGAGATTCCTTGTCCTGCTGCTCACGGAAGGAACCTTGGCAATGTCGGATACCACAGCCAGCGAAACCCGATTTGGGCGGTTTTTTGTGACACAGCCAGACAAATATGATCTGGACAACAAGTACACCGAGGCTGCGCTGGAACGGCACAAGCGCGAAGGGTTGGAACTGGCTGTCCGCGCCCGCTGGGTAGCGATGGGCCTGACTGGCATTTTGTTGATCTACCTGAACCCCCATTGGGACGTTCTGTGGTATCACTTCATCCTGTTATTGATTTGCGCCAATGGTTGGTTGATCCGGCGGGCTGGCAGCGTGGGCCAGTCACGGGTCGAGCTTTTGCTGATCTTCGTCGACTTGCTGATCATGACTTTGGGGATGATCGTGCCGAACCCGTTCAGCGATGATGTTCGACCGCTGGCAATGCAATACCGGTTCGACAACTTCCAGTATTTCTTCATCATTCTGGCCGCGGGAACTCTGGCCTATTCGTGGCGCACGGTCGTGGCAATCGGCACGTGGACGGCGACGATGTGGACGGTAGGCTGGATCATCGCCTGGTGGGTCGCTACGCCAATTCCGGGCATCAGTGAGCGCATGTTCGAGGCATTGGCCGGGTATCCGGATGTTGCGGAGTTGCTGGACCCCAACAGTTTCATGGTCCCTCAGCGTATTCAGCAGGTGATCGTATTCCTGATGGTCGCGGTTACGCTTGGTATCTCGATGCGGCGGCTCAATCGATTGTTGATGACAAATGCCGGGCTTGAGAGGGAGCGTGCAAACCTGTCGCGATATTTCTCTCCGAACGTCGTGGACGAACTCAGCCAGAATGATGAGCCGCTCAAGCAGGTTCGCAAAGAAGACATCGCCGTTTTGTTCATCGACATCGTGGGGTTTACCAAATTCGCTGCCGGGCGCGACCCCTATGAAGTCATTGAAGTTTTGCGCGGGTTTCACGCCCGAATGGAAACCGAAGTGTTTCGCCATCATGGCACGTTGGACAAATATCTGGGGGACGGATTGATGGCGACCTTCGGCACACCGGTACCGACCCCATTGGATGCCAGCAACGCGGTCGCCTGTGCCCGTGATATGGTGGGCGTGATCGATCGTTGGAACATTGAACGGCGGCGCGCGGGCGAGCCCGAGATTCACGTGGGGATCGGTGTTCACTACGGCTCGGTGGTATTGGGAGATATCGGAGCGAACCGACTGGAATTTGCGGTTATCGGGGATGCGGTGAATGTCTCCGCCAAGCTCGAAGCGATGACGCGCGACCTTGGTGTCCGCGTGGTGCTGAGTGACGCGGTCCGGGCGCAGGTGATGCAGGAGGGCAATAACGCCGCCGACCTGACAGCAGGTTTCGTGAAGCATGAAAACCAGCCAGTCCGCGGGGTGCAGGGCACTATGGATCTCTGGGCGCAGTAGAACGGGCAGCTCCCGCCGATCGGACACGCATCAGAGATGCGCGTCATTCTGTTGGGCCGGGCAGCGCGCGGGCGCGCGCTGCGGTCACGAACGCGGCAACGGGTTGAGAGATCTGTTGTACGGTTTCCAATCGGTGACTTCGGGATAATATTGACGCCGCCAGGCCCGAACGCGGGGGTTCATGATGCGCCGCCAAAGCGGTGGGACCATCGCAGTGATGGTCATAACCGGATAGCCAAAGGGAAGTTGCGGGGCCGCATCTTCCGAATGATGCTGCAGCAGCGGAAAGCGCCGGTTGGGTTTGTAGTGATGGTCCGAGTGACGCTGCAGGTTGATCAGCAGCCAGTTCGACGCTTTTTGCGAGGCGTTCCACGAATGGCGCGGCTGGACATGCTCATACTTGCCATCGCCAAGATGTTTGCGGGTCAGGCCGTAGTGTTCGACGTAGTTCACCAGTTCCAGCTGCCATATGGCGACGCCTGCTTGTAGAAGGAACAGGGCAACGCCTGACCATCCCCCGACCACGAAAGCCAACGCCAGCATACCCGCCTGAAGCGCCCAATAGCGCCAGAACGGGTTCGCGAGGTCGGTCCATTGACGTTGCTTGCGCGCGAGCTTGTCCCGTTCTGCGTGGAAGGCGGACGCAAGGCACTGCCACAGAACGCGTGGATAGAAGCGGTGAAACCCTTCATTATAACGCGCAGTGACCGGATCGCGTGGTGTTCCGACATAGCGGTGGTGGACCAGCAGGTGTTCTGACCGGAAATGAGAATACAGCACCATGGCCAGTAGAATATCACCCAGCCAACGTTCTGACCGCCCTTTCTGGTGCATCAGTTCATGGCTGTAGTTGATCCCGATGGTGCCCGAGATCACACCCATCCCGAAGAACAATCCAATCTTGCTAAAAACAGACAGGTGATCGGTATGAGTGGCGTACCAGAGCAACCCAAACAGCGTAAGAAACTGAACCGGGGCCCATGCCTTGGTCAGCAGAATGTACCATTTGAGACCGCCGTCCGGCGTGGCCGGATCGGCATTTTCAAGGTTCAGCCCCGTTAACCGATCCAGAACTGCAAACGCCCACCAAGTCGAAAGAGGCACAAGCAAGACCCACCAGCCTCCGGCAACGGCGGTAAGCCAGATGACGGGGATCAGCAGGAAGGACACCCAGAAGGGCAATGCCGCTTGCCAGCGTGACAGACTGTCTGATGCGATCATCGCTTCGCTCCGAGAAACTGTGGGCAGACTAGCCCCACCCGGCAATGCCACACAATGGGTTACGTAGAGCGCCAGAGGTCATACGCTTTGCGCATAACAGTAGGTAGGTCACTGGGGCGGAAAGCGTGTTTGTCCATGACAATCAGATCGTCATGCGACCAGCCGACCGGCAGCGTGGTCGTCCAGATCCGCAGGATCAGGTGGAAGTGGGTAAAGGTGTGGCGTACCTCACCCGGCAGCACCTGCCATTCGCACGGAAAGGGCGGTGCCTCGGCCGGGCCGTCTGACCATTCTGACCCCGGCCAGCCCAGCATACCACCCAGCAGCCCCTTGTCGGGACGACGTTCCATCAGAAAGGCTCCGTTATCGCCTTGGGCTATATAGACATGGCCGTATCGCGTGGGTTTGGGCTTTTTTGGTGTCTTGCGTGGCAAATCGGATTGCGTTCCAGCGGCGCGAGCGGCGCAGGCGGCTTGCACCGGGCAGATACCGCAGGCCGGAGATTTTGGTGTACAGATTGTTGCCCCCAAGTCCATGACTGCCTGCGCATAGTCACCCGGTCGGGTGATAGGCGTAAGCGCAGCCGCATGCTTTTTCAGTTGCGGTTTTGAACCGGGCAAAGGGTCGTGGATGTCATAGAGGCGGGCCATAACCCGTTCCACGTTGCCGTCTAACACGGTTTCGGGTCGGTCGAAGGCGATGGCGGAAATTGCAGCGGCGGTGTAGGGACCGATCCCCGGCAAATTGAGGAGCGCGTCGTAGGTATCGGGGAACGTTCCACCATGCTGTTCGACCACGACCCGGGCGCATTTCAACAAATTGCGGGCGCGAGCATAGTAGCCAAGCCCGGCCCATTCCCCCATGACCTGATCGTCGGGCGCCGCCGCCAGCGCTTCGACAGTTGGCCAGCGGGTAGTGAATCGCACGAAATAGTCGCGCACAGCCGCAACAGTGGTCTGCTGCAGCATGACCTCGGACAACCATATGCGGTAGGGGTCGGGCATCACGCCCGCAGCCCGATCGGCTGGGGCTACGCGCCAAGGCATCTCGCGGGCATGGCGGTCGTACCAATCCAGTAGCGCACTGCTCACGTCAAATTCACCAGAGTCACGCAAGTTTTATCTATCTCCTTGTCGGGTTTCGCTGGCGCCTGTTGTTCTGCCCTTTACAATAGCGGCGCAGGAGTTGGAAACCAGATGCAGCGCAGACGTTCTTCGACCCGCGGGTTCAAACGCACCGCGACATTGCTGAACGACCAGATCAGGCACGCCGGTGAGAGCCGGGGCTTTGCCGTATCACGCCTGCTGACCCATTGGTCCGAGATCGTTGGACAGGATATGGCCGCTATCGCGCGACCGGTAAAAGTGGGTTACGGGAAGGGTGGCATTGGTGCCACGCTAACGGTTCTGACCACCGGACCGCAGGCCCCGATGCTGGAGATGCAGAAGGAACAATTGCGCGGCAAGGTGAACGCGGTCTATGGCTATAATGCCATCAGCCGGGTGCGCATCACCCAGACCGCTCCGACAGGATTTGCCGAGGGGCAGGCCAGTTTCGACCACAAGCCGAAACAAGCTAAACCCAAGATCGAACCAGAAATAGCAGCCGAGGCAGACCGCGCTGCGCAAGAAGTTCACGATGGTGATCTGCGCGCAGCTCTTGAACGTCTGGGCCGTAACGTTTTATCCAAGCAAAAACGCTGAGAAAGGGCTGAGAAATGAGCCGTATTGCAACCGGAATTTGTGCGGCCGTCGCCGTGGCCGCTGGCGGTTATTGGCTGTCGCTGTCAAATTCCAACCCCGCCTATCCGCTGATCAGCAGCGCCGAGGCGCAAGAGGCCGATCTGGACACCTCGACCATCGTCGAGATGACTCTGGGCGCCGAAGACGCACCAGTCGAGATCATCGAATATGCGTCCTATACCTGCCCGCATTGTGCGAATTTCCACTCGGGAGCGTACAAGCAGCTCAAGAAGGATTTCATCGACACAGGTAAGGTGAAGTTCATCTATCGCGAGGTCTACTTTGACCGCTATGGCCTGTGGGCGTCGATGGTTGCACGCTGCGGCGGGCCCGAAAAGTTCTTTGGCATTTCCGACCTGATCTATGAAGGTCAGTCCGAGTGGACCAAAGCCGGTGGTCCCGCTGAAATCGTGGACGAGCTGCGCAAAATCGGGCGTCTGGCTGGTATCGACAATGATCAGCTTGAAGCCTGCCTGCAGGACGGCACCCGGGCGCAGACGCTGGTCGCATGGTATCAGGAAAACGCCGAGCGCGACGGTATTCAGGCGACCCCGTCCTTCATCGTGAATGGCAAGCCGGTCGAGAATCAGTCCTATGACGGCTTCAAAAAGCTGATCGAAGACGAACTGGGCAGCTAATTGCTTTTACGACCGGCTCAATCCGGGCCGGTCGTCCTTCAGGGCGACGGGGCGATCTGCAAAAGCATCTGCCTGATCTTGTCCGCCTCATCGACCTTCAGACGAACCGGAAGCGTGATGACCTTGCTGCGAAACGCTGCGGGTAGGCGAACGGCGTCTTTTTCCGTGGTGACCATTTGCGCGCGCAACAAGCGGGCTTCGTTTTCAAGACGGGTCATCAGAGCGGGTGTCAGCGGCTGGTGGTCATCCAGCGCTTCGGCCCGCAGCAAGGTCGCGCCTTGCTGGCGCAAAGTGGCAAAGAACTTCTCGGGGTGTCCGATGCCTGCAAAGGCAAGAACAGGCGTATCGCTCCAATCCATGCCGGTTTGCAGCGGCTCAACCGCGCCGGTCGCATGTGGGACGGACAGTTTTTTCCCCCAGCGTTCGGCAAACTCGATTTGGGCATCAGCTTCGCCAAGGGACAGCACCAGATCAGCGCGCCGTAATCCGACTTCCACCGGTTCCCTCAGCGGGCCAGCCGGTAAGCACAGTCCATTTCCAAATCCTCGCGATGCGTCCACCACAATGACCGAGAAATCCTTCGCCACCGAGGGGTTTTGAAACCCGTCGTCAAGCACGATGACTGTGGCACCCGCCGCGGCGGCTGCTTTTGCGCCAGCGGCGCGGTCTTTGGCGACCCAGACATCGGCAAAAGCCGCCAGCAACAGGGGCTCATCCCCGACCTGCGCCGCGGTATGCTTGCCGGGGTCCACCCGCACCGGCCCTTCGAGCGAGCCGCCGTGGCCGCGCGTGACCACATGTGTCTCATGCCAGGCATCGCGCAATTGCTCGATCATCCAGATCACAGTCGGGGTCTTGCCGGTGCCACCCGCGTTCAGGTTGCCAATGCAAATGACAGGAACACCCGGGTTAATACCAGTTTCCGAGGCGACCCGACGCGCCGTAGCGCCAGCATAGAGCCGCCCAAGCGGTGCCAGTAGCCGTGCGCGCAGGTCCAGCCGATCTGGCGCGGTATTCCAGAAATCAGGTGCTCGCATCGTCTGCACTCCGCTGGTCCAGGTAGTCCTGAATCATGTCGATCAAGTGATCCGCCTGCGGCGCACCCTCGGTAACGATCTGCCACCCGGCCAGCGCCATATTGGCGGCCTGATCCGGTGCCAACAATTCCACCACTGCATCGCCCAGTTCGGTGGCGGACCTGACCGTGCGCGCGGCCCCGGCCCGGTCAAGCTGATCGTAAAGCTGTTGTTGGCTGTGCACAAACGGGCCGTGGATCACAGCTGATCCCAGCGCCGTGGCGATCAGCGGATCCGCGCCCCCGGCGCCGCGTTCCAGAGAGCTGCCCATGAAGGTAACGGGCGATACCCGCTGCCAAAGACCCAGATCCTCAGGCACGGCGGAGAGGATCACCTGAGTCATATCCTCGATCGTCCCGCTTTCATCCCAGTTGGTACAGCGCAGATCCATCGCTTCAAGCCGCCGGTGCAGCGGCCCGGCTTCTGTAATGTCGGCCACTTGCAACACCAATGCCAAACGCGGCAGCATGCGCATTGCCTGTCTATGGGCACTGAGGACCGAGATGAATTCTTTGTCCTGGACCCACGCCGCTAACCAGACCGGTCGGCCAGACAGCGCATGGTTCACTTCGATCAGCTCGTCCTCGGGCCATGAGCGCGGGTTTGGGCTGACATGTAGGGGCGGTGCCTCTTGCACCTTGTTCGAAGCGATGCCCAATCGCCGAATTTGGCGGACGATTTCCGGTGTCGTACACAGGATCGTCTGAAAACAGTCAATCGTGTATCTTGTGATATCGGGCAGCCAACGGCCGCCGCGCGCGATTTTCACGTCCGCCTGTGCTTCGATCTGCATCATGGGAATCCCACGTTCCTCGGCGCGTGTGATCAGGTTGGGCATCAGGCCGCCCCCGACCCAAATTCCGATATCCGGCTGCCAATGGTCTAGAAACACGCGCGCCGCCCCGGTTTGTTCGGTGGGCAGGTTGACCAGAGGGTATCCGCTGCTGGCCCATCTTGATAGATCTGCATCGGGTGGCGCGGTCAGAACCACCGACAGATTGGGGCGCGTCTGCTGCAACCGCTGGCAAAAATCAACAATAGCGCGGTGACGTTCCCACGCATTTATGTGCAACCACAGAACCTCGCCCTCGGGGCGCGCAATATCGCCGTTGCTGGCGGTATTCTGCATACCCCAGGACAGCACGCGATAGGCGGCAAGGCTTAACGAGCGTGGCTTGCTCATGGTGCGATTCCAGGGCTTTCCGGTTCGAGTTGTTCCGACAGTAGCCTATAAACACCTGAACCCGCAGCGATCACACCGTTCAGACGCGGAATTGCGTTGTTGAACCGCAGCGGCAGCCCCGCGCGGTCCGAACACCGGCCGAGGGCTTCGCGTATTATCAGATCACCTGCGGCGATGTCCCATTCCCAGCTGGGCCTGAGGGTCATCATCCCGTCAAATCGACCTTGTGCAACAAGGGCCATGCGATAGGCCAGAGATGGCCGGTAGTTCCGTTTGAACTCGGGTACCTGCCCCTGACGCCAGTGTTGCGGCTGCATGTTGGGTTTCGCGGCCAAAACCTCGGCGCTTTCCAACACACCGAGTTCGCTGACCCGGATCTTTTCGGCATTGAGCGTAGCGCCCTGACCTTTTGCTGCGGCGTATAGCAGGTTTCGCAGCGGCAGGTAGATCACAGCGGCCGTCACTTCGCCCTGTTCGGCGATGGCCAATGAATGGGCCCAGGTCCGCGAGCCTTCGGCAAAGCTGCGGGTGCCGTCGATGGGATCAATGATGAAAACACGGTCTTTCGACAGCCTGTCAGCTGAATCCTCGGTCTCTTCGCTCAACCAGCCATACCCCGGACGCGCTGCGGGCAGCATTTGCTCAAGCATCGCGTTCACGGCAAGATCAGCCTCGGTCACCGGGCCGGCCCCGTCGGGTTTATCCCAGCGTTGCGCCGTTGTCCCCGAAAACCGAGTGGCGATCTTTCCGGCCTCTAATGCGGCGTCAATCAGCAGTTGCAGGTCAGGTGCCGGCAAGTGTCATTCCTTCGATCAGGATCGATGGCACCACGCGGGACAAGTACGTACGTGCGTCATTTGCCGGAATAATCCGTTTCAGCATGTCACGCAGATTGCCAGCGATCGTGCATTCGTTGACGGGATGGGTGATTTCCCCGTTTTCGACCCAAAAGCCTGATGCCCCACGTGAGTAGTCGCCGGTATTGGGGTTGATCGTCGATCCGATCATAGAGGTCACCAACAGGCCGGTTCCCATGTCACGCAGCAGATCGTCCCGGCTGTGCGTGCCCTGGGTCAGGCTCAGGTTCCAGTTGCTGGGCGACGGGGGGCCAGACACGCCACGCGCCGCATTCCCGGTCGAGGCCATGCCCAATTTCCGTGCGCTGGCCAAATCCAGGGTCCAACCGGTCAGTACTCCGTTTTCAACAACGGCCCTTCGCTGTGTTGGCAAACCTTCGGCGTCAAACGGGCGAGAGCCCGAGATACGCGGGCGGTGCGGGTCTTCGATAAGTGACAGGTGCTCAGGCAACACCTGCTCTCCCAGACTGTCCTTCAGCCATGATGCACCACGGGCAATGGCGGCGCCGTTGCTGGCGGCCAACAGATGACCGATCAGCGAAGACGAGATCCGCTCGTCAAACAGAACAGGGAACGTGCCTGTCGCAGGCTTTTGTGCCCCAATCAGAGCAACGGCGCGTTCGCCTGCTGTGCGGCCAATTTCATCGGGGCTGCGAAGGTCGTTTTGAAACGTTCGGCTGTCGCCGTCGTAATCACGCTCCATTCCCGTGCCTTCGCCAGAGATGGCCACGCAAGAGGTCGAGCGGCTGCTGCGAGAATACCCACCGGAAAAGCCATTTGTGGCGGCCAGATGCACGCGGTGGGTGCCATAGGCGGCCGCAGCGTCCGATACCTGGGACACGCCTTCTATGGCCAAAGCGGCAGCTTCGGCAGCCAGCGCATCCTGCAAAAGCGCCTCTGCTGATGGCTCGGGCGTCGGGTCGAATTGTTCCAGAGCCGCGATATCCCAGTCTTTTGCAAGCTGTTCGGGCGCGGCCAACCCCGTAAAAGGATCTTCCGGAGCTTCGCTTGCCATGGCCACTGCACGTTGCGCCATCGCCGTCAGCGTTTCGGGGCGACTGTCCGAACTAGAGACGATCGCCTGCCGCTTGCCCAGAAACACACGCAGTCCCAGGTCGGTGCCTTCGGACCGTTCCGCGTGCTCAAGCGCGCCACTGCGGACTTCAACCGATACCGATGAGCCATCCAGAACGATGGCATCCGCCGCTTCAGCTCCGGCTTTGCGGGCCGCGTCCAGCAGGTTATGGCTGATTTCTTCGGGTGTGCGGGTCATGAGGCCTCCGGTCTGTGTGCATTCGACCTAGCCTTGGACCGCCGGTCTCGCAAGGCCTGCGGCTATTTTTGGTTGAGCAATCTATTGAAAGGGAATTCGGCACGATGCGTCCGATGCCAGGGTTCGCACCGCGGGCGAAGGTTTGGGAAGGCAGCGATGCCGCCTTCCCGAAGTGCTACTTGATACGTTGGCCATTCGCCAGAATCTGACCATCCGCAGTGAATTCGATTTCCGAATTCAGCGTGTCGGGCTCGTCACCCGGTACGGCCATCAGACCCATCATCATCCGCGCGCCCATTGCATCGCTGTCTGACACCAGACCCATCTCGATCAGCTTGTCGATCAGGGCGTTGGCACCATTCAGTTTCAGCTTGGCAACACCGGTCGGCGCGGGCATTCCGTCGAACTCTGAGACGTTGGAGTTGTCGAAGGTGAAATCGCCTTCACCGGTCAGCTTGGCCCCGACCAGAGACACCAGCAGTTCGTTGATCTTCAGCGAGTGCAACTCGCCCGGTGCGGCGTCAGATGCATCCAGGTTTTCGACTGCGGTAGGATCAAAGATGTTCAACAGAACCTTGGCGGTCCCGGTCGTGTCTAGCGCAATAGTCGCCGGGTCGCGCGGCAGGGCGCCTGCTGGGTCGAACATGCTCCACAGGATATCCGACATGGTGAAGTCGGTCAGGTTCATGGCGAATCCAAACGGTTGGATTTCCTCGGATTTCTGCACCGGGATTTCAAACTTGAACCCGGCATTCTCCATCGCGATTTCAATCGGGAAGGGCAGGTCGGCGGTCGTCACTGCGACTTTCGCGCTGTTTTGCTCGATGTCATAGGCAAGACGCTCGGCGTCGATGCTGGCGCCAAATTTGCCACCTTGGGATTCGCTTCCGACCGAGAATGCCTCGCCTTCGCTGGTGCCTGCAATCGCGTTCTGGCCGGATCCGTAGGTGAACAGCCCCGAGAACGAGAAGCCTGCCTTATAGAAGGCCTGCGGGTCCGAGATATCGAATTCGGATGGGATAACGTTTGTGCCTTCAAACGCCAGCTGGCTCATCGAGCCGTCTACCTTGGCCGTGTCGCCGCTGTCCGGGTCCTGGAACGCCATATCATAGGTCATCCCACCCGCGGTGAATTTCTGATCAATTTCACGGTTTTCGCCGATTTTCATGACCGAGCTGCCAGCCAGATCTGTCATGTTCAGGCTGAGCGCCAACGCATCAGCGGGCATCTTTTCGCCGTCCACATTCAGACCATCCAGCTTGATGCCTATCGTGTCGGCCGAATAGTCGTAGGTCATTTCGTCGGGCGAGCCTGAAACGAGCAAGTTCATTCCGGTTTCAGAATAGTTGATATCGACCGAGAATTCCTCGCCATCTCCCTGGCCGGACACGGTCATCACATAGGTGTCAGGGAAGTCGATGCTGACCGTGCCGTCGCCGTTTTCCGTCAGGCTCATTTCCGGCACGACCATCTGGAAGGTCGCGTCCTCTTCCGGCAGGTCCATAGAAACGGCCATGTCGGCAATCGTCGTTACATTGCCTGCAACGGATTCGTCGCCCGAAACGGTGTAACCCATCTGACCCAGATAGGTTTTCCAGTCATTCCAGACATCCTGCGAGGTCAGGTCGGCAAGTGCGCCTTGTGTGATAACGGCATAAGCCAAAACAGCACCGCAACTGCGGCGAAGGAAAACGGACATTACAGTACCCTTCTAGATAATTTTGCCGGCATCGTCGTGTTTGTGGCGTCGGGCGTCAAGGGGCAAGGACTGGACCCTTTACCCTTTCGCGCGGTAAGCATTCACACAATTTCAAACCGATAGAGGTAGAGGATCCAAATGCAGGGGAAAACCGTACTGATAACTGGGGCCAGCCGGGGCATCGGAGCAGAGGCAGGGCGCGTTTTTGCCGCAGCAGGTGCGAACGTGGCGCTGCTCGCGCGTAGCCGCGATCAGATCGCCGCATTGGCAACTGCGCTGGGCGAAAACGCAATCGCACTGGAATGTGACGTCAGTGATTTTGCGCAGGTCGAACAGGCCGTGGCAGATTGCGTCGACCGCTTTGGCGGTTTGGATGTTCTTATCGGGAACGCCGGCGTCATTGATCCGATCTTTCATCTTTCGAACGCGGATGTTGCGGCCTGGGACAAGGCGATCGACATAAACCTCAAGGGTGTGTTCTACGGAATGCGCGCTGCCCTGCCCATCATGCGCGCGGCCGGTGGAGGCACCGTGCTGACCGTATCATCAGGCGCGGCCTCGAACCCGGTTGAGGCATGGAGCCACTATTGTGCCTCCAAGGCCGGTGCAAAAATGCTGACGGAATGCCTCCATCTTGAGGAATCGTTGCACGGTATCCGCGCCATGGGTCTGTCGCCGGGGACCGTGGCGACGGATATGCAACGGGTCATCAAGACAAGCGGTATCAACGCCGTCAGCCAGTTGGACTGGAGCGATCATATCCCTGCCGACTGGCCAGCGAAGGCGCTGCTGTGGATGTGCACGTCCGATGCGGATGAATTTTTGGGGACCGAAATCTCCTTGCGGCGCGAAGATATTCGACAAAGGGTTGGGCTGACGTGATCGAACTGAACAAAGAAGACGGGTTGTGGATCGTCACTCTGAACAATCCCGGCAAAGCCAACGCGCTGACCGGGGCGATGCTGACTGAGCTGGCCGAAATTGCCGAAGCCGCCACCGAGGCACGCGCGTTGATCCTGACCGGAGCGGGCAGCGTGTTCAGCGCCGGGGCCGATCTGGACGAGGCGCGCGCCGGGCTTGCAACTTCGGACGTATGGGAGCGTTTGTCGGGTGCGATCGCTGCCCTGCCATGCCTGACGGTCGCCGCGTTGAATGGAACCCTGGCTGGGGGAGCGAACGGTATGGTGCTGGCCTGCGATATTCGAGTTGCGGTCCCGTCCGCCAAGTTTTTCTATCCTGTGATGAAGCTGGGCTTTCTGCCGCAACCGTCCGATCCTGTGCGCATGTCGGCGCTGATAGGGCCGTCACGCACCAAGTTGGTCCTGATGGCCGGGCAAAAGATCACCGCGGATGAGGCCTATGCCTTTGGCCTGGTGGATCGGGTGGTGGCACCGGATGACCTTATGCAAACTGCGCGCGAGCTGGTCGCTGACAGCGTCGCCGCCGATCCAAGGATCGCGGCAGGAATCGCCGGGCTGTGCGCATGAGGCTCTCTGGTTTGCGACTGCGCGTCGCTGATCCCGAAAAGTTGAGTGATTTCTATTCGAACGTCCTTGGTATGTCAGTTCGGGACCAGGGTGTGTGCCTGCGCATGGGTTATCCCGGGCAAGACGCCGATTTGTTGCTGATGCCCGGCGGCGGGGGCTACACCCATGACACAGGACAACGCTATTGGAAGATCGGCATCACCGTTCCGGATGTCGATCTGGCGGCCGCCTTCCTGCGCGAAAAGGGAATTGAGGTTTCGGACCCGAAACAGTTTCTGAACATCGGGTACATGTGTCACCTCAAAGACCCCGAAGGGTTCGCGATCGAGCTGCTTCAGCATGATTTCGAAGGCAACCGGCCGCTAAACGCAGCAGATCCGAGCGATCCGTTTGCGCAGGCTTGTATCGGCCAGATCACCCTGCGAACCGGAAATATAGCAGCAGAGGATGCATTTTGCCGCGCCAACGGTATGCGTTTGCTTTCGGTGCAAGACATTGATCAATACGGATTTGATCTGCATTTTTACGCGTTTACGGACGATGTTCCGCCACACGCTGACTTGTGGGCAGTGGAAAATCGCGAATGGCTGTGGAAACGCCCCTACACAACGTTGGAGTTCCAACACGTCAAAGGCGTCAGGTTTGCCAATGTGCCCGATTATCGCGGGTTGGAGTTTCGGGGGCTTGCCGCGCCGACGCGGGACGCCTTTGGCGACCCGGTTAATCCCGGCTGATCAACGCCCGCGCCGCTTGCCCGGAACTTTCGAGCGAAAGCCGGGCGGGCGTTTGCGAACCCAATTCAGGAATTTCTCCAGCCTCGGATGGGCGCGCAGAGCCTCGACGCTGTTGAATTCACGGGCCAATTCCGCCTCGGTCAGGGTCGCATGCACCTCTTTATGGCAGATCTGGTGCAGCAGGACGGTGGGTCCGCCCTTGCCCCCTTTGAGTTTTGGGATCAGATGGTGCAGGCTTCCGCCCCCGTCCGGGATCGGGCGGTTGCAGAGCGGGCAGATCGGATCGCTGTTCGTCATGACGAGGGTAGGGTTGCGTCAGGTGGCGCGAAAGGCAAGAGGGCAGGGATGGCACAGGCACTGGTGATCGGCGGCGGACCCGCAGGCCTGATGGCGGCCGAGGAACTGGCCAAAGCCGGGCATTCCGTTGTGGTGGCCGAGGCCAAGCCATCGGTGGCGCGAAAATTCCTGATGGCCGGGAAGTCCGGGTTGAACCTGACCAAGGACGAACAGTTTGAGATTTTGCTGAGGTCCTATGGTGAGGCCGCGACCTGGTTGCGACCAATGATTGCCGAATTCGATGCGTCGGACGTGCAAACATGGGCGCAAGGGTTGGGGCAAGAGCTGTTCACAGGCTCGACCGGGCGGGTGTTTCCGACATCGATGAAGGCCTCTCCGCTGTTGCGGGCGTGGCTGGCACGGCTGGCAGAGGCTGGCGTTCAGGTCAGAACACGCTGGCGGTGGGTTGGTTGGGACGGTGCCCAAGCCGTATTCGACACGGCTGATGGCAGGCAGAAGCTATTCCCCGATGTGACCGTTCTTGCGCTGGGCGGGGCAAGCTGGTCGCGGTTGGGATCAGACGGAGCATGGGCATCGGTGCTGACGGGTAAAGGCGTGCCCCTCACACCTTTCGCACCCGCAAACTCAGCCATTTCCGTGGAATGGAGCCCCCATATGCAGCCGCATTTTGGCGCGGCTTTGAAATCGGTGCGATGGAGGGCCGGAGAGTTGGAAAGTCGCGGCGAGGCTGCGGTTTCGGCGAAAGGGTTGGAAGGGGGTGGATTGTACTCACTGACCCCGGCCTTGCGTGACAGAGCACCGCTTTTTGTCGATTTGGTTCCGGATTTGGATGCCGATACGTTGCGTAGTCGTTTTGTGTCAAAAAAATCGAAAACGACCTTTTCGCAGTGGCTGAAGAAATCTCTGCACCTGTCTCCGCAAAAGGTCGCCCTGTTTCATGAAATGTCCAAGCGCGATGGCCAGATTCCATCGCTAGACGTAAGCGTGATCAAGCATCTGCAGATCAGACACTCGGGCCTGCGCCCGATGGACGAGGCCATCTCCACAGCAGGAGGTGTGCCACGTGCGGCGCTTAATGAGGAGCTCATGCTGACTGCATGTCCCGGAGTGTTTTGCGCGGGCGAGATGCTGGATTGGGAGGCCCCGACCGGGGGGTACCTTCTGACAGCCTGCCTGGCGACCGGCCGTTGGGCTGGGCGTTCGGCGGCACATTGGTTGGATCAAAGCGGTTAGCGGGTTCGCGCCAGCATCGCCAGACGGATCATGGCACGTTCGACCAATGCCATGGCCGGTGCCGTTTGCCCGGCCGAGCGCAGCGACAGGTCCGTATCTGTCAGAACTGTCAACGCAGTTTGCAACTTTGGCGCACCCCACCCTTGGGCCTGACGCAGAATGCGGTCGCGCCGTTTCCCATAAACCGGGGGGCGCAGTTTTCCGATGCCCTGTGCTGCTCCGCCCGGATCGGATGCGCATGCATACAAAGTGCGGAAGTGCCTTGTCGCGCCGATGCACAGGCTGACCGCATTGGTTCCCTGTGATTGCAAACGTCGGATCAGCGGGCCGATTTCACCCGCGCGACCATCGGCAACCACGTTCAGCACATCGTCCAGTGCGGCCTCGGTCGAGCGGGGCGCGCAGGCTTCAACGTCTTCAATGGTCAGCTCGGAACTGTCACCGCGCTTGTAAAGCGACAGTTTCTCAATCGTTTGGGCAAAGTCACCGGGGCTAATACCGGTTGCCAACTCAGCAATCGCGGCCATCGAATCGCGTGGGATGTTCTGCAAACCGGCCGCCGCCAGAACGCGTTCAACTTCGGCCCGCGACGGCGGGTCGTCATAGATGCCCACCGCATAAGCCGAGCGATGCGCTTCGAACGCCTTGCGGATTTTGGAACTGGCCTTGAGCTGCCCGGCGGTGACGATGATTTGGGCATCGCCAGCTACCCAATCTTCCAGCGCGGCAAGGATTGCGGGGGCGGCCGTGTCGGTTGTGTCTTCGACGAATACAGCGCGCGGCCCGGGAAAAAACCCGACTGCCTTGATCGCATCCAGCAACAAGGCCGGATCGCCACGCAGATCACTTCCGGGCAGGCGGGTCAACCGCATCTCTTCTTCGGCGTTTGCCCCCAGCAGGGCCGCCAGAACTTGTTGCCGCTTTAGCGCTACGCGCATCGCATCCGCGCCGTAGATCAACAATCCGGTTTTGTCCGCGTCGGGTCTCGAGAAATACCCCTCGGCCTCGCGCGGGCTCAGCTTCATGCGGACAGGCCCGGCGTGGCGTAGAGCCGACTGATGATCTGATCGGACAGAATTACCATCAGGCGCTGCGTTGCATCCCGCTCATCAGCCAGTGTCGACACAGTAGACCCGGCGGCCGAATATCCCACGAAATCCGTCACCGAACCCGAGGCGAGAACTTGCCCTGTCGCATTCGATCTAAGCGAATAGTTGGCAGTCCCGTTGATGATAAGACGGTTGGTTTCGTTTGTTGAGGTAATCGATGCCGCCACCGTCTGGGTCACGACGGACACATCCAGGCTGTATTCACTGCCGGATGTCGCACTACGGCCAAGTTTCTGCTCCAAATCTTCGACAAGTAGAAAGCTGGTGACTGTGTTTGGAGCAGACACTTCTACGCGACCAAAAAGGGCCGAACCCGATCCGCCCGGGGCGTACACAGGTTCGAAACCGCAGGCGGCAAGGGCCAGCGGCATCAGCAAAAAGGTTCTGCGGTTAAACGACGACATTCACAATCCGGCCCGGTACAACGATTACTTTCTTGGGTGTGGCGCCATCCAGCGCCTTTTGCACAGCTTCGGTGCTCAGCGCGACTTTTTCAACCTCGTCCTTGGGCATATCTTTGGCCACGCTGATTTCCGCGCGGCGCTTGCCGTTGATCTGGATCGGCAGGGTGACGGTGTCGTCCACCAGCATAGCTGCATCCGCAACCGGCCATGATGCCGTGGCAACCAGCCCTTCGCCACCCAGCAGCTGCCAAAGCTCCTCGGACAGGTGCGGGGTCATCGGCGACATCAGCTGTGCCAGCGTTTTGGCGGCCTCGCGTTTGGCTGCGGTGCCCGCCTTGGATTTGGCCAGGGTGTTGGTGAAAGCATAAAGCTTGGCGATGGAGGCGTTGAAGCCGAAAGATTCGACTCCGCCTGTGACGTCATAGATGGCTTTGTGCATCTCGCGCAGCAGGGTTTCATCCTCGGCATTGGCCGGAACATCCGATTCGGCGATTTCCGAGGCGATCCGATGCACACGGCTGAGGTGCTTGAACGCAGCCTCGGCCCCGGATGCGGTCCATTCCACATCCCGTTCAGGCGGCGAATCGGACAGGACGAACCAACGCGCAGTATCCGCGCCGAAGGCCGAGATTATGCTGACCGGGTCGACCACGTTTTTCTTGGATTTAGACATCTTGGCCGAAGGGATGATCTCAACCTCGGTGCCGTCGGCCAGTTTTCCGTCGGTCACATCTTCGGGCAGGTGATAAACCGGGCGACCGTTGGCATCACGGGTTTGATAAATCTCATGTGTCACCATGCCTTGCGTGAACAGCGCATTGAACGGCTCAATGGCTTTCTTCGGCAGGTGACCCGTGATGTTCATCGCCCGCGCGAAGAAGCGCGAATAGAGCAGGTGCAGAATCGCGTGCTCGATCCCGCCGATATACTGGTCGACATTCATCCAGTATTCGGCCTCGGCCAGATCGGTGGGCGTGTCAGCGCGTGGCGCGGTGAAACGGGCGAAATACCACGACGAATCGACGAACGTATCCATCGTGTCGGTTTCACGTTTGGCTGGCGCGCCGCAGGACGGGCAAGGGGTGTCACGCCAATTGGCATGGCGGTCCAGCGGGTTGCCGGGGATCGAGAAGTTGATGGGTTTGCCGTTGCCATCGTCATAGGGCAATTCGATCGGCAGATTCTCTTTCTTCTCGGGCACGGTGCCACATTTGTCGCAATGCACGACCGGAATCGGGCAACCCCAATAGCGTTGACGGCTGAGCCCCCAATCGCGCAGACGATATTTGGTGACGCCTTCACCCCAACCTGCTTTTTCCGCGAAATCGACGGTGGCGTTGATCGCCTCATCCCCCGTGGCCTCGGTCAGCCCTGCGAAATGGTCCACCCAAAGAACTTTTTCAGTTTTCGGCGGCACAAAGGCGATCTTGTCGACCGGTGTATCGTCATCCAGTGCAAAGAAGGTGTCGATGACCGGCAGGCCATACTTGCGGCAGAAATCAAGGTCGCGCTGGTCATGCGCAGGGCAGGCAAAGATCGCGCCGGTGCCGTAATCCATCAGGATGAAGTTCGCGATCCAGACCGGCAGCTCCCAATTCGGGTCCAGCGGGTGTTTGACGCGGATACCAGTGTCGTAGCCCAGCTTTTCAGCCGTCTCGATGGCTTCTTCCGTGGTGCCACCCTTGCGGCATTCGGCAACAAACTCAGCAACTTCGGGGTTTTCGGCCTCAAGCTGCTTGGCAATCGGGTGATCCGGCGAAATACCAACAAAAGACGCGCCCAACAGCGTATCGGGCCGAGTCGTATAGACAGTGATGGGCTCACCACCATCAGTGCGTTCGAAGCCGAACTGCAGGCCGCGCGACTTGCCGATCCAGTTTTCCTGCATCAGTCGCACTTTGGCAGGCCAGTTCTCTAGCGTATCAAGCGCATCCAGCAATTCTTCGGAATAGTCCGAGATTTTGAAGAACCACTGGGTCAGCTCGCGCCGTTCCACCAGAGCGCCCGAGCGCCAGCCGCGTCCATTTTCCACCTGCTCATTGGCCAGAACGGTCATGTCGACCGGGTCCCAGTTCACCACAGCGTTCTTTCGATAAACCAACCCGGCGTCGAGCATATCGAGGAACAGAGCCTGCTGCTGGCCATAATATTCGGGGTCACAGGTGGCGAATTCGCGGGACCAATCGATCGACAGGCCCAGCGGCATCATCTGCCCGCGCATGTCGGCGATGTTGCTGTATGTCCAGTCTTTCGGGTGGCCGCCAATAGCCATGGCGGCGTTTTCCGCAGGCATTCCAAAAGCATCCCAGCCCATCGGGTGCAGCACGTTGTGCCCCGTCGCCAGCTTGTGGCGCGCAATGACGTCGCCCATCGTATAGTTGCGCACATGCCCCATATGGATTCGCCCCGACGGGTAAGGGAACATCTCAAGCACGTAATATTTCGGCTTGTCTGCCGTGTGGTCGGCGGTGAAGATCCCGGCCTTGTCCCAGGCCTCTTGCCATTTTGCTTCGATTTCGGTGGCCGAGTAGCGCGACATTGTGCGGTCCTTCGTGAATGAAAACGCCGGGCGTGAACCCGGCGTGGTAATATTGTGATTTTCGGCGGGTGGCTAGAGTTTGTTGTCCGCAATGCGCAACTGGCGTGCGCGGTTTAGGATCGCATCCTCGACCGCCCGCGACGTCGCGGCGCTTACCGGAGCGCCCCCGCTGGTCTGCAGTGCCACCGAAAGCGACCGCGCCGCCAAGGCCGGGTCACTTATATGCACGGTCGCGCGATAAGAGCGTCCGCCACCAGGCGGCGTGCCGTAACCTGTTACGATCACGCCGGTAAATGGATCAACCTCCTGAATCGGGAGGAAATTCAGCACATCCAGCGAGGCAGCCCAAAGATACCGATTCACATTGACGATCTGTTCGGCATTCCCGCGGTTGAACACGTCCCAGATTGTTGTGCGTTCTGGATCGTTCAGCTCTCGTTCTTCTGTACGTGTGCTATCTGTATACAGCAATGCGGGATTCGGAGCCGCACTCTGATTCTGTCCGCAGGCCGACACGGCAGCAGTCATTATGATCAAACCGAAAATCGTCTGCAGGCGCATTGTCGACTGGTCCTGTTTCACTTGGTCTACTTTGTTACGTGTTACTCCTAGACAAGGTCCAGTTCAGCAACAACCCTATTCTTGTTACACATGTCAGTGTGGACGGCAGTTTAGTCCCCAAATATCGACTGTGGCATCCTTGCACCAATTTGGGGCCAATGCACCCTTCACATTTAAGGCAAGCTTGCGCTTTGGGGGTAATCCGAGCGAAACGGTTCCCGTGCTGAGACATGTGCTGAGGCATGTGTCGAGTAGAAAAACTTTTGAAACCGAGGGAAACAAGATGAAAAAAGTTCTCTTCGCATCGACCGCTCTGATCGCAACCGCAAGTGTTGCAGCGGCCGACGTTAAATTCAGCGGCTATGGCCGTTTTGGTATTGGCTACTACGAAGACCGTACCGGTGACGTAAACAACTTCACCACAGACGCAAACGGCGACATCATTGCCGATGGCACCGCGAACGTCGAAACCGACAGCACCATCCTGGTCTCGCGTTTCCGTCTGAACATCGACGGCACCGCAGAAACCGATGGCGGCGTTGAGTTCTCGGCTCGTGTTCGTCTGCAGGCTGACGAAAACGCCGACACCGGCGAAGCCAACTCGGCTGGCCTGAACGGCGCACGCTTCTCGGTCATCTACGGTGGTCTGCGTGTTGACGCCGGCAACGTTGCGGGTGCCTTCGACAACCTGGCAAACTACTACGGTAACGAGCCTGGCCTGGAAGCCTTCATCGGTCAGTACTCGGGCGTTGACTATA
The DNA here is from genome assembly GCF_059610645.1 of Ruegeria sp. CDSC054. Classification (NCBI taxonomy): domain Bacteria; kingdom Pseudomonadati; phylum Pseudomonadota; class Alphaproteobacteria; order Rhodobacterales; family Roseobacteraceae; genus Ruegeria; species Ruegeria sp. CDSC054. Next base: position 116,378 of record NZ_JBXWOA010000008.1, on the reverse strand, counting down.
GCTTCCTGGGCTATTCGTCGACCGGTTCGGGTTCGAACGCTGTGTTCTTCCAGTACGCAGTTGGCGATTTCGCATTCGGCGCGTCATATGACCAGGCAACTATTGCTTTTGACGGTGTTGCGCAGGACGCAGACCGCTGGGACATCAGCGCAACCTACAACTTCAACAACATCACCGCTGCACTGGCCTATGGTCAGACCAAGGCGAACGTGAACAGCGCGAGCGAAAAGCAGTCGCTGACCGTTCTGACCCTGGGTGCAGAATTCGGTGACTTCTCGGGTACTCTGTTTGTAGCTGACGATGACGTTGTAAACGACGATCGCAACGGCACCGCATACGGTCTGTCGCTGGCCTACAACCTGGGCGCGGCAACCACTCTGACCGCTGCTTACGGTGACGGTTCGGCGGATGACGACCTGCAGCAGTATGGTATCGGCGTTAAGTACGACCTGGGCGGCGGTGCATCGCTGCGCGGTGGTCTCGGCCAAGAGAAGCGCGGCGACGGCGACAGCCGTGTACGTGCCGACTTCGGTGCTCAGTTCAACTTCTAAGTTGATCTGAACCACAAAGTTTAAGGGCAGGTCTTCGGACCTGCCCTTTTCTTTTGCGCGGACTTGGTGTTTTCCTGCCCCAAAGCAGAGAGAGGAAATCCATGTCGCTGCACGACATCACTGCCCGCATCGCCAAGGCCGAATCCGCCGCCGGACGACTTGCGGGATCGACAAAGCTGATCGCGGTTTCAAAGGTCCAGCCGAATGAACGTGTTGAGGCTGTACTAAGCCAGGGCCACCGCTGTTTTGGGGAAAACCGCGTGCAGGAAGCGGCCGAAAAATGGCCGGGCTTTAAAGAGAAATTCTCAGAGATTGACCTGCATCTGATCGGACCGCTGCAAACCAACAAGGCCCGGCAGGCAATGGAGCTGTTTAACGCGATTCATTCGGTGGATCGGCCCAAGCTTGCCAAAACGCTGGCACGGTTGGCGCAAGAGGTTGGCCACTGCCCGGATCTGTTCATTCAGGTCAATACCGGAGAAGAAGAGCAAAAAGCAGGGATCATGCCGGTTGATGCGGACGCCTTCATCGCCGAGTGCCGCGAACTGGATTTGCCGGTTCAGGGTCTGATGGCAATCCCGCCGGTTGAAGAGGAACCCTCGCTGCATTTTGCGTTGCTGGCCAAGATCGCCGAACGCAACGGTTTAGAAGGGCTCTCGATGGGGATGAGCGGTGACTTCGAGCAGGCGATCGCGTTGGGGGCCACCCATGTGCGCGTGGGGTCCGCCATCTTTGGCGAGAGGGTCAAACCTGCGGGATAATCAGACGCGTTCCGGGGGAAATTCTACGCGCGATCCAATGCAGATGGTCGCGGCGAAAAGCGACACAGCCTTCGGTCGGGTAGCCGGGGCGTCTCCACTGGTGAAGGAAAATGGCTGATCCCCGGCCTGACACAGAGTTCGGCCAGTTCCAGTCGGTGATCAGAACAAGATCGTACAGGGGGTCCGCGCGCCGCAGCTTTTCGTGGCTGGGGGCATAGGGCTCGCTGACCATCTGATTGTACTGGCTGTCCGCGCTGTCATCAGACCAAAGATCGCCGGGGCCTATTGGGATGGCCCATGAGGACGGAGCTGCAATTCTATCTGGTCGAAACAGCATACCGACTATGTGATGCACACCGATTGGCGTTGCCCCATCGCCTTCGTGCTTGTCATCCGTCAGGCCGCCTTTTCCGATCGAACAAGGAAAGAGGCGCCCGGCAAACCGGATGCCCCGTGGTGTAAGAACCAGATCGTCCGGGGTCACAGCAAATGGCCCGACTTTGCGGCCTTGGTTGCCAGGTATCCCCGATTATGGGCTGTTTCGCCCACTTTCAGCGGTACTCTTTCGGTCACCGCGATGCCTGTCTTTTCCATCATCGCGATTTTCGCCGGGTTGTTTGTCAGCAATCGAACCGACGAAAACCCAAGTTCTTTCAGAATGTCCGATCCCAGTCGGAAATCACGTTCATCATCTTCGAATCCCAATCGGTGATTGGCCTCGACCGTGTCAAATCCCTGATCCTGTAGGAAATAGGCCCGCATCTTGTTGGCAAGGCCGATACCGCGCCCCTCCTGATTGAGATACAGCAATACGCCCGCGCCTTCGGACCCCATCTGGGCAAGCGCTCCACGCAGTTGGGGCCCGCAATCGCATTTCAAGCTGCCCATCAAGTCGCCCGTAAAACAAGCCGAATGCAAACGGGCCAGAACAGGTTTGCTGCGGTCCGGACGCCCGATTTCTACGGCATAGTGTTCTTCGCCGCCATCTTCGGGGCGGAAAACATGCAGACGACCGGCCTCGGACACTTCCATTGGCAGGCGCGCGGCGGCAATCGCGTGCAGGGCGCTTCGATCTGCCAGATGCGGCGCAGCGCGGGTATGGTCGATGCAGGTCAGGCCATGTGCCACCGCAAAATCGCGACCGTCATCAATTGGAACCACCACGGCGGCCGGCAAGAGGCGTGCGGACTTCGTCAAAGCGATGGCAATACGGTGCAGGTTGGCACTACCCTGACGCTCGGACATCAGGGGGCCTTTCATCGGGGTATTCAGATCATCCGAGGGGTCGGCGACCGCCTGAACCCATGCGATGTCGGTGTCTGATGGGATGATCACCCGTGCGAGGTCGCCATCATAGGCGCGTGCCTTCAGCGTTTCTGCGCGTCTTACGGTGATCGCGACCACAGGCTGACCTTCGAAGTTCCGAAGGTCGGCCAGCCGTTGTGCGCTTAATGTCTCAGACGCTATCGCTATGACGCTGAACCCGCTGTCATCAGTCAATACGACGGGAACGCCCATACGCAGATCCGCGCGGGCCCGTGCCAGCAATTCCGAGATATCGGGGATAAGACTCATCTATGTTACCCTGTAACGTGTTGGTCTTCGTCTAACCCGAACAGAAGAAAAAGTGAAACAATTCCTCTGCGTCAGACACGAGGGCGTGAGACCATTGCAGTAAATCTTGTTGATTGCATCTTCCGCACGCAAATGGTGGAAAAGGCTTAGGAGGACCGGACATGGCTCAACTCAAGAAAATCCTGCTGGTGGATGACGATGAAGATCTGCGCGAGGCGCTCAGCGAGCAACTCGTGATGACCGAGGATTTCGACGTGTTCGAAGCGGCGGATGGGCAATCCGCCATGGAGCGGGCGCGCGAGGCGATTTATGATCTGGTCATTCTGGACGTCGGTCTGCCGGATACGGACGGTCGTGAGCTGTGCCGTCTGATGCGCAAACAAGGCGTCAAAAGCCCGATCCTGATGCTGACCGGCCATGACAGCGACGCAGATACCATTCTGGGTTTGGATGCCGGTGCCAATGATTACGTCTCTAAGCCGTTCAAATTTCCGGTCTTGCTGGCCCGCATCCGCGCGCAGTTGCGCCAGCATGAACAATCCGAAGACGCGGTCTTTGTGTTGGGGCCGTATACCTTTAAGCCGGCGATGAAGATGTTGATCACCGAAGAGGATCGCAAGATCCGCCTGACCGAGAAAGAAACCAACATTCTCAAGTTCCTGTACCGCTCGGCAGATGGCGTCGTCGCCCGCGACGTCCTGCTGCACGAGGTCTGGGGCTATAATGCCGGTGTCACCACACATACGCTGGAAACCCACATCTATCGCCTGCGCCAAAAGATCGAACCCGATCCATCGAACGCGCGCCTTTTGGTCACAGAATCGGGTGGATATCGCTTGGTCTCGTAACTCCGGGTGGATTGACGTGGATCAAAGTGATACTCTGGATGTGTAATTAGAGTACTCCCAACCCGCGCATGTCCGGGTTATGACATGCACCTCCCTGTTGGACTGCCGGGCCTTATGGCCCGGCTTTTTTTGTTGGGAGGATTTAGGCTGCGGCCTATGAAGTAACAATGCCACAGTTTCGGAACTCGGTGATTTTGGACCAAAAGTTCTTGTTTTTTGAACTCAAGGCAAGACCAAAGTGAGTGGTCGTTACAGTATCAACCGAGTATGTACCTGCCTCACCTGATCTGGCTTTAACGCGATAACGTGTAGGCCCTACTACAGTGGTCTTTGACGTTGTTTGTGAAACGATACCATCGGCGTTTCGATAGGTGTAAGAACACTTTCCCGGAACACCAAAACAATTGTGTGGTTCGAACATCTCCCACTTTCCGTTCGCCCAAGTGCGCTGGGTCATCAAGCCTTCTTTGTCGTACTCGGTTGTCTTTACTCTGTTTTTGTTTCCAGATTTATCCTTTGTGGTGACGATGTATTTGCCAGATCGCTGCCCGTCGAAGGTGTTGACCCAAGTGTCGCCATTCGAATATTCCACAGTCCAACTGCAGCCGGTAGGCATGTCCCAGAAACGAACTTCTTTGGCAAAGACTGCATTTGCAGCGACAAATGACAGCAAGGCTGAGGTCGCAAACTGAATTAGATAAGTTCTGTTTTTCATAATATTATTCTCGTCAATAAGACGCCCGCGCAGTGGTTCAAGTCTCAACTGATCTCAAAAGCAAGGTCGGCATCAAGCCCAAATTACGTTTTTGCAGAAGCTCACCCCGGGCACACATTTCTCATGGCACCCCATCCCACACCACGCTAACCTCCGCCCAACCGCGACAGAGGAATCCCCCATGCCCTTTACTCTTGCTACCTGGAACATCAACTCGGTCCGCCTGCGCGAGCCTATCGTGCTGAAATTACTGCAGGAAGAAGCTCCCGATGTATTGTGTTTGCAGGAGTGCAAGTCGCCGGTTGAGAAGATCCCAACCGACGGATTTGCCGAACTGGGGTACACCCACATGGTTGCAAGGGGCCAGAAGGGGTATAACGGCGTCGCCATCCTGTCGCGCCTGCCGATGGAAGAAGTCGGTGACAAGGATTTTGCAGGTCTCGGCCACGCGCGCCACATCGCTGGGCGGTTGGAAAATGGTGTCACCATTCACAACTTCTATGTCCCGGCCGGTGGCGACATCCCAGACCGAGAAAAGAACGAGAAGTTTGGGCAGAAGCTCGACTACCTCACAGATATGCGCGACTGGTTCCATGCCGAAAAGCCCGAAAAGTCCATTCTGGTTGGCGATCTGAACATCGCCCCGCGCGAGGATGATGTCTGGTCGCATAAGCAACTTCTCAAGGTCGTCTCACACACGCCGATCGAGGTTGAGGCGCTGGCCGAAACACAAGATGCAGGCGGCTGGATTGACATCACCCGTCAGGACATCCCCGAAGGGCAGTTGTACAGTTGGTGGTCCTACCGCGCCCGTGATTGGGACGCAGCCGACAAGGGGCGACGTCTGGACCATGTCTGGGCCACGCAGGATATCTCGAACGCGGGGCACTCCAGCCGCGTTCTGCGCGATGCGCGCGGGTGGGAAAAACCCAGCGACCACGCACCGGTCTTTGCGACATTCGACCTTTGACCCTGCAACTCTCCCCTTGGTTTCTGCCCTTTGCAGTTGCATATAGGGGCCAAATTCGAACGAAAGAGTGAATGCCATGGACCTTCTGAACGCCGCAGCCGGACCCGATACCGCCGATCTGATCAAGGATGGATCCGAGGCCACCTTTATGGCCGATGTTGTCGAGGCCTCGCAGGAAATCCCTGTGATCGTGGATTTCTGGGCCCCATGGTGTGGTCCCTGCAAAACGCTTGGGCCGCTGTTGGAGGAAGCCGTGACCGCCGCCAAAGGGGCGGTGAAGATGGTTAAGATCAATGTGGATGAGGCACAGATGATCGCCTCGCAAATGCGCGTTCAGTCGATCCCGACCGTATACGCGTTCTACAAAGGTCAACCGGTCGACGGGTTTCAGGGTGCCGTTCCAGGGTCCGAGATCAAGGCGTTTGTGGACCGAGTGATTGAGGCCGCCGGTGGTGAAAGCCCAGGGGGTCAGTTGGATGACGCTGTTCTGGCTGCCGAAGAAATGCTGGCCGATGGCGCAGCTGTGGATGCCGCGCAGACCTTTTCCGCCATTCTGGGGGAAGATCCAAACCACGCCGCCGCTTATGGCGGTCTGGTGCGTGCCCATATTGCCGCGGGCGATTTGGAGCAGGCCGAGGCCATTCTGAACGGCGCACCCGCAGAGATTTCAACCTCGGCCGAGGTTGAAGCAGCCCATGCCCAACTTGAGCTGGCGAAACAAGCGGCCGATGCAGGCCCGGTGGGTGAGCTGAAGGCGGCGGTCGAGGCGGATGCCGACAATCATCAGGCGCGGTTCGATCTTGCGCAGGCGCTGCACGCCAATGGCGAGGTAGAAGAAGCGGTCGCGCAATTGCTGGAACTGTTCCGCCGCGACCGCGAGTGGAATGATGGCGCGGCAAAGGCACAACTGTTTACCATTTTCGACGCGCTGAAGGCCAATGATCCGATTGCTCTGAACGGGCGGCGCAAGCTCAGCTCGATGATATTTGCCTAATTCCTGATCAGGGCTACACTCGGGTACATGATGCATCCCGCTGACCTGCCGGAGACGGTATCCGTTTTCCCATTGCCCGGGGCGCTTTTGCTGCCCCGGTCTCGCTTGCCGCTACATATTTTTGAGCCGCGTTACCTGCAAATGCTGGACGACGCGCTGAAAACGCCTGAACGGCTAATTGGAATGATCCAGCCGAATCCGTGTCAGTCCAACGAAAGCAAACTGCATCAAATCGGCTGTGCCGGGCGTGTGACGCAGTTTTCTGAAACCGAAGACGGTCGGTACCTGATTACACTGTCCGGCGTCTCACGTTTTCGGATCAAGTCCGAGTTGGATGCGTTTACGCCTTATCGCCGCTGTGCAGTTTCATGGGACGGGTTTGACCGCGATCTCGGCAAGGCCGAAGCGGACAATGCGTTCGATCGGTCGCGGTTTTTGGATTTGCTCGAACGGTTTTTTTCCTCGCGCCAGCTTTCGACCGACTGGGACACGTTGAAGGATGCCGATGACGAGCTGCTAGTGAATTCTCTGTCGATGCTGCTGGATTTCGATCCCGAAGAGAAACAGGCGCTGCTTGAGGCACCTTGCCTTCGCACGCGCCGCGAGACATTGGTGACATTGATTGAATTCGCCATGCGGGGCGGATCGAGCGAGGAAAAACTGCAATGACCGAAGCCGAACACCCATTTGATCGTCACATGCTTGAGGCGCTGATCTGTCCGCAGACGCACACCACTTTGCATTACGACGCCGAAAAGCAGGAATTGGTGTCCAAAGCTGCCAATCTGGCCTTTCCAATCCGCAACGGAATCCCGGTCATGCTGGTGGATGAAGCGCGCGAGCTGGATTAAATCGCGCGCCCTTGCAGAAGTTTCGGCAGATCTCCGGTCAGCCCGGCGGCCTCACGTACAAAGCCGCGACGTAGCCCGGGGACCGAGCCGACGATCTCCATCCCGATGTCGCGCCCGAAGCGCAGAATGGGGTTGTCGTTGGAAAACAGCTTGTTGAACACATCCGTCGCCATGGCCAGCGCCGCCGTGTCGAACCGTCTCCATTCCTGATAGCGCTCCAGCACCAGAACTGATGCGATATCCTCGCCGCGCCGTCCAGCCAGTGTCAGAACTTCCGCCAAAGCGCCTACGTCGCGAAGACCTGCATTCAAACCCTGACCTGCGATTGGGTGCATGCCGTGGGCGGCGTCGCCTACCAGCGCCATACGGTCACCGATGAAGGAATTGGCGATGGTCAGGTTCAATGGATAGGTGAACCGGTCACCCTGCAGACGGATGTCCCCCAGAAAATCACCAAATCGCGGGCGCAATACCTGCAGGTAATCCGTTTCGGGCATGGCGTTGATGTGCTGCGCCATTGCGGTGCGCTCGCTCCAGACGATTGAGCTGCGATTGCCGGTCAGCGGCAGAATCGCCAAGGGGCCGGCGGGCATGAAGAACTGATGCGCCACGCCATTGTGGGGCAGGTCATGCTCAATGGCACAAACCAACGCGGTTTGGCCGTAATCCCAGCCGGTGCGCTTGATCCCGGCACGCACGGCGGTGCCACTGCGGCGCCCGTCACAGCCAACCAACATTCCGCCGGTCATGGTCGTGCCATCATCCAGCGTCAGCGTTACGCCGGTATCATCAGAGGCCTGCGCGACAACGGTTTTGCCGCTGATCTGCGTGATGCTGTCCTGCTCGACCATGGCATCCAGAAAGGCCCGGCGCAGGTGGCGGTCTTCGACCATGAAGCCCATTGGGCCTTCTTCGATCTCGGCATGGTCGAAATGCAGGAAAAACGGCGATGGGCCGGCACCGGAATGCCCATCGGTGACCTTGATATCAAGCATGGGCTGGGCATGTTCCGCTACCCTGTCCCAGACACCGATCGCATCCAACAACCGCTGCGAGGCCAGCGCCAACGCATAGGCGCGCCCGTCAAAAGCCGCGTTTTTTCGGGCTTTTTCGGCCAATGCGTCGACGACGGTGACAGAATGCCCTGTCTGGGCCAGTGCCAGGGCCAGGGCCGGGCCGTTCAGGCCGCCGCCTACGATCAGGATATCCGAGTTGTGTTCCATGGCCTGCAATATGCGCGCCCTTTCGGGATTGTCCATGTGCGGTCCTGTCGCTACCGTCCCTCAAAGTGCTTTTTCCAGAGGGGGCAGGGATGCAGGACTGGCTGACCATGACGGCGTGTGATCTGGGTCGGGGTATCGGCATGGGACAGATCGATCCGGTTGAATTGACCGAGACTTATCTGGCCGCCATCGACGCGCATCCGCACCGCGACAGGATCTATGCCCGCGTTACGCATGATCGTGCTAGGGCCGAGGCGCAGGCTGCGCAGGAGCGCGCCAATCTGGGCCTGCGGCGGTCCCTGCTGGATGGTGTGCCGATCAGCTGGAAAGATCTGTTCGATACCGCCGGCACAGCGACTGAGGCAGGCTCGGCCTTGCTGAAAGGCCGGGTTCCCGAAATGGACGCGGTCGTTGTGCGTAACGCCACCGCCATGGGCACGGTCTGTCTGGGCAAGACGCATATGAGCGAGCTGGCCTTCTCAGGCCTTGGCCTGAACCCGATCACTGGCACGCCCCCATGCATTGACGATGAAGACGCCGTATCCGGGGGCTCTTCTTCGGGCGCGGCCGCATCGGTGGCCTGGGGCCTTGCCGCCTGTGGGATCGGTTCGGATACGGGCGGGTCAGTGCGCATCCCAGCGGCCTGGAACAATCTGGTCGGGCTGAAAACCACCGCCGGGCGTGTCAGCCTTGAGGGTACAGTGCCCTTGTGTCTGCGGTTCGACACTGTTGGTCCACTGACCCGCTCAGTCGAGGACGCAGCTCATATGCTGGCCTTGCTGGAGGGGCGCTCTCCGCCGGATCTTCGCGGTGTCAGCCTGAAAGGCCGCCGCTTTGCCAATCTTCAGACCGTGGCGCAGGACGACCTGAGGGATGAACCGCGCAAGGCCTTTGAGGATGGGTTGGAAAAACTCACCGAGGCCGGTGTCGAGATCGTTCCGCTGGACGTCCCCGAGCTGCACGACGCCATGGCGCTATCTGGCGTTCTCTACACAACCGAAGCCTATGGGCTGTGGCGCGATGTGATCGAAGCCAATCCCGATGCCATGTATCCCGAGATTCTGGAACGGTTTCGGTCGGGTCAAAACGCGACGGGTGCCGATTACATCGCTGCCTGGTCCAGGCTAAAAGCCTGTAGGGCTGCATGGGATGCGGCAACATCGGGGTTTGATGCGGTGCTTGCGCCCACGGCCCCCATTCTGCCGCCGAATCTGGATCGGTTGATGAATGATCATGACTACTATGTCACGGAAAACCTGCTGGCTCTTCGCAACACCCGTATCGGCAATCTGATGGGGCTGGCTGCACTGACACTGCCGACCGGAATACCCGGGTGTGGCGTGATGATGATGGGATATCCCGGCTCGGAAGAGGCCCTGTTACGGCTGGGATCAGCCGCCGAGGTGGCGTTGGCCTGAATGCCACAATCCCCTGAATCGCCACCTCTTTGTCTGGACGAAACCGCGTGCGACCTGTAATCTGTCTTTAAAACGGGGCGAAATGATCCCGGTATTGAGGCAGTAGTTATGAATTTCCCCGAACGGTTTTCGGACCTACCGGAATATGCATTCCCGCGTCTGCGCACCCTGTTGGATCATCACCAGCCGGGTGGCGAAGTGATTCACATGACCATTGGTGCGCCGATGCATGATTTTCCGGCGTGGGTCACCGATGTGATCACAGAAAACGCGGCCGGGTTTCAGGGATACCCACCCAATGAAGGTTCGCCCGAATTGCGCTCAGCGATTACAGGCTGGATTGATCGCCGCTATGGCGTTTCGATGGACCCCGACACCAATGTGATGGCGTTGAACGGCACACGCGAAGGCCTGTACAACGCGGCGATGGCACTGTGCCCCGAGCAGAAAAATGGCGAAAAGCCCGCCATTCTGTGCCCGAACCCGTTCTATCAGGTTTACATGGTAGCCTCTCTTTCGGTGCGGGCCGAGCCGGTTTTTGTGCCTGCAACAGCCGCCACCGGTCACTTGCCGGACTATGCCAGCCTGCCTACGGATGTGCTGAACCGCACTGTTGCGGCCTATATCTGTTCTCCGGCCAATCCGCAGGGCGCGGTCGCCTCGCGCGATTATTGGGTCGAACTGATCCAACTGGCCGAGACCTATGATTTCCGCATCTTCGCGGATGAGTGCTATTCCGAGATCTACCGTGACACGGCACCAACCGGTGTACTGACCGTTGCGCAGGAACTAGGGGCCAATCCGGAGCGGATCACCTTGTTCAATTCACTGTCGAAGCGGTCCAATCTGGCTGGTCTGCGCTCGGGCCTGATCGCGGGTGGTCCCGAGACCATCAAGAGGGTCAAGCAGTTACGCAACTACGCAGGTGCGCCTTTACCGCTACCTTTGCAGGCTGCCGCCGCAAGAGTTTGGGCAGATGAGGCGCATGTTGTCGAGAACCGCGCGCTGTATCAGGAAAAGTACACCATTGCGGATGAGGTTTTCGCGGGCGTGCAGGGCTATATGCCGCCTGAAGCCGGGTTTTTCCTGTGGCTGCCGGTCGAAAATGGCGAAGAAACGGCATTAAGGCTGTGGCAGGAGACCGGAGTTCGGGTCTTGCCGGGCGCATATCTTTCTCAAGGTGATCCGAGGCAAAACCCGGGCGAACAATTTATCCGGGTCGCAATGGTGGCCCCAAAAACAGAGTTGCGGCAGGGGCTGATTACGCTCCGTGACTGCATCTATTCGTGAGGTACGAGGGCAAAATGGCATCATATAACGCGCGCAACCGCGATCCATTGCTGGACAGCACGACACAGGCCGCCATCGAACGGCGCAGCAAGGAACTGATCGGGATCGCCCTGATCCTGCTTGGGCTGGCTTCAGCCGCGATGATCTGGTCCTACACGCCGGATGATCCGAACTGGATGGTGTCGACAGACGCGCCAGTGCAGAACTGGATGGGGCGGATCGGTGCGTCGATCGCCGCGCCACTGTTCATGATCGTCGGATGGGGCAGTTGGAGCATCGCGCTGGTGTTGATTGGCTGGGGCGTACGCTTTGCGGGGCACTTCGGTGAGGAACGCGCAGTGGCCCGCCTTATCTTTGCGCCGATCTGGATTGCCATCGTTTCTGTCTACGCCGCGACTTTGGTACCGGGCGAGGTCTGGCGCACGACCCACAGCTTTGGTCTGGGGGGCTTGTTCGGTGATACCGTAATGGGTGCGTTGCTGACACTGCTGCCGATTTCGTCACATTTCATGGTCAAACTGATGTCGCTGGCGATGGCAACTGGCATGTTGGCATTAGGGACATTCGTTCTTGGGTTCACAAAGGCCGACGTGCGCAAGGGTCTGCGCGCCTTCCTGCTGGGTCTTGTTATGTCCTATGACATGCTGATGAACCTTCTGGGTCGCAGTGCATCAGTCACCGCGCAGGCCGCACGCGATCGCCGGGCGCAGTGGGACGAGCGTAAAGCCGCCCGCGCTGAGGCTGCTGAATCCGTGTTTGACGATGATATGGCCTATGCAGATCCGATGTTCGAAGAGCCGGATTTCGAAGAGCCCGAGCCCGTCAAACCTGGCCTTCTGGCACGGATGCCCAGCCTGATCCGCCGTCCGGATCCGATGCCGGAACCGGAACTGCTCGACCGGGACCCGGTTGCCGGATTTGATGAAATGCCTGGTGAAGATCGCATCAAGTCCAAGATTTCCGCAGCCGTGCGCAACCGTAAGGTGGCTACCGGTGAGATGGCACCTGAAGTCGACCCAACCCTGCCTTTGACCAAAGGGCGTGGCCGCGGACCGGACCCGTTGATTCTGAACGCCAGAGGCGGGGAAGAGCTTCCGCCCGAACCACCGATGACCTTGGACGGACTGCCACCCGAGCCGATGCTGACAGCAGAACCTGAACCCGAGTGGCAGCAAGAACCCCTGCATCAGGATTTTGCGCCCGAGCCCGTCTATGAGGATGAGGCCGTATTTGAAGACACGCCCGAGCCCGAACCGGCCCCGCGCCCTGCGATGAAAATTCCAGTGGCCGAACCGCGCAAGCCCGTGGTGGCGCAGCCCGTGCGTCGCGCGCCTGCGCCGTCGCGTCGTGCACAGGCCGAAGCGCAGCCTGGGCTGTCCTTTGAAGACCGGCATTCGGACTTTGAGCTGCCGCCGCTGAGCCTGCTGTCCAACCCTTCCAGTATTCAGCGCCATCACCTTAGCGACGAGGCGTTGGAAGAAAACGCGCGTATGTTGGAAAACGTTCTGGACGATTATGGCGTCAAGGGTGAGATCACCAGTGTCCGCCCCGGCCCGGTTGTTACCATGTACGAACTAGAGCCTGCTCCGGGCCTGAAAGCGAGCCGGGTTATCGGTCTGGCTGACGATATCGCGCGCTCGATGTCGGCACTGTCGGCACGTGTTTCGACCCTGCCGGGGCGCTCGGTGATCGGGATCGAACTGCCGAATGAAAACCGTGAGATGGTGGTGCTGCGAGAAATCCTTGCCAGCCGTGATTTCGGTGATGGTAACCACGCGCTGCCACTGGCGCTGGGCAAGGATATCGGCGGCGAATCCATGGTCGCAAACCTGGCCAAGATGCCCCACTTGCTGATTGCGGGGACAACCGGTTCCGGTAAGTCGGTCGCGATCAACACCATGATCCTGTCGCTGCTGTATAAGCTGACACCGGACGAATGCCGCCTGATCATGATCGACCCCAAGATGCTGGAACTGTCCGTCTATGATGGCATTCCGCATCTGCTGTCGCCCGTTGTAACCGACCCGAAAAAGGCGGTTGTCGCCCTGAAGTGGGTCGTGGGCGAGATGGAGGACCGTTATCGCAAGATGTCCAAGATGGGCGTGCGCAACATCGCGGGCTACAATGGTCGCGTAAAAGACGCGCTGGCCAAAGGTGAATTGTTCAGCCGCACCGTCCAGACCGGGTTTGACGACGAAACCGGCGAGCCAACTTTCGAGACCGAAGAATTCGCGCCCGAGGCGATGCCCTACATCGTCGTGATCGTCGACGAGATGGCCGACCTGATGATGGTCGCAGGTAAAGAGATCGAAGCCTGCATCCAGCGTCTGGCGCAGATGGCAAGGGCCTCGGGTATTCACCTGATCATGGCCACGCAGCGCCCCTCGGTCGATGTGATTACCGGTACGATCAAGGCGAACTTCCCAACCCGGATTTCGTTCCAGGTGACCTCGAAAGTCGATAGCCGAACTATTCTGGGCGAAATGGGGGCCGAGCAACTGCTGGGGCAGGGCGATATGCTGTATATGGCAGGCGGCGCCAAGATCACCCGTTGCCACGGCCCGTTTGTTTCGGACGAGGAAGTCGAGGAAATCGTCAACCACCTGAAACAGTTCGGCCCACCGGACTATGTGAACACCGTACTGGACGGCCCATCCGAGGATAAAGCCGACAACATCGATGCCGTATTGGGCCTCAACACCGGTGGCAACACCAACGGGGAAGACGCGCTATACGATCAGGCGGTGGCGATCGTGATTAAGGATCGCAAATGCTCGACCTCGTACATTCAGCGGAAACTTGCCATTGGCTACAACAAAGCTGCGCGACTTGTTGAGCAAATGGAGGATGAAGGCGTTGTTTCGTCGGCAAATCATGTCGGGAAACGCGAAATCCTCGTACCTGAACAATAGGATATTTAATAACAAGGGCAGAGCGCTTATCTGGGAACTTATGAAACAGATTGCCTTTGCCCTTGCTTTGACACTCGCCGCGCCTGCGGCCTGGGCGGCTGATAAGCTGCCGTTGTCCCAAATCTCAAACTACCTCAATGGCCTCAAAACCGTTGAGACCACGTTCACACAAGTCAACGATGACGGCTCGCTGAGCACCGGAAAGCTGTGGATAGAACGCCCCGGTAAGATGCGGTTCGAATATGACCCGCCCAACAGCGCTGTGGTTCTGGCGCGTGCAGGTACGGTGCAGATCTTTGACCCAAAATCGAACCAGCCGCCGGAGCAGTATCCGCTAAAACGTACCCCGTTGTCGCTGGTGTTGGCGCGCAACGTCAATCTGGGGCAGGCGAACATGGTGGTTGCCCATGATTTTGATGGGACGGCCACGGTTGTTACCGCTCGGGACCCAAAAAATCCCGAATCCGGCCGGATTGAACTGATGTTTACGGGGGACCCGATCGAGCTGCGCAAATGGGTCATTCACGACAATGCCGGCAGTCAGACGACCGTTCTGCTGGGGCAGCTGAGTACCGGCGGAAATCTCAGCAACGATCTGTTTTCAAGATCAAAAAGAAGCGGGTCAGGCAATCGCTGACCCGCAATCTTGTCAGTAGCGGCAGTTCGCCAGCTGCGCCTGATAGAGCTTGGCGCGTGCATCCACGTCATTGGCGACGTTCAACAGCCAGGATTTGCTGTTATGGCTGCCGCGGGCAAAGCCGGTGTGCCCCTCGTGATAGGCCAGATACTGGTTGCGCGTATCTGTGGGGTGAATACCGTTCCGCTGATGGGTTTTGTTCATGTACCAGCCGATGAAATCTGACGCATCGCGGATGCGGTCCCGCTTGGCGCGACGCTTGCCGGTCTCTTTACGATATTCATCCCAGGTGCCGTCCAGCGCCTGACTGAAGCCATAGGCGCTGCTTTGACGGCCCATCGGGATCACGCCCAGAACGTATTGATGCGGTGTGCGTGCGTCGTGCTTGTAGCGGCTTTCCTGATAGATCGTCGCCATCTGAACGTGAATTGGGACGCCCCATTTCCGTTCGGTGCTTTTGAACGCCTTGATAAAATCAGGCCGTTCGCGCGCAATGCTGCACGCGTCGTTCAGTCTGCTCGGTGGCTGTTTGGACCCGCCACCACAGGATGCCAAAAGCAGCACCCCAAGGAGTACAAAGAAAATTCTGCTCATGTGCCTCGTGCCTTTTTTCTTTATTCTAGCGCAGATTGAGAGTTTAGGAAATCACAATCGTTATAGAACAATCGCTAGAATTAAGGGCAAAGCGCCCACGGACAGCACCGTTGACACCATAACCATCCCGGCAACAGCGTCTGAATCTGCGTCAAATCGCTCGGCCAGAAGGTAGGATGTCACCGCGACCGGGGTACACATCTGCAGGACCAGTACGCCAAAGGCGATGGAATCCAGATCAAAGACGCGCGCGATTGCCCAGCCCAGCCCAAAGCAGACAAGCAGTTTTAGGCCTGATAGCCAGATTGCCTGACCCAATTTGCGCGTTGTCAGCCTTGCGATCGCGACACCTACTGTAATCAGCATCATCGGGACTGCCATCTGGCCCAGCAACTCTAGCGTGTTGGTCAGGAACAAAGGCGTTTCCCAATCTTGCCACAAAAACAAGGCCCCAAGCAGGGTTGCCCAGACCATCGGTTCACGCGCGGCTTTACCGAATGCACCCTTCCCAGCGACAAGGTAGATGCCATAGGTGAAGGAAAACAAAGCGGTGATGGCCAGGAAAATGACCGCAAATCCCAAACCAGCCTGGCCAAACGCAAAAATGCATAGCGGCAGGCCCAGATTGCCAGTATTTCCGAAAATTAGCGGCGAAAGGTAGGTACGGCGGTCAAGGCCAGAAAGTCGAACGAAAACGCCAAATGCTACGGCCAGCCCAACATGACCCGCTATTGCGGCCAGCGTGAAACGCGTCAACTCTCCTGCCGGAATCTCGGTCTGCATCAGCGCTACAAATATCAGGCTGGGCACAGCAAGCGTCACGGCAAGGCGCGTCACAAACTCCAAACGATACTCAAAACCAAGTATGACCCAGGTGAATCCGATGCTTGCCAGCAGGAAAACCGGTGCCACAATTTCGAACACTGTCAGTAAGATGTTCACAGACTGTTTCCTTTAATTTCCGATCAATGATTGGCATTCCGGCCCGGAAAGAGGTAGTAAGATCTCTGGGGGCTGAGATAATGCTGAAGACAAATGCCAAGTACCGCCTGGGACAGGTGGTCCGCCATAAAAAGCATCCCTTCCGAGGGGTGATTTTTGACGTGGACCCGGAATTTTCCAACACAGAAGAGTGGTATCAGGCCATTCCCGAGGACAGCCGCCCCATCAAGGATCAGCCGTTTTACCATCTGCTCGCAGAAAACGACCAATCCTTCTATGTGGCTTATGTTTCAGAACAAAATCTGGTTGCCGATCAATCCGGGGAACCGGTTGAGCATCCTGATATTCCTGACATGTTCGGTCCTTTCGAGAATGGCGCGTACCCGCTGCACTTTAATTTGAACTAAGTGATTTGGTGCGCCAGATTGCGCGCCCTGGTGGTCAGTAACCTAATGCACAACCGTCTTTTCTGGGGTCACTTGCGCCTTCCAGAACACCATCTGTGCGGATTCGGATTGCTTGCGCTCCGCCAAGGGGCGTTTCTGGAACCTGAACGTTGTGCCCAAAATCGCTCAATTGTTGAGATGTGCTGGGCGGAATTCCGCGTTCAAGTTTCAGAACGCCGCCGTCTGCAAAGGCGCGCGGGGCGTCCACAGAGGCCTGCAAACCCAACCCATGATCAGTGAGGTTGGACAATAGGCGTGCATGGCCTGTTGGTTGAAAAGCTCCGCCCATCACGCCAAATGGCATGAGCACACGGCCATCCTGTTTGAGCATACCGGGAATGATAGTGTGCATCGGGCGTTTGCCCGGGCCAAGCTCGTTTGGGCGACCGGCGCTCAGGTTGAAGCCTGAGCCCCGGTTTTGCAGCAAAATCCCGTATTTTTCCGATGCGATGCCAGACCCGAAGCTGTGAAATATGGAATAGATCAGCGAAACGGCCATCCGATCCCGGTCAACAACCGTGATATAGACCGTGTCCTTATGAATGGATTCGGTTAGTGGGGCCGCCGCTGGCATGGCGCGCTTGGGGTCAATCAACGCGGCCAGCTTATCCGCCACGCTCTGGTCGAGGAATCGTTCAGCGTGGGTTGTGTGATCGGGGTCCGCAATGAACCGATTGCGCGCGTCATAGGCGAGTTTCGAGGCCTCGGCCTCAAAATGGATGAGCTCTGGGCCAAATGGGTCAAGACCGGCCAAATCGAAGTTCTTTAGGATGTTCAAAAGCAGGATTGCAGTCGCACCCTGTCCGTTTGGCGGGTGTTCGACAAGATCGATGCCGTTGTAGTTTCCGCTGACAGGCTGGGATTTTGTGCATTGCGTGGCCAGAAAATCCTCGGCCGTGTGAACACCACCCAATGCTGTTAGGGCGTCAATCATATCCTGTGCAATTTCACCGGAATAAAAGGCGTCACGACCATTGCGTGCAATCTGGCGCAGAACCTCGGCTTGCCCTGGCACGCGAAAGACCTGACCTGTTTTCGGCGCTTCGCCGTCAGCCAGGTAGTGCCTGCGCGCTGCCCCCTGCAGCGTGTCAGCCCCCGTTTTCCAATCATAGGCGACCCGGGGTGCGACCGGGACACCGGCCTCGGCATAGTGAATGGCAGGTGCCAGTATCTCATCCAGCCCAAGCCTGCCCTCGGTTTCTGCCAGATGGCAAAAGGCATCAATCGCACCGGGAATGGTCACCGCATCGGGTGTGTTCAACGGCACTGTATCCAGCCCCTCGGCCCGCAACTTGTCCGCATTGGCAGCCGCCGGCGCGCGCCCGGATCCGTTCAGGGCGCGTATCTGATCTTCGCCTGCGCGGTTGAACAGGACAAAGCAATCGCCGCCGATGCCCGTCATCTGTGGCTCGCAAATGCCCAGCAGCACAGCGCCTGCGATGGCAGCGTCCATGGCATTGCCGCCTTGCTGCAGGATGTTTACGGCAACTTGCGCGGCCAGAGGATGCGATGTGGCGCACATTCCCTCGGTTGCCAGAACTTCGGACCGACCTGGAGTGTGAAAATCCCGCATAGCTTTGCCTTCCCCTTTTGAAAACGCCGAACGTAAAGCGCGGTCAGGGATTGTCTAGTCACATCAGCGGGAAGGGAGATCCTCGGCGCCGTTCACTGGGTGGGGGCTGTGACACTAGGCGCCGAGGGAAGCTATCTGAGCTACAGATATCTTTTTGCCCTTTGTTTGCGGCGCGCCAATGGTGCGATCGGGGCCTTTATGTGGCCTTTTTGGGTCCGGCGGAGGGGTTTGGGAAGTCAAACCGCAGTGACAACCGGTTGCAGC
This sequence comes from Ruegeria sp. CDSC054, assembly GCF_059610645.1. Lineage (NCBI taxonomy): Bacteria > Pseudomonadati > Pseudomonadota > Alphaproteobacteria > Rhodobacterales > Roseobacteraceae > Ruegeria > Ruegeria sp. CDSC054. The sequence continues at coordinate 97,814 of NZ_JBXWOA010000008.1, read as the reverse complement.
CATTGCGATGCTCATAGCGAATGTCGCTGGTCAGTTCATGGATCAGGAACCAGCCAAACCCGCCTTCGGGTAACTCATCGAGCGTCGATCCCAAGGGCGCAGGCACACCATCCGGCACGCGAAATCCGGGCAGAGGATTCCCAGTGTCAGAGATCAGAATATCCAGCCAGCTTTGATGCAGCCGACAATGCACCCTGACCTTGGCCGGAGTGACGCCCGCATAGGCATGCTCGACCACATTGTTGATCGCCTCGGCCAGCGCGATTTTAACATCGCTCGCCTTGTGTGACGGCAGGCCCTGCACCTCAAGCCCTTTGCTAAGCTGGGCGATGCCAGCGCTGGCTTCGGTTTCCGTGGCAGCAAAGCTCAGATCCAAGCAGTTCCCATTCCCCATGGACATCGCGCCTATTCAATCCGTGTATTCATTCCGCCGACCGTGCAAGGGCGTCGTCCAGGGTCTGGTAAAGATTGAAAACCGTATCCATACGGGTCAGCCGAAACACCTTTTCGACAAAAGGGTGTAGTCCTGCCAAATCCAACCTGCGGTCGCTGCCCAGTTGCTTCATCGACGCGACGATGGCCCCCAGGCCGCTTGAATCGATGAATTCGACCCCCGTCAGGTCCAGGACGACGCGCGGCGCGCCACCGTCGGCCTCATTGCGCATGTCTTCCTTGAACTGAATTGCCATTGCGGCATCGATACGGTCAGAATGCACCGTTATGATCTGCGTTGTTTCTGTTGTTTTACTGGTCAGGGCCATGCGCGCGGGCTCTCTAAACTAAAAATCGCTCGTAGAAATACGCTAGACGGCAATTCTTACCATTCGGTATCCATCTCAGTAGAAAAGCGGAGGAGCATCCAAATGAAACAAGTCGTTATCGCTGGCGCAGCACGTACCCCGATGGGTGGGTTTCAGGGGATGTTCGATACAGTGACAGCAGCCGATCTAGGCGGCGTTGCGATCAAGGCCGCGCTGCAGGGTGCAGGGACAGAGACCGTCGACGAAGTTCTGATGGGGTGCGTCCTGCCTGCCGGGCAGGGCCAGGCACCGGCCCGTCAGGCCGGTTTCGCAGCTGGGCTGGGCGACGACGTTCCGGCCACGACGCTCAACAAAATGTGCGGCTCGGGTATGAAAGCAGCCATGATGGCTTACGATCAGATTGCATTGGGGCACGCGGACACAATGATCGCAGGCGGGATGGAGAGCATGACGAACGCGCCATACCTTCTGCCCAAAATGCGCGAGGGCGCGCGGTTGGGTCATGCGCAGGCAATGGATCATATGTTTCTGGACGGGCTCGAGGACGCCTATGACAAAGGTCGCCTGATGGGTACATTCGCTGAAGACTGCGCCGAGGCCTATCAGTTCACGCGCGAGGCGCAGGATGAATACGCGCTGCGTTCTTTGTCGAATGCGCTGGCCGCACAAGAAAATTGTGCATTTGCGGATGAAATCACGCACGTCTCGGTCCGCACTCGCAAGGGCGAAGTCACCCAGTCCGCGGACGAGCAACCGCTTTCTGCGCGGCCCGAGAAAATCCCAACGCTCAAGCCGGCCTTTCGAAAGGATGGCACCGTCACGGCTGCAAATTCTTCTTCGATTTCAGATGGTGCTGCCGCGTTGGTACTGGCATCGGAGGACGCGGCACAGGCGCAGGGCCTGAGCGTCCGCGCCCGTATTGTCGGCCACGCCAGCCACGCGCAGGCTCCAGCGCTGTTTACGACCGCACCAGTTCCAGCCGCGCAAAAATTGCTGACCAATATCGGTTGGTCGAAAGAAGATGTTGACCTGTGGGAGGTCAACGAAGCCTTTGCCGTCGTCCCGATGGCGTTCATGCACGAGATGGGTCTGTCCCGCGACATCGTCAACGTGAACGGCGGGGCTTGCGCACTTGGGCATCCGATTGGTGCGTCGGGTGCACGGATCATGGTCACCCTGCTGAACGCGTTGGAAAAGCGAAACCTGAAACGCGGGGTGGCGGCCATCTGCATCGGCGGCGGCGAAGGCACGGCGATAGCCATCGAACGCGTTTGACGCTTCACCTTTTTCCAAATACTCCGGAGCAAAGCCCTGCCACGAGTTCCGACATGACAGCTGATTACGATACACTTGCCAAGACCATCGCCGCACTGACCGAGGGTGAAACCGACGACGTGGCCCTGATGGCCACCATCGCGTGCGAGGTGCATCATTCCGATGATCGTTTTGACTGGACAGGGTTTTATCGTGTCACCGAGCCGGGGCTTTTGAAGATCGGACCTTATCAGGGTGGGCACGGTTGTCTGGTTATCCCGTTCGACCGCGGTGTCTGTGGCGCCGCCGCCCGCACGGGTGAGGTACAGTTGGTGCCGGATGTGGATGCGTTTCCGGGCCATATCGCCTGCGCATCTTCGACCAGATCCGAGGTGGTGCTGCCTGTGCACAACGCCGCCGGTGACGTCATTGCGGTTTTCGATATCGACAGCGATCAACCCAACGCGTTCAATGAACAAGACGCAAGGCAACTGAGCGGAATTCTGTCCAGCGTATTCGCCAAATAACAATGGCCGAGGGCGTGCCCCCGGCCATTTTGATTAGAGTGTGCTTCCCATCAGGTGCCCAGAAGCTTGGCTTTCTGCGCCGCAAACTCCTCATCCGTCAGAACGCCTTTTTCCTTGAGCGCGGCAAGCCGTTCCAGCTCATCCGCAGCAGATACTGTGGCTACCGAGCGGATATAGTCCTTTTGCGCCTGTTCGATCTGGCTCATGGCCTCGGCATTGTGCTGGTGCATCTTGTCGCCGCGGATGATCAAGTAAGCCAGAACGCCCATCCATGGAATCAGGATGACAAAGGCGATCCAGACTGCCTTTCCACCGCCACTTAGGTCCTTGGATCGGAAGACATCGGCCACAACCGAAATCATCACCCAGAACCAGGCCACCATCAGGAACAGCCAGAAGATTGACCAGACTATGTCGAAGAAACCGATGCCGTTGTCCATTTGTCATCCAACCCTTTGCGAATGCCTAAGAATATTCATATTCAGATAACATGGACTGTAGCGGACAGTTTGCCGGTTGGTTAGTGTCAATTCTCTGATGGTTTTACTACGCTACGCCAAGCTGGGTAATTCAATGACCGTTAGAAGATAGGCCAGCACAGCTTGAATGCCGAATATCCCAAAGATGTAGTATGAAAACAGCCGCTTGCGGGTTTTGTGTCTGAAAATCCACCGCCCCAGCAATGCGCCTGGACTGCCGCCCAGCGCCGCTAACCACAATAGGTTTCGTTCCGGGATACGCCTTTTCCGCCGTCTTGCCCGCAGCTTATCCCAGCCAAAGGCAAGCAAAGTCAGGGTGTTGACGACCCACAGATAAATCACCGCAATCCACATGGTGGACGGATACCCAAACAATGTTGTGCGTCCAAGTGAAAAATATCTTGGTTTTTTCACGGAATCAGCGCATCGTGAAAAACGAGGAGAAAATTTCACCAAACTTCGGAGCGTTCAGTGAACAGCCAAGCCCCGCACAGCGCCACACTCGGAGCCGATCTTCGGGCTTTGCGTAAGGCGCGTGGGTTGACGCTGACCGAGATCGCTGCACGTCTGGGTCGTTCTGTTGGTTGGCTTAGCCAAGTCGAGCGCGACAAGTCCGACCCCTCAATTTCCGACCTGCGCCAGATTGCCGAATGTCTGGGCGTGCCGATGTCGATGCTGTTCGCGCATTCCTCCGCTCCGGCAGATGAGCAGGGGTATGTGGTGCGCGCCGGAACGCGCCGCCCGATGGGGTCCGGTGAGGAAGGGTTGATCGAAGAACTGCTGTCGCCCGATCTGACCGATGATTTCGAAATGGTGCATTCCACATTCAAGCCCCGATCGAAAATGCAAACCCCGGCCAACCGACCAACGCAGGAGGTTGGGTACATGGTGTCAGGGCGGTTGGAACTGACGATCAGTGGGCGCCAGTTTTCGGTCGGCCCCGGCGACAGCTTTCGGATCAAACATGAACCCTATCAATGGTCGAACCCCTATGATGAGCCCGCAGTGGCCATCTGGGTTATCGCTCCGCCGGTGTACTGATGAGCTTTGAAGCCTGGACCATATTCGCGCTGTTTTGGGTGGTGTTCGTCACCACGCCGGGGCCGAACGCGGTCAATTGCATTTCAAACGGGATGAGCCTGCCGTTTCCCAAAGCGATGCTGGGCGTGCTGGCGATTCTAACGCAGGCCAGCACGTTTCTTGTCCTGTCAGCGCTGGGTGTGACCGCGTTGATCGCAGCATCTCCAACCGGGTTTTTTATCGCCAAACTGGTAGGGGCAGGGTTCCTGATCTGGGTTGGGGTTCGCGGCTGGATGAATGCCACGCGCCCGGCCCCGGCAAGTGAACGACCCGCGCGCCATGTGTATCTGCACGCACTGGCGGTCGCTACGATCAATCCTAAAAGCGTGGCAGGGTACCTCGCTGCCTTTTCCCAGTTTGTGCAGCCTGATGTTCCGATCTGGCAGCAGATGGTCGTCATCATGCCTACGGCGCTGATCATCACCACGCTCAGCTACACCGGGTTCACCGTGTTGGGCGCGCTGATGGGCAAGGCTGCGCTGGGAGCGGTTTTCAACACTTGGGTGCGTCGTGTCATGGCCGCCTGTTTCATCATCTATGGCGTGTTGCTGGGTGCCAGCTCCACGCCCGCAGCTAGGGGGTAATCAGATGCACACCGGTTCTTGCCTCTGCGGCGCAGTCGCGTTCACGATTGACGGAGAGTTGTCGCCGCCTTCGGCCTGCCACTGTGGCCAGTGCCGAAAACAGTCCGGCCATATCTGGTCTTCGACCTCGACGCATCAGAACAACCTGAGCTTCACCGCAAGCGATACGCTGACTTGGTTCCGGGCCTCGGACACCGCCCGTCGCGGGTTCTGCCGGTCATGCGGTTCGTTCCTCTTCTGGCAGCACAATGACGAGGACACGATTTCAATTTCCATGGGTGCGCTCAGCGAGCCCACGGGTCTAACGCTCTCGAAGCATATCTTTGTCGCCGACAAGGGCGATTACTACGACATCACAGACGATCTGCCCCAACGGGCACAGTAACAAGGATCAAGACCAATGAGCGATTTTCCGACAAAAGCCCGCGTGGTTGTTATCGGTGGCGGTGTGGTGGGGGCCTCCTCGCTGTACCATCTGGCCAAGAAGGGCTGGACTGATTGTGTTCTGCTGGAAAAGAACGAACTTACCGCTGGCTCGACTTGGCACGCGGCGGGTAACGTTCCGACCTTCTCGAATTCATGGGCGATCATGAACATGCAGCGGTACTCAACCGAGCTGTATTCGCGTTTGGGCGAAGAGGTCGACTATCCGATGAACTACCACGTTTCAGGCTCGATCCGTCTTGCGCACAGCAAGGAGCGGATGCAAGAGTTCGAACACGCCATGGCGATGGGACGCTATCAAGGCATCCCGATGGAGATGTGGACCCCGGAAGAAGCTAAAGAGCGCTATCCTTTCCTGGAGACGCACGATCTTGAAGGCGTTCTGTACGATCCCACCGATGGTGATATTGATCCGGCGCAGCTGACACAGGCACTGGCCAAGGGTGCCCGTGACATGGGCCAGAAGATCATCCGCTTTTGCCCGGCAACTGGCGTAACTCAGCACGACGACGGCACCTGGACCGTACACACCGACAAAGGCGATATAGCCTGCGACTATGTTGTGAACGCCGCTGGGTATTACGCGCAGCGCGTGGGAGAGTGGTTCAAGCCCTTTGGCGGCCGCACAGTTCCCGCGATGGTGATGAGCCACCAGTACCTGCTGACGGACGAAGTTCCAGAAATTGAAGAATGGTCCAAAGCGAACGGTGGTAAGAAACTGCCACTGCTGCGCGACGTGGATATCTCGTACTACCTGCGGCAGGAAAAGAATGGCTTCAACCTTGGTCCGTATGAGCCTAACTGCAAGGGCCACTGGATGACTGAAGACGATGCTATGCCCGAGGATTTCTCGTTCCAGCTGTGGAATGACGATCTCGACCGCATCGAGGATATCGTCACTGACGCGATGGAGCGGGTGCCGTTGATGGCGACCTCCGGCGTTGGCCGTGTGATCAACGGCCCGATCCCCTATGCGCCGGACGGGCTGCCGCTGATCGGCCCAATGCCCGGTGTGAAAAACGCGTTCGAGGCACACACATTCACCTTCGGCATCGCTCAGGGCGGTGGTGCAGGCAAGGTGCTGGCCGAATGGATCGTCGATGGCGCGACCGAATGGGATATGTGGGCCGTCGACCCGCGTCGCTACACCGATTACACAGATCAGGACTACTGCAACCAGAAAGGTCTGGAAGTTTACGGCAACGAATACGCCATGCATTTCCCTCATCATGAATGGCCCGCGGCGCGCGACAAGAAACTGTCACCGGTGCATAACAAGGTCAAAGCGCTGGGCGGCGTGATGGGTGCCTATAACGGATGGGAGCGGGCCAACTGGTTCGCGAAGCCGGGCGATGACACGTCGCTTGATGCAACCCATACCTGGGGTCGGTCCGGCCCGTGGGAGCAACGAATCCAAGAAGAATGCGAGGCCGTGCGAGACCATTGTGGCGTACTAGATCTGCCAGGCTTCTCGCGCTTCATGGTCAAGGGAGAGGGCGCCGCTGAGGCGCTGCGCGGCCTCGCAACCGGTGGGTTGCCAAAGGTCGGCCGGATGAACCTCATCTATATCTCTGACGACCGTGGCCGCATTCTGACCGAGATGTCCTGTATCCGTCTTGGTGAGGATGAGTTCATCATGATCACCGCCGCAACTGCACAGTGGCATGATCGGGACATCCTGATGAACGCGATGCCTGCGAGTGTTTCGATTGAAGACGTGACCACGACACGGGATACACTGATCGTCACTGGTCCGAAGTCGCGCGATATACTGTCGACTATGACGGATGCGGATCTGACCTCGGGGTGGCTGACTCATCAGTCTGCGACCGTTGCAGGCCAGCCCGCCTATCTGATCCGCGTCTCCTTCGCGGGTGAGCTAGGATGGGAAGTCCACGCTCTGAACGAGCATATGCCCGCGATCTATGATGCGATCATCGATGCCGGTGCCAAACCGTTCGGCATGTATGCCCTGAACTCGCTGCGTATCGAAAAGGGATACCGTGCATGGAAGGGGGACCTATCGACCGACTACTCTCTGCTGGAAGGCGGTCTTGGGCGGTTCGTCAAACTCGACAAGCCGCAGGATTTCCCCGGCAAGGCTGCAATCCTGAACGAAAAGCAGCAGGGCGTGAAGAAGTCGTTTGTCACGCTGACAGTGGATGCGGGCGATTGCGACGCGCCGTATATGTCGTGTATCTGGCAGGGCGATCAAATCGTGGGCGAAACCACGTCAGGCGCATGGGGATACCGCGTTGGCAAATCCATCGCGCTGGGCATGATCAAGGCCGAGCTTGCCAACCCCGGCACCGAGCTTGAGGTCGAAATCTACGGCCAAAAGTGCCGCGCTGTGGTAGAGCAGGATCAGCCGCTCTGGGATCCTGAGAACGAGCGGTTACGCGCTTAACTTCTCACGGAGACCGCCATGAGCAAACGATACGCCAAACTGGGACCCGGTGAGGGTCCCAACTATGACTGGGAAAACGACCACACTTTTGTGAAAGTTTCCGGCCAGGACACGGATGGCGCATACACGCTTATGGAAGACAATCTGAAGGCCAGCTTCGCGCTTGGCCTTCATCGCCATGATACCCACGCTGAGACTTTTTACTTTCTGGAAGGCGCGGTGGAATTCTACGTTGATGGCGACTGGCATCGCTGTACGCCCGGCACAACCATGCATGTGCCACCCGGAGTACCCCATGCGTGTCGCGTCGCCGATGGCGCGCCCGCCAGAATGCTGATGATCTTTCAGCCCTCGGGGTTCGACGGGTTTCTGGCTGAACTGGCAAAAATGACCGAGGCTGACTTTGCAGATGAGGCGAAAATGGCCGAACTGAACGCGCGTTACGACATTGTGCCGATGGGACCGGTTCCAGCCCATCCGGAAGACAGGGTCTGAAGATGACCACGCCCACAAAAATGTCTGGTGTTTACCTGACGCGCCACGGCGGCCCCGAAGCGCTGGAATGGCGCGAGGATATTCCGGTTCCAACGCCTGGACCGAGGCAGGTTCTGGTTCGGGTCGCGGCTGCAGGGGTAAACAACACCGACATCAATACACGGGTCGGCTGGTATTCCTCGGACGTGACCGGGGCAACGGACGCTGTTGATCAGGATGTTGATGCCGGAGGCTGGGGAGGTGCGTTGGCGTTTCCGCGCATTCAGGGTGGCGATCTATGTGGGATAGTCGAATTGGCAGGGCAAGAGACCGGGTTTCAAGCCGGGCAACGGGTGACTTGCCCGATCAACTTGCCGCGCCCACGCCCCGGCAATCCGACTGGCTTTATCGCATTAGGCTCTGAAATCGACGGAGCATTTGCGCAATACTGTCTGGTTCAGGCCGACGACCTGTACGACGTGACGACCTCACCTCTGTCAGATGTCGAAATCGCCGCCATCCCCTGTGCATTTGGCACAGCCGAAAATCTATTGACCCGTGCTGGCGTGACTGCCGGGCATAAGGTGCTGGTTACCGGTGCCTCGGGTGGCGTGGGTCTTGCTGCCGTGCAACTGGCGGCGCTGCGTGGGGCGACGGTTTGGGGCGTTACGGGTTCAGCCAAGGCCGAGGTGGTCAAAGCGCAGGGGGCCGTGGACACCTTTGATCGCAACGCGCCGCTGCCCAAGGACATGTTCGACGTCGCGATCGACGTTGTCGGAGGCCCGGTTTGGCCCGGCCTGATCCTGGCCCTGAAACCCGGCGGTCATTATGCCGTTTCCGGAGCAATCGCAGGACCAATCGTTTCGGCTGACCTGCGTGAGATCTACCTGCGCGACATCACGATTCATGGCTGCACACATCAGGCATTTGAAGTCTTTGGCCGCCTTGTCGAGATGATGAATACGGGCCGCATCAAGCCTTTGGTTTCCAAGACCTATCCACTAAGAGACATCGCCAAGGCGCAGGAGGACTTTCAATCCAAGGCGCTGCCGGGAAAACTCGTTCTAATTCCGTAGGGAGGTTGGCAAATGGCGGATATCACGCTTCTGGATGGTTCGATCGGGCAAGAACTGGTCAAACGCAGCGGGGACAAGCCCACGCCGCTGTGGTCGACGCGCGTGATGATCGACCATCCCGAATTGGTGCAAGAGGTCCACGCCGAATATTTCCGCCGTGGCGCAACGGTTGCCACGACCAATACTTACGCGGTCCATCGTTCTCGGTTGGAGCGCCTGGGCATGGAAGGCCAACTGCCCGAGCTGATCCATGCTGCGGTTACTCAGGCGAACCGGGCGCGAAAGGACAGTTCCGGTCGCATCGCTGGCGCGCTGGGCCCTTTGCTGGCGTCTTATCGTCCCGATCTGAAACCCGACGTGGAAGACGCTGCGAAAAAATTTGCCGAGTTGGTTAACCTCATGTCCGATCACGTTGATCTTTTCCTGATCGAAACCGTGTCCTCGGTGCAAGAGGCCGAAGGGGCTTTGCGTGGTACAAAGGATGCGGGTAAGCCGGTCTGGCTGGCTCTGTCGGTCATGGACGATGATGGATCGCGCCTGCGATCCGGAGAACCGCTTGGAGATATTGCGCCCCTTGTTGAGCAATTCTCCCCTGACGCGGTTCTGATCAACTGTTCGCGCCCCGAGGCCATTCCTGCTGCGCTTGAGGTCATAGCCACGCTGGGCCGGCCATTTGGGGCTTATGCCAACGGGTTTACTGGAATTACCCAGGATTTTCTGAAGGACGCCCCAACAGTAGACGCTTTGGAACAACGCCACGATCTGGGGCCCGAGGCTTACGCCGATCATGCCATGGAATGGGTAGCGCAGGGGGCAACGATTGTTGGCGGATGCTGCGAAGTCGGACCGGATCACATAGAGGTCCTTGCCGATCGATTGCGGTCCTCTGGACACCGGATTGTCTGAGAGGAACGTGATGCCATCGCCGTCGAACATCCCGGCTTCTAACGCGCAGCGACATTTCGACATCGTTGTCGCGCCGGGCTATGTGCTGCTGGAACTGGCGTCATTGGTTGAGGTGCTGCGGCTGGCCAACCGCGTTTGCCCGAGCCCGCCATTCACCTACGCCTATCGCTCTCTGAGGGGTGGCCCGGTCGCTAGCAGCAGCGAGGCAACGATCCAGACCGAGCGCATTCCGTCGCAGCCCAACGCGGACTATTTGTTTGTCATCGGAAATTCCGACCCCGATCATCCTGATCTGTCGCTGGGGCGTGTTGTGTCGGATTATACTTTCCGCGGTGCACAGGTCTTTTTGCTGTCCGAAGCTGCAAGCCGCTATATCGACGAGCAGGGGACCGAGGACATGTCGACCCACTGGGAAAACGCGTCCTTCCTGCGTGAGCGTCGCGCCCAGTTCGAGGCCAAACTGTCGATTGCAACGGAACAGGGCGCCGTGGTGACCTGCGCCGGGATGGAGGCGACAACCGATGTCGCGCTGGCCGTGATCGGGCGCCACATATCTGGGCCAACCAGAATGACCGTGGCCGATATTATGCTGCACGAAAATATCCGGGACTTTTCCTCGCTTCAGCCCTTTTCCGGGTCAAAAACCACGGCAACCGGCGACGCCAAGCTGGACCAGTGCATCAAGGTGATGCAGGCCAATATCGAAGACCCGCTGCCGATTAACGAAATCGTCGAAGCGCTAAAGCTTTCGAACCGATCGCTGGAACGGAAGTTCAAGAACTATTTCGGAACCACACCAAACGGCTTTTACCGCGAAATGCGGCTGGCCAAGGCCAATAACCTTCTGCTGAACACAACGATGAGCGTGCGCGAAATCGGACTAGCCTGCGGGTTTCCCAACGGTTTCTCGTCGGTCTACAAAAGCTTTTTCGGCGTGACACCCTTTGTGCTGCGACGTGAAAAACGGCAAGTCAAACAACGTTGATTTTTGCAAATGGGCTGACGTTTTTCGTGCATTCTGTGTCGCTCTTCCGTGTCATTTTGGGTGGAAACTCATAAAGCGGAATCATGAGAATGGCTGATCTTCCAAACAAGGCCCGTGTTGTCATTATCGGTGGTGGTGTCATCGGATGTTCGGTGGCGTATCATCTGACCAAGAAAGGCTGGAAAGACGTTGTCCTGCTGGAGCGTAAGCAGCTGACCAGCGGCACGACCTGGCATGCAGCGGGTCTGATCGCCCAGCTGCGCGCAACGGCGAACATGACAAAGCTGGCGAAATACAGCCAGGAACTCTATGGATCGCTCGAAGAAGAAACCGGTGTGGCCACAGGCTTTAAACGCTGTGGATCAATCACTGTTGCGCTAACCGAAGAGCGCAAAGAAGAGATCTACCGTCAGGCGGCCATGGCGCGCGCTTTCGGCGTCGAGGTCGAAGAAATCGAGAATGAACGTGTTCAGGAGCTGTATCCCCACATCAACCTCGAAGGCGTGAAGGGTGCTGTTTACTTACCGCTGGATGGTCAGGGTGACCCGGCCAACATTGCCTTAGCGCTGGCAAAGGGCGCCCGTCAGCGTGGCGGTATCGTCAAAGAACGTGTGAAAGTCACCGACATTGTCAAACAAGACCGCAAGGTAACCGGCGTTGACTGGGTCGCAGATGACGGCGGCGCTTCGGGTCATATCGAATGCGACATGGTGGTGAACTGCGCCGGTATGTGGGGGCATCAGGTCGGCCAGATGGCTGGCGTGAACGTGCCGTTGCACGCCTGCGAACACTTCTACATCGTTACCGAAAATATCGACGGTTTGACCCAGTTGCCGGTTCTGCGCGTTCCCGATGAATGCGCGTATTACAAAGAGGACGCAGGCAAAATTCTGTTGGGTGCATTTGAACCGAATGCCAAGCCGTGGGCGATGAACGGCATCCCCGACGCGTTTGAGTTCGACCAACTGCCCGAGGATTTCGACCATTTCGAGCCAATCCTCGAAGCCGCGTGCGAACGTATGCCTATGTTGGCCGAGGCTGGCATCCACACCTTCTTTAACGGGCCCGAGTCTTTTACTCCCGATGACGCCTATCATCTGGGCCTTGCGCCTGAGATGGACAATGTCTGGGTCGCGGCAGGCTTCAACTCGATCGGCATCCAGTCCGCTGGCGGTGCTGGTATGGCGCTGGCCGAATGGATGGACAGCGGTGAAAAACCGTTCGATCTGGGCGACGTTGACATAGGTCGGATGCAACCGTTCCAGGGCAATAAACAGTATTTGTTTGAGCGTTCGAAAGAGACGTTGGGTCTGCTTTACGCCGACCACTTCCCCTATCGCCAAAAGGCCACCGCGCGTGGCGTACGTCGGACGCCGTTCCATCATCATCTGCTGGAACAGGGCGCGGTCATGGGCGAGTTGGCGGGTTGGGAACGTGCCAACTGGTTCGCGAACGAGGGGCAGGAGCGCGAGTACCAGTACAGCTGGAAACGCCAGAACTGGTTCGAGAACTCGGCAGCTGAACACCGTGCGGTGCGCGAGAATGTCGGCATGTACGACATGTCGTCGTTCGGCAAACTCCGCGTTGATGGCCCCGATGCCGAGAAGTTCATGAACTATATCGGCGGCGGCGACTACTCGGTTCCGAATGGTAAGATCGTCTATACTCAGTTCCTCAACCGCACAGGCGGGATTGAGGCGGACGTGACCGTCACCCGCCTGACCGAAACTGCCTTTCTGGTGGTAACACCGGCCGCGACCCGTTTGGCGGACCAGACCTGGATGCAGCGCCATGCGGGTAACTTCAACGTCGTCATCACCGATGTAACGGCGGGCGAGGGCGTTCTAGCCATCATGGGCCCAAATGCGCGTACGCTGCTTGAAAAGGTCTCGCCCAACGATTTCACCAACGCGACCAACCCGTTTGGCACCGCGCAGGATATCGAGATCGGCATGGGTCTGGCTCGAGCCCACCGTGTGACCTATGTCGGTGAGCTTGGTTGGGAAATCTATGTCTCGTCCGACATGGCGGGACATGTGTTCGAAACCCTGCACGAGGCCGGACAGGACATGGGGCTAAAACTATGCGGCATGCATATGATGGACAGCGCCCGGATAGAAAAAGGCTTCCGCCACTTCGGCCACGACATCACATGTGAGGACCATGTGGTCGACGCCGGTCTTGGTTTTGCGGTCAAGGTCGACAAGGGCAGCGATTTCATCGGGCGTGAGGCGGTGATCGCGCGCAAGGAAAGCGGACCACATAATCGCCTGGTTCAGTTCAAGCTGACCGATCCGGAACCGCTGTTGTTCCATAACGAACCGATCATCCGGGACGGCGAGTATGTGGGCTATCTGTCCTCAGGCAACTATGGCCACACGCTGGGCGGTGCGATCGGTCTGGGTTATGTGCCCTGCGAAGGCGAAAAGGCCGCTGACGTTTTGGCCTCGACCTACGAGATCGATGTTTGCGGCGTCAAAGTCAAAGCCGAAGCATCACTCAAGCCGATGTACGATCCAAAATCCGAGCGCGTTAAAGTTTAGCGCCAAGGTTCGACACACGGGGCGCTGCAGCGCCCCGTTTTCTTGGTACATATCAATTTTCTTGATGCGACCGTTCACGGTTTTCGCAGTTTCCAAACCCTCCGGAACAGCCGTATAGACAAACGGTATCACCCGGAGATCCATGATGGCGGACGTCGCAACATCACCCCAGAATGAGGACACGCCAAAAGGATTGGCTCTGGCGGTGACCGCCTACGTTCTATGGGGTTTCCTGCCGCTTTACATGAAAGCTCTGGCGCATATCGGGCCGGTCGAGATCGTGGCGCATCGGATTGTATGGTCGGTGCCTGTGGCCGGGCTGTTGCTGGTGGCGCTAGGGCGAACCGGGGATTTGAAGGCTGCCTTACAAAACCCAAAAATGCTGGGCATGGCCTGTCTGACAGCGGCTTTGATCTCGGTGAATTGGGCCATTTACGTCTGGGCGATTGCCAGCGGCAACGCATTGGACGCAGCGTTGGGCTATTACATCAACCCGCTGTTCAGCATTGCACTAGGGGCAATCCTGTTACGTGAGCCTTTGAATCGTACGCAATTGGCAGCAGTGGGGTTAGCTGCTTTGGGTGTGTTGGTATTGATCGTCGAAGCGGGTCGGCTGCCGTGGGCCGCGCTGGCCCTGACGGTCAGTTGGGGGTTTTATGCTTTCTTCAAACGCTCGCTGCCCATCGGCCCCAATCAGGGCTTTCTGCTAGAGGTTCTGATCCTGCTGATCCCAGCCTTGGTCTACATCACCTGGTTGGGGGCAAAAGGAACCGGCCACTTTGGCGCTGCCGCTGGGGACACCATGCTGCTGGCCTGTGCCGGCATTGTCACCGCTGTTCCGCTGCTGGTCTATGCCAACGGGGCCAAATTGGTGCGGTTGTCCACAATGGGAATCCTGCAGTACATCGCGCCGACGATGATCTTTATCACTGCGATTACCGTGTTCGGGGAACAGATCGATCGGGGCCGGATGATCGCCTTCCCACTGATCTGGGCGGCTTTGGTGGTCTATACGATCCCGATGATCCGTCAGATGCGGGGCCAGCGCTGATGCAATAGGTCGGCCGCGGCCTCCGCCCACAAGCGATAGGCTTTGGGGCTTGGGTGATACCCGTCCGGAGCAGCCAGTGCCGGGTCTTCCGGGAATTCCAAAGACAGGTGCCGGGCTTGCGGGAATGTCGCAGCGGCCTTTTGCAAACCTTGATCCAGCCGGGCCGCCTGTCGCCCCAGCGCCCAAGCCAGCGGCTGGGGCAGGGCCGGAAAACGGTTCATCTGCGGCACGGCGGTAACCACGACACGTCGAACACCCAGTTTGCTCGTCAGATGATCCAGAAGTTGGGTCTGCAAACCCGTGAACTTTTGCCGGGATACTCCACGCGTGACGTCGTTTACACCCAAGGCTGTCACAGCGGCGTCATAGCTGCCTTCAAGCCGGTTCAATCGTTCCAGCGTATCCTGTGTTGTGTGGCCCGTCGTCGCCTCCAGTCGCCACTCCACGCTGTAATGGCGGGCCAACCTCGCCACCAGAAATCCGGACAGCGCCTGCTGCTGTCGCCCAGCCCCCACACCCGCTGCCGAGCTGTCGCCAGCGATGAGCAGCCGCAACCGGGGGCCGCGCCCTTCGCGCCCTTGGCGCGGGCCGGACGGTTCGGGCAACAACTGAGCGTTACGACGGACGGAAATCGCCTGCGCTGCCAGAACCGGCAACAGCGGGACACGCAATATCTGGTCTGCGGCAATCGGGGCAGTCATGGTTAGCTGAGCGCGTTTTTGTATTCGAGGAAGCGGGCGTCCGTCATAACCCGGGCCATCATGGCCTCGCGTAGGGCACCAATGGTTTTGTAGGGCCGCATGACAACTTCGAAATTCTGGATCAGACCGTCGTCATTCAAAGTGATCAGGTCGACGCCAACCGCATCCAAATCTCCGACTTTGCACTGAAACTCCAGCGCCCAGTCTTTGCCTTCACCCATAATCCGGCGATAGCGGAAGTCGGAAAATACCTGTCCCACGTGACCCAGAACAGCCGCCACCGGTTCACGTCCGGTCCAGGTGCTGTAGTAAGTTGGCGGGGAAAACCGGACGTCTTCGGCCAGCAATTCGTGGATCAGGGTTTCATCGCCCTTGGCGACAACGTCTTGCATGCGCGCGATTGTGGGGTGCATGGGTTCTCCTCCGCTTTGTGTCTGAGAGTTGCTGAACCGTTTCGTTCAGGCAAGCCCGACGTTGCGGGAACCTAAGCCGTGCGATAGGCAGGCGCGCATGAGCGAGACCTATGATCCCCCGAATACGCCGTTGGATGTGCTGCATGAGGATGCACAGCTGATCGTGGTGAACAAACCCTCGGGTCTGCTGTCCGTGCCTGGGAGGGGAGAGCATCTAGCCGATTGCCTGCTGACCCGCGTGCAGGCGGCATTTCCGCAAGCTTTGCTGGTGCATCGGTTGGATCGGGATACGTCGGGTGTCATGGTGTTTGCCCAGTCGCCGCATGCACAGCGGCATCTGAGCATGCAATTCGAGAAACGCCAGACCCGAAAAACTTATGTTGCGCGCGTTTGGGGTCGGATCGAGCAAAAGACTGGAACCGTTGATTTACCGTTGATTGTAGATTGGCCAAACCGACCGCTTCAGATGGTCTGTCATGAGACTGGCAAGCCTGCTGTCACTGACTGGCGATTTGTAAAGTACGAGGGCGAGACGACGCGCGTCCGGTTGTTCCCCAAAACGGGCAGGTCGCATCAGCTGCGCGTTCATATGCAAGCGCTGGGCCACCCTATTCTGGGCGATCCGTTCTACGCCGACGGACCTGCGCGCGAATTCCCGCGTCTGATGCTGCACTCTGAGGAATTGCGCCTGAAGAGCCCCGAGGGCGGAGTTTCGATGAAATTCCGCGCCCCGGCTGATTTCTGACCTCAGGCCGTGCTTGTCCACAGCATCTTAAGGTTGCCCAGCGAGAATCGCTTGGTCCGTTTGCGCGGTGCGCAGGGCTGACGGGCGGCCATGATTTCACGTTCGATCTCGAACGCGCGCAAAGTGTGATCCTGTGCCCAGCGGTCCAGTTTCAATGTCATCATCACGTGATTGTCGAGGTATGGCATGGTCGACCTCCTTTGGTTTGTTTCCCAAAGATCGCAGATCACTCCTGACACCACCCTGTCAGGGGCGTGTGCTAGGATGTCAGCAGACCGCTCGGAGAACCTTATGCGCCGCTCGACCCGCCTTTTTGAAATCATCCAGATCCTGCGTTCGGCCGAAATGCCTGTGACGGCAGAGGCACTGGCAGAAAAGCTCGAAGTGTCAGCGCGTACCGTCTATCGCGATATCGCCGCTTTGCAGGCACAGCGAACCCCGATCGAGGGTGAAGCCGGCGTGGGATACTTGATGCGGCGCGGGTACGACTTGCCACCGTTGAATTTCGACGCTGAAGAGGTCGAGGCGCTGTGGGTTGGTCTGTCGATGCTGGCGCGCACCGGTGATAGCACCCTGCAACAAGCTGCGGACCGTGTTTGCCGCAAGATCGACGCTTTGCGCGCGCCTGCGGATTGGCTGCAGGTCGCCCCATGGGGTGCGCCGATGGACGATCCGGCCAAAGGGTGCGTGCCCGTCGTAAACTATCGCGAGGCCATCCGCTCTGAACGCAAAATTCGCATCACCTATGTGAATGCCGAAGGCGAACGGACCGAGCGGGTCGTCAGGCCCGTCGCCCTGATCTATCACATCGAATGCACGATGCTCGCCGCATGGTGCGAGATGAGGAATGGGTTTCGCCATTTTCGCACGGATCGCATTTGGGCCTGCGAGGTGACAGACGATCATTTCTGCGGACAAGGAGAGCCCCTGCGGGCGATCTGGCAGGATCAAAACCAATGGGATCCTGCCGAACGGCGGTAATTTGCCGACTTCACCCGATTGTTGCTTGAGCCTATGTTGAGGTGACGCGATATACTGCGCCAAACAAAGCGGGTCCGGTGAACGGACCCCAGAGCAGAAGGTGAATTCATGACGATTTCCAAGAGTGTTCTTGCCGCTGGGCTGTGTTCGGCCCTGTTTTTGGGGGCCTGTACGGACCCCGGTACGCTGAACTTGCCGTCAGACCCGAACCAGAACACCAAGCAGGGTGCAATCCTTGGCGGTCTGATTGGTGCGGGTGTTGGCGCTATTGCCAATGGATCTGATCCACTTTTGGGTGCCGTGGCCGGCGGAGCAATCGGTGCAGCAGGAGGCGGCCTGATAGGCAACCAACTGGATAGGCAAGCCGCAGAACTGCGTCAGCAACTGGCCAATCAAGGCATCATCGTTACCAACGCGGGCGACCGCCTGATTGTGACCGTACCGAATGACATCACCTTTGACACCGACAGCGCGACCGTGCGCCCCGCACTGCGGGCCGATCTGGTCCGGGTGGGGCAGAATCTGGTAAACTATCCCAACTCGAACGTGCAGGTCATCGGCAATACCGACAGTGATGGCGATGCTGCGTATAATCAGGGCCTGTCCGAACGCCGGGCGCGGTCTGTCGCGGATATTCTTCAGGCCAATGGTGTAAGCGGTGCACGCATCTCAACCATCGGTCAGGGCGAAAACCGCCCGATTGCCTCAAATCTGACACCCGAGGGGAAGGCCCAGAATCGCCGGGTTGATATCGAGATTATTCCCAACGGAAACACTTAGCGACATGGGCACTTTCGGGTGCCCATTTTTCGCACATTGACTGCGCGTCATCCGGTCTTTGGTGCGCGCGAAAGTTACGCTAGCTATTGGGAAACACCTGAACCGGAGTTTCCCAATGTCTGACCCGATCCTTCTGAGCCTGTCCGGCTCATTGCGCCAAAGCGCGACCAACCGCAAATTGCTGCGCGAAGCGGCCCGGCTGTTCGAGCCGGGGACACATATCGAAGCCGATCTGAACCTGCCGCTTTACGATGGTGATCTTGAGGATGGCGAGGGCATTCCTGCCGCAGTGCAAACCTTGTCCGATCAGATCGCGCAGGCTGATGCAGTGATCATTTCGACCCCGGAATACAACAAAGGCCCGTCGGGAGTTCTGAAAAACGCTTTGGACTGGGTCAGTCGAACCGACGGTCGCCCATGGGCCGACAAACCGGTTGCCGTGATGTCCGCCGCCGCAGGACGCGCGGGTGGCGAGCGGGCGCAGATGGTTCTGCGCGGCTATATGGTTCCCTTCCAACCGCGCATCCTGCAGGGGCCAGAGATTCATCTCGCCAGCAGTTCGAACGAGTTTGACGAGCAGGGCAAATTGCTGAGCGACCGTTATGAAAGCTCTCTGCGGACACTGATGCAGAAACTGCGGGCTGAGGCTGGGTTCTAAGATCGAGAGGCTGCTTGCCGGGTCTGGTCCGTCTGCATAGTCTGCCGCCATGACTGACGAAATACAGACCGATGTGATGGATCCGGCCCGCGCCTCTGCGCTATTGGTAGCGCTTGGTTCCCATAAGAATTTCGATGCAGGCGATCAACTGCCGCCGTTCTTCCACCAGCTGTATTTCTGGTCCCCTCAGCTGCCTGCCAGTTTGGGGCGCGACGGGCATCCAAAGGTTGGGGGCGGTCTGATCCCCGATATGGGCTTGCAACGTCGGATGTGGGCCGGGGGACGGTTGCAGTTTCACGCGCCGCTGGTCGCGGGTTCAAAAGCCGTGCGCCGGTCTGTTCTTGAAAGTGAGGCGGCAAAAAACGGACGGACGGGACCGCTGGGGTTTGTTACCCTGCGACACGAGATTTCTCAGGACGGCCAATTGTGTCTGAGCGAATGGCAGGATCTGGTCTATCGGCCTGACCCTTCGGATACTGACATCAAGCCCAAGGCACCCGTGGCCCGTACCGATGAAACCCACAGGCGAGACGTCACCTTCGACAGCACATTGCTGTTTCGATACTCGGCGCTGACCTTCAATGGGCACCGTATCCATTACGATCTGGACTACGCGCGGGATGTCGAAGGCTACGACGGCCTGGTCGTTCATGGCCCTTTGCTGGCACAATTATTGATGCTGTTTGCCGAGGATCTGGCAGGTTCCTTGGCTCAGTTCTCATTTCGCGCGTCATCGCCGCTGATGCACTTTGAAACGGCAACCTTGTGCCGGAATGGCCAAGCGATGTGGGTGCGCGGGCCAGATGGGCGGCAATGTATGTCCGCCGAGTTTGTCCCGCGATCAGAGTGATGCTTCGGGTCTGAAATCACTCGGGATCGCGTCCCGGTTCTCAAGAACCAGATCCGCCATGACCTCAGCTACTTTCGGGGCCATGCCAAAGCCGATCTTGAATCCACCATTGGCAATGAATTGACCTTTGTGTACTGGGTGCGCGCCCAGCATCGGTGCGCGACTTTTGCTGCGCGGCCGTACACCCGCCCATCGTTCGATGACCTCTGCGCCATGCAGGACGGGAACGGCCCGCATCGCCCGGTCCAAAACGTCATCCAGAGCCGCATCCGTGCTGGTCGGATCGTCATAGTCACGCTCTGAGGTCGATCCAATCGCCAATGTCCCGTCCGCATGCGGTATGAAGTGGATCGCGTCCGCAAACAGCTGCGGAACCTCTCCTGCATCAAACCGCAGCAATGCGGCTTGCCCCTTGACGCCGTTGCCAACGGTTTTGCCAAAAGCCTCGGTCAGTTCCTGCAGACCGGCAAGGCCGGTGGCATGGACAACCTGCCCGCGATCTGGTGCGTCGGCTACGACCTCGACGCCAATCACAGCCAATGCCGCAACCAAGGCCGCACAGGCCCGGCGCGGATGCATGCGAGCGCTCAGCGTATCATGGATGACAAAACCGGTAGGACTGGGCGGACACCATGTACCGACCGCGGCTGTTTCGACGACCCGCCATTCAGCGCGACCCTGCCACAGTTCCGCTGCTGTGATGGTGCGCGCATGGGCAAGATCCAGCGTTCGGGTGTCGGCGATGGGTTGCAGCCGCCCCAACCGCGCATATCCCGGTGAGACGCCGCCTGTGGCCTCGACCCGTTTCCAGAATGGTTCGGCCATGATAAGGCTGTCGAACTGAAACGCCTTCTTGGCATTCCAGTTTTCAGGCACATGCGGTGCCAATGCGCCAACCAGGCCACCGCTGGATCCGGCTCCGGGACCAAAAGGGTCGACGATCTGTACCTTTGCGCCACGCCGCGCGCAGGTCCAGGCGATAGACAGGCCGAAAATCCCTGCACCGCGCACCGTCACATCGACCATTGCCATTCCCCTTTACCTTGTTCAGTGTCGCGCCGCTTAGCTACAGGATTCCCCGATGGCAGACCAGCGCGCCGAACTGACATGGACTGAGGATCAGATCCCCGTCTCGGATCGTTTCGACGATCCGTACTACTCGTTGCAGAACGGGCTGGAAGAGACGCGGCATGTGTTTCTGGCGGGTAATGAGCTGCCTGCGCGGTTCGCATCTGGTTTCCACATTGCTGAATTGGGCTTTGGCACCGGCTTGAACATGCTGACTGTCTGGTCAGAGTGGGAGAATTCCGGCCAGACGACGCCCCTGTCCTTTACCAGTTTTGAGGCCTATCCGATGGCACCCGTGGACATGTCCCGAGCGCTGGCAGCCTTTCCTGAACTTGCGCCTTGGTCTGACCGGTTCCTTGCGCAATGGGAGGGCGGCACATGTGATTTGGGCACCCTGCGGCTGGAGGTTGTTGAAGGCGATGCGCGTCAAACCCTGCAAGCATGGGTAGGTGCCGCCGATGCGTGGTTTTTGGATGGGTTCTCTCCGGCTAAAAATCCCGAATTATGGGGTGCAGACCTGATGCAGCAAGTCGCCGACCACACGGCCACTGGCGGAACGGCGGCGACGTATACCGCCGCCGGGTTCGTGCGGCGGGGGCTTGAGGATGCCGGTTTCACCGTTACGCGCGCGCCCGGTTATGGCCGCAAGCGCCACATGACCCGGGCAATCAAATCATGACGCAGCAGAACAATTCGCGCGCCGGGATTGCGTTGATGATCGGGGCGACCATCGTCTTTGCGCTGCAGGACGGTATTTCGCGCCATCTAGCGGGAACATACAACACCTACATGGTCGTAATGATCCGCTATTGGTTCTTCGCCGCCTTTGTCATCGCTTTGGCCGCACGTGCGCCCGGCGGATTGAAAGCCACCACCCAGACAAGCCAAGTTAAGCTGCAAATATTTCGTGGCCTGCTGTTGGCGGCCGAGATCTGCGTCGCTGTGTTCAGTTTCACTGTTCTGGGCCTGATTGACGCGATGGCCGTATTCATCTGCTACCCGTTGTTGATCGCTGCTCTCAGCGGGCCGGTATTGGGCGAACAGGTCGGCTGGCGACGCTGGGCCGCAATCGGCGTTGGGTTCATCGGTGTTCTGATCATCCTGCAGCCCGGTGTAGGGGTCTTTAACCCTTGGGCCATTGTACCGCTGATCTCGGCTTTCATGTTTGCAGTCTATGGTTTGCTGACCCGTTACGTATCCCGCCGGGACAATTCCGCCACCAGCTTTTTCTGGACAGGCGTCAGCGGTGCCGTCGCCATGACGCTCGTGGGAATGTGGTTCTGGGAGCCGATGGCCCAGACGGACTGGGCCTGGATGGCGCTGCTATGCGTGAGCGGCGTTCTGGGGCATTGGTTGCTGATCAAATGCTATGAGATGGCCGAGGCCAGCGCGGTGCAGCCCTTCGCCTATTTCCACCTGGTCTGGAGCGCGATCCTGGGAATCTCGGTCTTTGGTGAAACGCTGCGCCCCGAAGTGGTCATAGGCGCAGCGCTGGTTGTCGCCGCCGGGCTGTTCACCCTATGGCGCGAAAGACGCCAGCGTTGACCCGACCAGTTCCTGTGAGAACGGGATCGGCAAGGCAGGTTGGCCAAGACGGGCGCGATAGACCGGCAGGCTTTCCGACACACGCATCACGTAGTTGCGGGTCTCGCTGAACGGGATCGTCTCAATCCAGTCGACGACATCGATTTCGCCTGCGCGCGGGTCGCCATAGCGATCCATCCACGACATCGGCCGACGTGGACCTGCGTTGTATCCTGCAGCCATCATCACAACGTTTCCGTTGAAATCAGCGGCCAGACCGGACAGGTAATTGGCACCCAGCTTGGCGTTGTATTGCCAATCCGAGGTCAGCTTGATCGTCTTGTGGCCGCTTAGGATGCCCAATTCCTTGGCAACAAGCTTTGCCGTGGCCGGCATGACCTGCATTAGTCCGCGCGCGCCGGCTCCACTGATCACAACGGGGTCAAACTCGCTTTCCCGACGGGCAATGGCCAGTGTCATTTCCTTGGCCATGGGCAGACCCATGTCGGCCACCGGATGCACCGGGTAATAGGCGGCTGGCAAAACCAAGCCGACTGTTGCAGCGCGTTTGGCAATCATTACGGCCAGATGCGGCTGCTTCAACTCAATCACCAAATCGCCCAACTGATTGGCCTGAACCGGGTCCAGCCCTTCCACCAAATGAGTCAGGAACCGCTCAGACAGGGTGTCTTCGTCAGCCTTCAGCAGCAGTAGCCCGGCTTCCAGTACGCTTGAATTGGAGAACTCAGCTTGCTTCCAGTGTGGCGCCCGGCGGGGGGTGGCCAACTCACTATCGAAAGGACGCCCGATCTGTTCCGCCGCCAGCAAGCCGTAGAAAGAGGATTGATAATCTGCACCCATTGCATAGGCGTCATAGGCTTTTTCGGCGTCACCATGGGCCGCATAGGCACGACCCAACCAATACCCGGCGCGTCCTTTCGAGATCGGCGATTTCACCGCGTCCGAGAAGTTCTGGAAATGCCGGATCGCGGTCGCAGGATCATTCAGCTTCCGCAAGGCCAGAAACCCGGAAAGCCACTCCAGATCCGCATAGCCATAGCCCATTTCTGGCGTCATGTGGTGATTGGCAGCAATCTGATAAGCGCGGTTCTGGTCCCCATTTCGCATCTCAAGTCGGGCCAACCGACGGCGGCCTTCGGCCCATTTGTCAGGTTCCCCCAACGCATCAGGGCCGGAAGAACGCGCCAGCATCAAGTCAATCGCGCTGTCGTCCAACTCTTTCTTGTCACGCCAGACGAACCTGTCAAAAGCCAAGCCCGGTGAATCACCCAGCGATTTCGGAACTGCCGCCACCTTGCCGTCGACGCCGGGTTGCCGTTTCTGAAGGCCGATCCGCGCCTCAGCCAGTTTACGCTGATCAGCGCTGACCAGCGGCAGCATCTGACCTGCGCTGACAAGGTGGTTGTCCCATAGCATCCGGTCCAGACGGGCGGCGTGATGGGGTTTCAGCAGCTTGCCAAAATTCTCAAGATAGTCTTTTTGCAGACCCGAGCCCATTGGCATCGTCCGCCAGGCCGCGACGATATCGGCTTCAGCATCTCCCTGACGCCCCTTTGCCTTCAATGCGACTGCATAGTTCAATGCACCCTCTGCGGTTTGCGGCGGCTGTTCGGCATAGAATTTAAGAACGCGGTCTGGATCGGCGCCAGTAAAGGCGGGCTCACTTTTGCGCCGCAACCAAGCCAGACCAGGCCAGTCTGGACGACGATCCAAGAACACCAGAACGTCACCCGAACTGCCAAACCCTTCGCGAAGCCAGTGCCAGACGATGATGTCCCGAGACACTGAACCCCGCGCACCAGAAACACGCAGGGCTTCATTCCAGTCCCCCTTGCGCATTTCATTCATACCGGCCCGCAGATCACCGGCGGCGTCGGCCCGCACTTGTGTGCCCGAAATCAGAATTACGACCGTCAAAAACGCCAGAAAGCGTGTCATCCCTTGCATTTCCCAACCAACCAAGGATACAGCCATTCAGGATAAAGCTTGCGCCGTCGGGTTCAACTCAAGAAAGACAGATTTCTGGCAAACCGAGGCGTAAAAATTACAAACTGCACCTAAGGAGCGTGTCATGTTCAAAGGCTCTATGCCAGCCCTCGTCACACCGTTTAGCAACGGCGAGTTGGACCTGAAGACGCTCAAACACTTGGTGGAATGGCAGATTCAGGAAGGCTCCACCGGGTTGGTTCCCGTTGGCACCACCGGCGAAAGCCCCACCCTGAGCCACGAAGAGCATGAAACGGTTGTCGACGAGGTTGTCAAAGCCTCGGCTGGTCGTGTTCCTGTGATCGCAGGTGCTGGGTCAAACAACACTGTCGAGGCCATCCGGTTTGTGCGATTCGCGCAGAAAGTAGGCGCCGATGCAGCTCTGGTCGTGACGCCATATTACAACAAGCCCACGCAAAAGGGTCTGCTGATGCATTTTCGCGCGCTGCATGATTGCGCGGATATTCCGATCATCATCTACAACATTCCCGGCCGTTCGATCATCGACATGACCCCTGAAACCATGGGTGAGTTGGCGAAACTGCCGCGCATCGTCGGTGTAAAGGACGCGACCGGCGATCTGGCACGTGTCAGCCAGCAGCGTGCCTCCTGCGGCCCGGACTTCTGTCAGTTGTCTGGCGAGGACGCGACTGCGCTAGGGTTCAACGCGCATGGCGGTGTGGGCTGTATCTCGGTCACCGCGAACGTCGCGCCCAAACTGTGTGCCGAATTCCAGCAGGCGACGCTGAACGGCGATTACACCAAGGCGTTAGAGTATCAGGACCGCCTGATGCCCCTGCACGAAGCGATCTTTATCGAGCCCGGCCTCGTGGGTGCCAAATACGCGCTCAGCAAATTGGGTCTGTGCAGCGAGGAAGTCCGCTCGCCCCTATCCGGGCTGGAAAGCAGCACCAAATCCGCGATAGACGCGGCGCTTCAGCACGCAGGTCTCATCTAGAACGAATTCAAAAGTGAAAAAAGGCGGCCTCGAACTTCGAGCGCCGCCTTTTTTTGTTCCGGATCCAGGCTTCATCTGGACCAAAATATCCCGGGGGAGTCGCGGCTTGTCGCGACGGGGGGCAGAGCCCCTATCGTTTTCCGTAATACAGTCCGACGACATGCTCGGCCTGTGCGAAGAACAACCAGCGTGACGTCGCTACACCGGCCAGATGGGAGAGCACTGCCAGCAGCGCGAAGAAATGGCCGAATGGCAACAGCAGCAGGACAACCGGTAGGACAAACGCCAACACAAACGAGATGATGCGCAGCTTTTCGGCATGTTTGCGGCCAACGACGTGAACGAATTCACGCAGCAAATAGTTGGTGCCGGTATGAGGAGGCTCGAATGCACGCACGGTGCCGCGATCGCCCAATCCTGTTGCGGTGCCCAGATTTGTGCCGGACTCCTCCAGAGCTTTGTCGCCCTTTTTCCAGTACAGGATCTGCACCAAAGCAGCGATCAGCAATAGCGGCAGCGCAACACGTGCCTGTCCGGCCAGCAGGGCACCGCCTGCCAGGCTGAAGCTGAGGAACATGGCCGGAGTCAGGTTCATATTCCAGCGGGGAATGGTTTTGAGCTGCGTGTAGATCATCGACGTGGTGAATACGGTCAGTAGCGAAAACAGCGCACCGATCCAGCCAAGAAGGCTCCAGCGCTGGCCTAGGAAGATCACGCCAATCGCATAAAGCCCCATGACGATCAGAGCGATGACCGCGCACCAGCCTTCGCGGCTGAGCCAGCTGGTCTTCCATTGCGTAAACGCCTTCCAGGCCCGCTCGGGGTGGCCAAGGTGAAAGGTGGACGCCATCAACCCGCCAACGGACAGGGCGTAGGCGATCGCGAAAAAGACAAAAGCGACCCAGCCAGAGACGTCAGGCAGACCAAGCCCCAGAAAGAGCAACAGTCCAAAGCCAAGGCCCGACAGTGTCGTGAAGATGATAACGGAAGGTGCTGGATGCATCAGAGCTTCTCCAAAGTCTTGTCGAGCCAGCCAAGGAACCCTTTGGGTTCTTCAGCGACCGGGGCCAGCAGCGGGGCCAGGATGTCGATCTGATCTTCGACATTATCCTTGGGCCGGGGCGGCAGGTATTTGTTGACGGGCTTGGTGCCCATTTCCGGCATCAGGTCCATGCCACCGCGTTCGGCGACCAGTTTGCTGACATCGCTGTCCGCATCGCCCAGATCACCGAAGTGGCGCGCGCCTGCGGGGCAGGTGCGTACGCAGGATGGGACTCGGTCCACTTCCGGCAGGTTCTCGTTATAGATCCGGTCAACGCAGAGGGTGCATTTCTTCATCACACCTTCGGCTTGATCCAGTTCACGTGCGCCGTAGGGGCAGGACCAAGCGCACAGGCCGCAACCGATGCAGTCGCTTTCATTGACTAAAACGATGCCATCCTCGACCCGCTTGTAGCTGGCCCCTGTGGGGCAAACGGTGACGCAAGGTGCGTCCTCGCAGTGCAGGCAGGATTTGGGGAAGTGGATCAGCTGGGCATGACCTTCCGCAGGCTGCACCTCGTAAGAGTGCACCCGGTTCAGGAACGTGCCGGACGGGTTGGCGCCGTACGCGTCCTGATCGGATAGCGGCGCGCCGTAGTTTTCCGTGTTCCAGCCTTTGCATGAGATGACGCAGGCGTGGCAGCCAACGCAGGTGTCCAGGTCGATGACCAGACCCATCTTGCGGTCGGTGGATGTGGGGAGCTGGGTCATGACTACCTTGCCTCCGCTTTTTTGGTGAGGGCGGACTGGGGCGCTGCCCCAGACCCCGCGATATTTTTGGCCAGATGACGCAGGGATCGGGTCATTTGCCTACCTTCCATGCCAAATCCTTCGGTCCAGTTCCGACCGGAGATTCAATCGGTGGGAATTCCGGTTGGCTTTCCGCATCCGTTGGTGGGTCAGCTTTTTCGATCTTCACTTTCAGGTCGAACCATGCGGCCTGACCGGTGATGGGGTCAGAGTTGGCCCACCGCAGACCATCGCCCTTGGGCGGCAGCAGTTCGTGGATCAGGTGGTTCAGCAGGAAGCCCTTGGTGGCCTCGGGCGCGTCGTCTTGCAGCGCCCATGCGCCTTTGCGTTTGCCAATGGCGTTCCAGGTCCAGACGGTGTTCTCGTTCAGGGCCGCCATTTCCATGACCGGCACCGTGATCTCGCCATGCGGCGAGGTCACCTTGGCCCAATCACCGTCGCTCAGGCCATTCTCGCGCATCAGCTTAGTCGGAACATAAAGTGGGTTGCGGCCGTGCAACTGGCGCAGCCATGCGTTCTGGGTTCCCCAACTGTGATACATCGCCATGGGGCGCTGGGTCAGCGCGTTGACGGTGAAGCCCTCGTTGCCGGTCTGGTCGGTCTCGTACCAGATGGGCATCGGGTCCAATGTCTCTTTGATGCGTTCCCGCAGGTGTTCCGGGGGCTGACGTTCGCCATGGCCTTCGGCGGCAAGCTGGAACTTGCGCATCGGCTCGGAATAGAGCTGGAACAGGTATGGCTGCGGGCTGTCATAGATGCCCATGCCGACAGCCCAATCCTGATAGGCTGCGTTCCATGGTTTGTAGTAATCCGCGCCCTCGGGGATATGGGCCACGTAGAAGCCGCCGTTTTCGATATAGCGGTTCAACTGATCGGGGTTGACCTCACCCCGGCCTTCCTTGTCGCCGTTTTCACCACGGAAACCGGCAAGTGGGCCGATGCCGGGCTTGCGCTCGTGATTGACGATATAGTCGGCGTAATCTGTCCATTTGGCGCTGCCGTCTTCATTGGTGAAGCCCGGCAGCCCCAAGCGGTTGGCCAGTTCGACCAGCGCTGATTGGAAGCCTTTGACGTCCCGGTCGGGTTCAATCACCGGCCACCGGATTGCGTCGGCTGCAGCATCCGCTTCGCAGATCGGGCGATCAAGCAGCGAGATACAGTCGTGCCGTTCCAGATAGGTGGTATCCGGCAGGATCAGGTCGGCATAGGCCACCATTTCCGACGAATAAGCGTCGGAATAGATGATATGCGGGATTACGTAATCGCCGTTTTCATCCTTGTCCGTCAGCATTTCCATGACACCTTTGGTGTTCATGGATGAGTTCCAGGACATGTTGGCCATGTACATGAACAGCGTGTCGATCTTGTAGGGATCGCCCGCATGTGCGTTCGAGATCACCATATGCATCAGCCCGTGGCTGGACATCGGGTTGTCCCACGTAAATGCCTTGTCGATCCGCGCCGGGCTGCCGTCTGCCTTCAGCGCCAGATCCTCTGGCCCTTGAACAAAGCCCAGATGCGGGCCGTCCAGCGGCGTGTTCGGGGTCACCTTGCAGTGCGGTCTCGGGTGCGCCTCGACCGGTTTGGGATAGGGCGGTTTGAAGCGGAAGCCGCCGGGGACTTCGACTGTGCCAAGGATGATCTGCAACACGTGAAGTGCGCGGCAGGTCTGGAAACCGTTGGCATGAGCCGAGACACCGCGCATCGAGTGCATTGCAACCGGGCGACCGATCATCTTGGTGTGTTTTTCGCCGCGGAAATCAGTCCATTCGCGCTCCAACTCGAACGCCTCGTCAAAGGCAACGCGGGCCAACTCGCCCGCGATGGCGCGGATACGGGTGGCGGGGATGCCACACTGCTCGGCGATGTTCTCGGGCGCGTATTCGTCGCTGAGGTAGCGTTCGGCCATCAGATGGAACACGGGCCGGTGGGTGACGCCATCCTTCTCAAAGGTCGCCGACAGGTCGGGGCGGACACCCGGTTTGTCAAACGCCGTCAGCTCGCCCGTGTTGCGATCAACAACCAGCGGCTTACCATTCTCATCGCGCAGGAACAGACCCTTGGTGGGGCCTTCGGATGCGTCGATCAGCACCGGCGCGTTGGTGTAGCGGCTGAGATAGTCCAGATCGATCTTGCCGGCCTTCATCAGCACGTGGATCATCGACAGGATGAACAAACCGTCTGTGCCCGGAGTGATCCCGACCCAATCATCAGCCACCGCGTTATAGCCCGAGCGGATCGGGTTGACGCCGATCACCCGTGCGCCACGTGCCTTGATCTTGCCGATGCCCATCTTGATCGGGTTGCTGTCGTGGTCTTCGGCAACACCGAACAGCATGAACAGCTTGGTGTGATCCCAGTCAGGTTGGCCGAATTCCCAGAATGCTCCACCCATCGTGTAAATGCCGCCGGCGGCCATATTCACAGAACAGAACCCGCCATGTGCCGCATAGTTACAGGTGCCAAAGTTCTGTGCCCAAAAGCTGGTAAAGCTTTGGCTTTGGTCCCGACCTGTGAAAAATGCCAGTTTCTCGGGGTTGTCCTCGCGGATCGGCTTGAGCCAACCAACGGCGATGTCCAGGGCCTCGTCCCAACTGATCTCTTCGAACTTGCCCGAACCACGGGGCCCGACACGTTTCAGTGGGGCGCGCAGACGCGAGGGTGCATTGACCTGCATGATCCCTGCCGAGCCCTTGGCGCACAAGACGCCCTTGTTAACCGGGTGATCGCGGTTGCCTTCGATATAGGCGACCTTGCCGTCTTTCATGTGTACGTTGATGCCGCAGCGACAGGCGCACATGTAGCACGTTGTTTTTCTGACCTCATCAGAGACCTTGGGAGAGGTATTAATGATTGGCTGGTTCATTTCTGGTCCCTGTGGCTTTTGGTCCGATTATTCTCATGAGCAGAGATCAATCGGAACAGTATTTCGCTTTAGCCGGATTTACGAGGCGTCTGTCCGGGTTTTGGATGTTTCTGCTTGCACGGCTGTAACCGCGATCATGTGCAGAACGTCCTCGGCGGAGCATCCGCGTGAAAGGTCGTTGGCCGGTTTCGCCAGTCCCTGAAGGACCGGGCCGATTGCTTCGGCACCCCCAATACGCTGCGCGATCTTGTAGCCAAGGTTGCCTGCGTCGAGGTTCGGGAACACAAAGACATTTGCCTCACCGCGCAGGGGCGAATCCTTGGCTTTCTTTGCAGCCACCTCGGGGACGAATGCGGCGTCAAACTGCAGCTCGCCGTCGATCAACAGATCGGGGTCGGCCGATTTTGCAATCTGCGTGGCCTCGCTGACCTTCGTGACCTTCGGATGATTTGCGCTGCCGCCGGTGGAAAAGGACAGCATTGCAACGCGGGGCGTCTCATGCGTCAGCGCCTTGAAAGACGCGGCAGATGCCCGGGCGATTTCGGCCAGTTCCTGTTCGTTCGGATCAACGACCAGGCCGCAATCGGCAAAGATATGCGCTCCGCGGACCGTGTGGTGATCGCGGCAGTAGAGCATCAGGAAAAAGCTGGAAACCATGGTCGCGTCGGGCGCTTTGCCGATGATCTGCAAAGCGGCGCGCACTGTGGCCGACGTGGTCTCAACAGCTCCGCCGACGGTTCCGTCGGCATTACCGGTATGAACCAGCATCGCGGCATAGTTCAGGCGGTGTTTGATTTCTTCAGCGGCCTTTTCAGGCGTCATGCCCTTGTGCTTGCGCCGCTCGAAAAGCTCAGCTGCAAACGCTTCGGCATGGGGAGAGTCCGATGGATCGTGGATTTCGATGCCGTCGACATCCTGACCAGCCTGTTCGGCCAGCAGGGCAGTTACTTTGGCTTTGTCGCCAACCAGAATGATGCGCGCGACACCTTCCTTGCGGGCCTTCAAAGCACCTTCAACAACACGTGGATCATCGCCCTCAGCGAGGGCGATGATCTTGTCGGAGCTGCTGGCAGCTCCGAGAATTGTGCGTAGTGGCTTCACGCGATTATGCCCCGGCCGACGTATTCATGTCAGCCGCGTCGATACCGGCAACACGGACCGGCTTTTTCATGGCGTCGCGACGGAAGGGATCGCCCAGTTCCTGGTTGATCATGGCTTCGATCAGAGTGGTGATGCCATTTTTCTGGTCGATGATCGCCTGGTTCAGGGCCGCGGTCAGCTCGTCCTGAGTGCGTGCAACGACGCCTTTCAGACCACATGCGGTTGCGATACCGGCATAAGAGACCTGTTGGTCCAGTTCGGTGCCAACAAAGTTGTCGTCGAACCACAGGGTCGAGTTGCGCTTTTCAGCGCCCCACTGGTAGTTGCGGAAAACGATCTGGGTCACGGCGGGCCATTCTTCGCGGCCAATCGCGGTCAGTTCGTTCACAGCGATACCAAATGCGCCGTCACCCGAGAAACCGACAACCGGAACGTCCGGGCAACCAATTTTCGCGCCAACAACGGCAGGCAGGCCGTAACCACAGGGGCCAAACAGACCAGGTGCCAGGTACTTGCGGCCTTCTTCGAAGGACGGGTACGCGTTACCGATGGCGCAGTTGTTGCCGATATCGGACGAGATGATTGCCTCGGTCGGCAGCGCCGCTTGAATTGCGCGCCATGCCATGCGGGGGCTCATCCAGTCGGGCTTAGCGGCACGTGCACGCTCGTTCCAGGTGGTGCCCGGATCGTCGTTCTCGTGGGTCAGCGAGCTCAGTTCTTGCGCCCAAGCCGATTTGGTGGTGGCGATCAGGTTCTTGCGGTCTTCGCGACCTGCTTCACCGGCGTTGTCGCCCAGACGTTCCAGCAGACCTTCGGCCACTTTCTTGGCGTCACCGACGATGCCAACGGTCACGTCTTTGGTCAGGCCGATACGATCAGGGTTCAGGTCAACCTGAATGATCTTGGCATCGGTCGGCCAGTAGTTGATGCCGTAGCCAGGCAAGGTCGAGAACGGGTTCAGACGAGTGCCCAGAGCCAGAACAACGTCCGCTTTGGCGATCAGTTCCATACCTGCTTTCGAGCCGTTATAGCCCAACGGACCGGCAAACAGCGGGTGCGAGCCGGGGAAGGCGTCGTTGTGCTGATAGCCAACGCAGACCGGTGCGGTCAGACGTTCGGCCAGATCGGCGGATGCAGGGATCGCGCCGGACAGAACAACGCCAGCACCGTTCAGGATGACCGGGAATTTGGCGTCGGACAACAGGGCTGCGGCTTCGTCCAGTGCTTCGTTGCCGCCAGCAGTCGCGGCGAATTCGACGATCTTGGGCAGCTCGATGTCGATGACCTGAGTCCACATGTCGCGCGGGATGTTCATCTGAGCAGGTGCCGAAGCACGCTTGGCTTGCAGGATGACGCGGTTCAGAACTTCGGCGACACGGCTGGGGTCACGCAGTTCTTCCTGGTAGGCAACACAGTCCGCAAACATGCGCATCTGTTCCATTTCCTGGAAGCCACCCTGACCGATGGTCTTGTTGGCTGCCTGCGGAGTGATCAGCAGAACCGGGGTGTGGTTCCAGTATGCGGTTTTAACGGCAGTCACAAAGTTGGTGATGCCGGGGCCGTTCTGCGCGATCATCATCGACATCTTGCCGGTGGCACGGGTGTAGCCGTCCGCCATCATGCCGCCGGAACCTTCGTGGGCGCAGTCCCAGAAATTGATGCCTGCAGCCGGGAAGATATCCGAGATCGGCATCATCGCCGAGCCGATGATACCGAACGCATGTTCGATACCGTGCATTTGCAGAACCTTAACAAAGGCCTCTTCAGTGGTCATTTTCATCTGAGTGTTCTCCGCACAATTGAAGAAAGGTTCGGGCACAGCACCCGCCTTTGATACGGTTTTGGCGCAAGGGGCGAAGCGGCGTTAGGGCCAGAACGTTAGGCGGGATATGTCCAGAGTCGTGCTAGGCGGATCGGATGGCGTCCGCGATCAGTTTCACCCCCGGCCCGATGCGGTCCCGGCCAATGGACGAGTATCCAAGGCGATAGAAGTTGTGCGGTCGGTGCAACCCATTGAAGAACGGGGCGCCTGGTTCGATATGGACGCCCTGGCTCTGCAGCTTTTGGGCAAGTTTGGTCGTGTCCACACGCTCGGGGGCCGACATCCAAAGAGACGAGCCGCCCATGATTCCGCGTCCGGCAGCGGTAAGCCCGTACTGTTCGACTGCAGCATCCAACGCTTCGCGGCGCCGGGCAAGGGTCTTGGACATACGCCGAATCTGAGCATCGTAATGGCCCAGTGACAGGAAATAGGCCGCAGTGCGCTGGATATGGCCCGGCGGGTGGCGCAGCACCAAAGAACGCAAGGCTCGTGCCTCGCGGATAAAGGGCTCGGACCCAACAATGTAGCCTAGCCGCAATCCGGGAAACAGCGACTTCGAGAAGCTGCCCACATAGATCACCCGTCCGTCGCGATCCATTGACTTGAGGGCCGGGGACGGGGATCCCAGAAAGGCCATTTCAAACTCGTAATCGTCCTCGACCACCATGGCGTCCAGTTCGCGGGCGCGTTTCAGCAGCTCGTAGCGGCGTTCAACGGGCATGGTTGCCGTTGTCGGGCTTTGATGGCTGGGGGTGGTGAAAATTACGTCTGTTTCGTCAGGTAGCGCATCCGGGGTCAGGCCGTCGCTGTCGACGGCCAGTGGCGACACCTTGCAATCGGAGTGATTCAACAGATCCCGCAGCGCATAGTAACAGGGGTCTTCAATCACCGCTGTGCGGTTGCGGTTCAAAAGAATGCGTGAGGCCAGCCACAGTGCGTTTTGCGCGCCCATAGTGATCAAGATCTCTTCGGGGCGGGCGGCGATTCCACGGCGCGGCAACGTGTGACGGGCGATGAATTCGATCAGCAGCGGATCATCCTGATCCATGTAGTCCCCGGTCAGGGATGCAAAATCCTTGTGACCCAACGCGCGGACCGCGCAGAGACGCCAGTTGGCGTGGTCAAACAATTTCCGATCTGCCTGACCATAGATGAAAGGGTATTTGTAATCGCGCCAATTACTGGGCTTGGGCAGCACGTCCCCGTCCGAGAACCTGCGTGCGAGTGCCGTGTCCCAGTCGACATTTTCATCGCGTTTTTGCACAGGCGAATACTTGGGTGGCACGGGCGCGTTTTGCGAGACGAAATACCCCGACCGGCCTTTGGCAGTCAGGTAGTCATTGGCCAGAAGTTCCGTATACGCCAATGTCACCGTGATCCGGCTAACACCTAGGTGTGCCGCCAGTTTACGAGACGAGGGCAGCTTTTCCCCAACGTGGAACCGGCCAGACAGGATGCCTTCGGCAATCATCTGCTGGATCTGCGCCTGCAGCGTGCCCTGTCCGTTCAATTCCAGAAAGAATGTGTCGACCGATATTCCCATAGCGCCTTATAGGGTGGACTTAAGGCGAGGGCAATCTGGACTTAATCTCGTCTCGAGAATTCGTGAACAAGGCGCTTGACGAAAAAGAACGACTCACCTAAATAACTAGAAATTTAGTTTAATGGAGAAGTCAGATGTGGGAAACAGCTGCAGCAGGATTCTCGGCCATGGGCTCTGAAGCGCGACTGAAGGTTCTCAAGACATTGGTTCGGGCTGGTGAGGCGGGGTTGACCGTTGGGGAAATCCAGAACCGCACAGGCATTGCGCCTTCGACATTGGCCCATCACCTGCGGTTTCTCGCGGCCGGCGGTGTTGTCGAGCAAGAGAAAATCGGGCGCGCCACCATCAACCGCGCAAATTATGAAGAATTGAGAGGCCTCGCGCAGTTCATTCTTAGCGAATGCTGCGCGGACGAAGTGGGAAAGGCTGCGAACGATGGCTGAGCTGACACAAAACCCAAAGGCACCGGCAAAGGTGGCCGTTGATCTGATCAAAACCCCATGGGCGGTGATCGTGGCCATTCTGGCGCTTGTGGCTGTCCTTGACCCCGGCAATTGGGGAGAGGTTGTAACCTTTGCGGGTAAAGCCCTTTCCCATACGGGCCAGTACATTCTGTTCGCCGTCTTGCTGCTGTCTTACCTCAAGGCGACAGGTGCCGAAGTGATGGTTGCGCGCGCCTTTGAGGGGCGCGAGACGCGGATGATCTTTCTGGCCGCAGTCTTCGGCGGCCTCGCACCGTTCTGTTCTTGCGAAGTCATTCCGTTTATTGCTGGTCTGCTGGCGCTTGGTGCGCCATTGTCGGCTGTCATGGCGTTCTGGCTCAGCTCGCCCTTGATTGATCCACCTACCCTGTTGATCACGGCAGGCGCATTGGGTTGGCCATTTGCAATCGGCAAGGCCATTGCAGCTGTCGCATTGGGTCTGTTTGGGGGCTTTGCCGTCCGTGCCCTGATGCGAGGTGGTGCGTTTGCCCAGCCTCTGCGCGAATACAAACCGGCTGGCTGCGGATGCGGACCTAAAACAGAGGACAAACCTGTCTGGAAGTTCTGGCAGGTACCCGAGCGTCGTCAGCGCTTCCGGTCCGAGTTCATTCACAACAGCCTGTTTCTGTTGAAATGGTTGGCTCTGGCCTATGTGCTTGAGGCGCTGTTGGTCAGCTATGTGCCCGCCGATCTGATCGCGCGCGTTGTCGGCGGTGACGGTGTTGTACCCATTGTCATTGCCGCGTTGGTCGGGATGCCCGCTTACCTGAACTCCTACGTCGCGCCGCCGCTGCTGGCAGGCCTGATGGAACAGGGGATGAGCGCTGGGGCCGCGATGTCATTCATGGTCGCGGGTGCCGTCAGTTCGATCCCGGCAATGGCCGCGGTCTGGTCATTGGTCAAACCACGGGTCTTTGCGACCTATCTGGGGCTGGGGATCACTGGGGCCATCACCGCTGGCATTCTGTTCCAGATGATCTGAAATCAAACCCGCCCGGTGCACTTGGCGGGCGGGTTTTTTTATCCGGTTTCGCAGTGGCGCGGCAGTTTGAACCGATACCGCGCTTCACCACTATCAACATACACTCGTTTTTCGATGCAGGCCGTGGTGCCAACGGTTTGTGAGACCGGAGCGTCGGTTGAAGTGATCGAGGTCGCAGACCCGTCCGGCAGCCGGACCGAAGCAATGACGCCGTTCTTGAGGTCCCCGTTGATGGGTGTCGCTGACAAGACGTTGACGGTCATGAATGCCTCATGCTCGTGCTCGCCGCTGTCGTTGAAGATCAGCAAACCAGCAGCGACGGCAACAAGACCAACACCGCCTGCCACGGGCAAACCCCAGGTCTTCAGGAAGGCATAGATCGAAACGGCGCGATGCGGTCCAAATAGTTTGGAAAGAACGTTCAGCATGGTTTTCTCGTAAAAAAGCCCCGGTCCGTTCAGGCCGGGGCTGTCTGTGCTTTAGGGGCGCGGATCGTCTTCGTCTTCGTCGTCGGCACCGCCTTTGGGCAGGTTGAAGAAGCTGTCCGCGTCGAGGATTGGTTCTTCTTCTTTTTCTTCCGCAGGGTCGTCCGACAGCGAGAAGGTTTCCAGACCTTCGATGGCAGTCGGGATCTTCGGCGCCGCGTCCATTTCCAGCGATTGTTCGGTCGAGACCAGCTTGCGGCGCTCGTCATCGCTCATGACGCCACCTTCGGCAGCTTTCTTGGCTGCGGCCTTCTGCACGATCGCGTCCAGTTCGGACTGTTTGCACAGACCCAGGGCAACGGGGTCGATCGGCTGCATGTTGGAAATGTTCCAGTGGGTCCGTTCACGGATCGACTGGATGGTCGGCTTGGTGGTGCCCACCAGCTTGGCGATCTGACCGTCGCTGAGTTCCGGGTGGAACTTGACCAACCACAGGATCGAGTTCGGACGGTCCTGACGCTTGGACAGCGGGGTATAGCGCGGACCGCGACGCTTTTCCTCGCCGCTTGCAGCGGGGTTGAACTTGAGCTTCAGCTTGTGCAGCGGGTTGTTCTGCGCCGTGTCGATCTCGTCCTGGGTCAGCTGGTTGTTGGCGATGGGGTCAAAGCCTTTCACGCCAGCGGCCACATCGCCGTCTGCGATGCCCTGCACCTCAAGCTCGTGCATGCCTACGAAATCCGCGATCTGCTTGAAGCTGATCGTGGTGTTGTCCACCAGCCATACGGCTGTTGCCTTGGCCATAAGCGGTTTTGCCATCAGCCCGTCTCCTATAAATACATCTTTCCCGTCGCCGGAATTCGGCGGCCCCTTTTTTGGGGCAGGTTTCCGTTGTCGGGGAACTTGGTCCGTATATAGTCGCGCCAAGGCAAGAAGGGAAGAGGCGAATGCGCTGGGTTGTTTTGGGGCTGGTTTCGTGGATTTTCGGTGCAATGGCGGCGCTGGGCGATGGCGAAAAGGCAGGCGAGTTTGACTACTACGTCTTGTCGCTTAGCTGGTCGCCCAACTGGTGCGCCCGCGAAGGCGACGCGCGCGGATCGGATCAATGCGACACTCGGCATGACCATGGCTGGATCCTGCATGGTCTGTGGCCTCAGTACCATCAGGGCTGGCCCGCCTTCTGCCGCACGCCCGAGGCACCGCCATCGCGCGCTATGTCACGCAAAATGACGGATATTCAGGGCAGTTCCGGTCTGGCGTGGCATCAGTGGAAAAAGCACGGGACCTGCTCGGGCCTCAGCGCGTCCGACTATTATGCGCTGTCCCGGCAGGCGTATGAGGCGGTTGAGCGTCCTCAGGTATTCCGCAAGCTGGACGCCTCGGTCAAACTGCCTGCATCGGTCGTGGAAGAAGCATTTCTGAAAGCCAACCCCGGCCTTGAGCGCGACATGATCACTGTGACCTGCAAGCAGGGCTATATAGAAGAGGTCCGCCTGTGCCTGTCGCGCGACCTTGAACCCGTGCCTTGTGGGCGAGACGTGATCCGAGATTGTACCGCCAAAGACGCCCTGTTTGATCCGATTCGTTAGAGCTTCTTGTTCTGGCAGTCCCGGGCATATTCCAGCGCTTTGGCCGTGCCTTTTAGATCAATCGCCATCACCGTCTCACCTGCGGGGTTGTAGACCGTCATGGTCTTGTTCTGCGCAATCGCATTCACGAAGCTGCGGTCGGTGAAAAACACGGTTGCGCCTGGCACATCGCGCTGATTGAAGCCGATGGCAGTGGCATTATAGCTTTTGCCGTCCAGATCGAACCGGATCGGATAACTCTCACCCTGTTTGATGTCGCCCCACGCCTTGTTGTAGACGGCGAAATACCCGCGATTGTCCAGCGCGTCATAGCCCAGCCGCACGACTGAGAGGTCTTGGTAGATCGTCTGGATCAGGCATCCATTCCCCAGCGCGGGGTCCATCATAATGTTCCAGCCCTCGATAAAGCCTTTGTCGATCAGTTCCTGCGAAAACGCGGCGGTGGCTGTAAAGGCGGTAAGCGCGAGGGCAAAAAGGCGTTTCATAACAGTTTCCAATATCAAATGGATAAGGTCGAAGCCATAGTACACGCCGCGTGAAGGAGGCAAAGGCCATTCTTGATTGATGCGACCGCGAACAAAGACCTATGTGCATAGTGGAACCCGGCTATGCCTCGCAGGGCGAACGCTTGAAACTCGGCCGCGGCACAATAGTTTTCGCTCCATAAAATTAAGGAGCGTGCCATGCCGCAACATCCAAGAACATTTTCTCACATCGGATTGTCCGTCCCAAACGTTGACGAGGCTGTAAAGTTCTACTCTGAAGTCCTTGGTTTTTACGTAATCATGCCACCAACGGACGTGGTAGAGGATGACACGGATATCGGTGTCATGTGCACTGATGTGTTTGGTCCGGAATGGAAAAAACTGCGTATTGCGCATCTCGCGACCGCTGATCGCGTTGGTTTTGAGCTATTCGAGTTTCACGGGAATTATGTGCCTGAAAACAATATCGATTTTCGCCAGAATGGTACGTTCCATTTTTGCGTCCAGGACCCGGATGTCGAAGGCCTGGTAGAAAAAATCGTGGCGGCCGGCGGCAAACAACGGATGCCGATCCGATACTATTATCCCGGTGAGAAACCCTATCGCATGGTCTACGTCGAAGACCCATTTGGTATCGTCTTTGAGATATACAGCCATTCCTATGAATTGACGTATTCGTCGGGTGCTTACACCTGACAATCGGAACAGACCTTGGTGTGCAACCGGAAGAGGCGAATCCTTTCCGGTTGTCGCCGTATCGCAAGGCTCAGAGTTCTTTTCGTGCCCTCAGCGCCGCCGTAATCGTCCCGTCGTCCAGATAATCAAGCTCGCCCCCAATCGGAACACCCTGCGCCAGTGAGGTCAGGCGGACCTGTCCCTCCAACTGATCCGCGATGTAGTGGGCGGTGGTCTGGCCATCGACAGTGGCATTTAGGGCCAGAATGACCTCAGAAATCCCTTCGGCCATCACCCGATCCTTGAGTCGGGGAATGCGCAGTTCGTCCGGTCCGACCCCATCCAGAGCCGACAATGTGCCGCCCAAAACGTGATAGCGACCCTTGAAAACTGCAGCGCGTTCCATCGCCCAGAGATCAGCCACATCTTCGACCACGCACAACTCTCCGGTCGCGCGATCCTCGCTATCGCAGATGTCGCAGATATCGGTGGTGCCCACGTTGCCGCAATTCAGGCATTCGCGGGCGGTGGCAGCCACCTGCTGCATTACGTCCGACAGGGGCGTCAGCAGCAGGGCGCGCTTTCGGATCAGGTGCAGCACTGCGCGGCGGGCCGAGCGGGGGCCGAGGCCGGGCAGTTTGGCCATCAGGTCGATCAGATTGTCGATATCGCTGTTCGAACTCACGGCGTGCGCTCCTGCAAAAGGGCCGGACAGGGGTGCCCGGCCTTTGGGTCGTCAGGAGTGTCTATCAGAACGGCAGCTTGATGTCTGCGGGCAGACCCATGCTTTCGGTCAGCCTTGCCATCTCGGCCTGAGAGCGCTCGGCCGCTTTGGTTTGCGCGTCCTTGATAGCGGCCAGAATCAGATCTTCGACAACTTCCTTATCGTCGCCGTTGAAGATCGACGGATCGATGTCCAAACCCTTCAGCTCGCCTTTTGCGGTGGCGGTGGCCTTCACCAGCCCCGCACCGGATTCGCCCACAACCATCATGTTGTTCAGCTCTTCCTGCATATCCGTCATCTTGGTCTGCAAATCCTGTGCGGATTTCATCATCTTGGCCATATCGCCCAGACCGCCGAGTCCTTTGAGCATTTACTGTCTCCTAAATTGTGATCGCCTTAGGCGAACATATACAGCGTAAAGTGTCATCGACGCACATAGCGCAATTGTCAGCCCTATGAACAGGCTGGAATGACCGATGCACCCGATGTCTGCCGCCGATCTACGCGAGTCATCCATCAAGTCGTCGACAAAAATGTGAGCCGCCCAAATCGCCCAAGCGAAGGACGTCGCCAATGCGATCCATAGGTTTCCGCGCCAGATTGCTATAGCAGACAACACCAGCAAGACCATGGATACCGGATGCAAGGTGAGAGCAACTGCTTCGACCAATTCGCTAACCGGTTCGCCATCCCAGCCAGGGTTAAATACTTCGCATGCTTCGTAGTAGACCGCATCGATGTGTGCAAAGTGCAGCTGTTAATCCTCCTCGAACGGGTCCCATTCGTCTTCGACCTCAGGCAGGGCTTCGGTTTCGACCTTGGCGGCGCGTTCTTCCGGGGTTTCGATCCGTTTGATGCGCGCTTTGGGGAACTGCATCAGAACGGCTTGAACCAGTGGGTGTTGTTCGGCCTGCGCTTTCAACGCCAGATCAGCCGCGTCTCGAACCTCGGCGATTGTTGCCGCGTCCCCGTCGGCCACGATTGAGACGGCCCATCGGTTTCCGGTCCAGCGTTGCAAGGCTGAACCAAGCCTTTGCGCCAGATCGGTCGGCGCTTTGTCCGTTGGCGTGAACTCGATCCGTCCCGGGGAATACGAGACGAGACGCACGCCGTTTTCGACCTCAACCAACAGTTTTACGTCCCGGTTGGTACGGATCAACTCGACTACGTGTTCGAAGGTTGGATAGCGTGCCAGCGCGGTCTGGATGTCCTGGGCAAGCGCTGCGGTGGGTGCCCCTGCCGGCCCGCGCTGGGCCGAGAGATGCGTAGAGGATGTCGCCTGCGTAGGTGCATGAGTTGGCACAGCCACACCACCGCCAGGTCCCCCGCTTGGTGGGGGGGGAGGTGCATCCTGTAGTCGTTTGATAAGTTCTTCGGGGCTTGGTAAATCGGCCACATGGGTCAGACGAATGATTGCCATTTCGGCGGCCATCATCGCGTTGGGTGCTGCGGAGACCTCCTCCAGCGCTTTCAGCAACATCTGCCACATGCGCGTCAACACCCGCATTGGCAGCGCCTCGGCCATCTGTTGACCACGCGCACGTTCATCCGGTGAGACGGTGGGGTCATCGGCGGCATCGGGCGTGATTTTGACCACGGAAACCCAATGGGTGATCTCGGCCAGATCGCGCAGAACGGCCAGCGGATCGGCCCCTTCGGCATACTGGCCGCTCAACTCGGTCAATGCTCCAGCCGCATCACCGCGCAGGATCATGTCCATCAGATCCAGCACGCGCCCGCGATCTGCAAGGCCCAGCATTGCCCGAACCTGATCGACGCTGGTTTCCCCGGCACCATGTGAAATCGCTTGATCCAACAGCGATGTTGCATCGCGGGCAGACCCTTCGGCCGCGCGCGTGATCAAAGCAAGCGCGTCTTCTGCGATCTGCGCATTCTCAGCCGCTGCGATCTTGTTGAGAAGGCCAATCATGTCTTCGGGTTCGATCCGGCGCAGGTCAAACCGCTGGCATCGTGACAGCACTGTCACTGGAACTTTGCGAATCTCGGTCGTCGCAAAGATGAATTTTACGTGCTCGGGCGGTTCTTCAAGCGTTTTGAGCAGGGCATTGAAGGCGCTGGTCGACAGCATGTGAACTTCGTCGATGATATAGATCTTGTAGCGCGCACTGGCGGCACGATATCGGACACTGTCGATAATCTCGCGAATGTCGTTCACACCGGTCCGGCTGGCGGCGTCCATCTCCATCACGTCGACATGGCGTCCTTCCATGATGGCAATGCAATGCTCGCACTGGCCACAAGGTTCGGTCGTTGGTTTGCCTTCACCATCGGGACCGATGCAGTTCATACCTTTGGCGATAATCCGGGCAGTGGTGGTTTTACCTGTACCGCGAATGCCGGTCATGATGAAGGCTTGCGCGATCCGATCCGCTTCGAACGCATTTTTTAGCGTGCGCACCATTGCGTCCTGTCCAACCAGATCTGCAAAGGTTTCGGGGCGGTACTTGCGGGCAAGAACCTGATAGGCGGGGCTGGGCGTTTCGGTCATGTCTGCTCTGTCAGATTCGTGTCAGAAATGTAGCGTAGAGACCCGGGCCGCTCGCGTCCACAGCAGGCTTCGTGGAATTTCGGTTTGGACTGCGTCTGTAAGCGGGATAAACCGGCTGTCAAAACCTGGTAAGCCGGTGGCAGTAGGAGCATAAGCTTTGGCAAAATTTGCAATCTACGCACTGCCTGTTGGCTCAGGCACTTTGGCGTTGTCCCCCTTGCCTGGCGGCGGCGGCGGGTATGTGGATGATCTGAGGGTGATACAGGACTGGAACCCTGATCTGGTGATTTCAATGACCACTGAGGCCGAGATGCAGCAGGTCGGTGCAGGCAGTTTTGGTAGAGACGTTCAAAGCAGACCCGCGACCTGGGTGCATCTTCCGATCGAGGATTTTGGCACGCCGCCCCTGCCAATCGAAACTCTTTGGCCTCAAGCCAGCGCAGCCGCCCGGCAGGTGCTGTCCGAGGGTGGACGCGTGCTGGTGCATTGCCGGGGCGGTTGTGGGCGGTCGGGGATGGTCGCGCTTAGGCTCATGGTGGAAAGCGGTGAAGACCCAAACCACGCGCTAATCCGGTTACGCTTGGCTCGACCCTGCGCGGTGGAAACGGATGAGCAGATGGCCTGGGCCATGAAGCCGACCCAGAGCGATCGGTGAAGCAAAATCAGGCTGTTGCTTGCTGCACGATGTGCTGTGACGGTCGCGGCGCAAGTGCCGATGCCTCGAGCATTGCGCAAGGCAAGGCGGTCAATACACCTGTTGGCAGAGTGGCGAATTCAGGGCTGAACATCATATCGGCGTAGTCGTCCAACATATCTGCCGAGTCGTCTGCGTTCGCGCCGCAATAGACCCTGATCCGGGACGGGCTAGCGCGAAACCGAGCCGTGCAGCCCTCGCCGCAATGGGTCAGTTCGCTGGAACCGTCCACCTCAAATTCGCTGGTCGTCATTGGTTGTGCTGTTGCCATCGCCTCGGCCAAGGCCCGAGCCATTTGTGCCAATGCGGGGCAGGTTTTCCCCGTTTTCTGGCACAGGGTGGCGGTGAACTCGTGGGTCGTTGTCTTCCAGATCATAATGCGCCCTCCGCGCGGTGAGCGGGGGACGTGGAACAGGTGTTTCAGTCAACTGAAGACCTGCCCGGACAC
The DNA here is from genome assembly GCF_059610645.1 of Ruegeria sp. CDSC054. Classification (NCBI taxonomy): domain Bacteria; kingdom Pseudomonadati; phylum Pseudomonadota; class Alphaproteobacteria; order Rhodobacterales; family Roseobacteraceae; genus Ruegeria; species Ruegeria sp. CDSC054. The sequence continues at coordinate 54,425 of NZ_JBXWOA010000008.1, read as the reverse complement.
CCCGCCCGAGTTTCGGTTTTTACTTTGATGGCAGGTCTCCTGACTTGCGGGTCATTGCTTTGCCGACCTTCCCAGCCTTTCGGCCAGTGGTTTTTCGGCATTGCTTACCGCTTACAGTTGCGGGGGCAGTCGCGGCCTTGGTCCGTTCCGGCATTGCCGGGCTGGACCGCACCGAGTTCCCTTTTCATCCCGCCCCAATATAAGGACGAGAACCATCACCTCATCGCTAGCGGTTGTAGGTGGCTTGAGTCAAGCGGGCTGTTTTCCATCGTTCAAGTGGACGCTTGGTCACTTTGAAAATCTGTTGACTCTAGTCGCGCAAAAGCGCCGATATGCCATATGTGAACCGAATAGTTCAGATGCTTGCGAGGGCACCATGTTGGACAACACTCCGGTCGTTTTGACCGAAGATTTCACGTTTTCTGCCGGAGAGGCCGAACTGTCGGCACGGCTGTATATGCCTGCCTCGGCACCTGATGTGGCGGTTGTAGTCCATGCAGCCACAGGCGTACCGCGCGACTATTACCAGCATTTTGCGCGGTGGCTGGTGGAAGAACAGGGTATGGCCTGTCTGACCTATGACTATCGCGATTTTGGCCACTCTCTAAAGGGGCGTCTGCGCGATTCGCAGGCCACGATGGCCGATTGGGCGTTGATCGACATGCCCGCTGCCCGCACTGAAATGCGGCGCAGGTTTCCTGTCGCGCAACAGTGGAGCATTGGCCATTCGGTGGGTGGAATGCTGGGGCCAATTCAGCCCGATATTGAGCAGATCGACCGGATGATCTGTGTCTGTTCAGGTTTGGTGACGGTATCCGACCACCCCTGGCCGTATCGCGCACTGGCGACAATGTTCTGGTATGCCCACCCGCCATTGCTGGTTAAGGCATTGGGATACCTGCCGGGCAAGGCACTTGGGTTCGGCTCGGACCTTCCGGCACGTGTCTACTGGCAGTGGCGCAAATGGTGCACCGCTGCGCTGAGCTACGTGCCGGATATCGGCAAAAGCCTTCCAGACGCCCGTTGGGCTGCGTCGGAAACACCCGTCGATCTGTTCACAATGGACGATGATCAGGTGGTGCCCCCGAACGCGGTTTGGCGCCTGGCCGATCTTTACGGTCCCAAAGCCCGCCGGCATCAGTTGTCGCCGAAAGACTTTGGATTGGCCGGGGTCGGTCACATCGGCGCATTTGCGCGCCGAAATGCGGCCATATGGCCCCGGTTAATCGCCTGAGCCGGTACTTACAGCTTTTTTCGGGATTTCTTGTCCTGCATCACCGATCGTACCATCTTACCAAAGGCCTTGTCGCGCGCACGAGACTGCGCCACGGTTTCCGAGTTCCTCTCATCCTCGCGCCGCAGCTTTCGCCAGCGCTCTAACCGCTCAGCGTCCAGTGTTCCGTTGGAAATCGCATCCTGCACGGCGCAGCTCGGCTCGGCCTGATGCTGACAATCGGAAAAGCGGCAGGTCTGAGCCAATTCAAGAATGTCGGAAAAGACCTCATCGACGCCATCTTGTGCATCCAGCAACCGCAAAGCCCGCATGCCGGGTGTATCGATCAACCAGCCTCCGTTCTGCATCGGATGCAACGCGCGGGCAGTTGTCGTGTGCCGCCCGCGCGCGTCGTCCTCGCGAATGCCGGAGGTTGCCTCATCCAGGCCCGTCATGGCGTTGACCAATGTTGTCTTGCCGACACCGGATGAGCCGACCAGTGCAGCGGTCTGCCCGGTGGGGCACCAGGACAGAACTTGCTGAACGTCCATGGCATCCAAAGCATTGATTGCCAGCACGGTCAGAAACGGAGACAGCGACACGGCCGCTTTGGAGTATTTATCAGGATCGGTGCAGGTATCGGCCTTGGTTAGTATGACGACCGGATAGCACCCGGCCTGATGTGCCAAAGCCAAATACCGTTCCAGCCGGGCCAGATTGAAGTCGGCATTGCAGGAACTGACGATGAACAGCACATCCACATTGGCGGCGATCAACTGGGCCTCGGCCCCAGTTCCGGCGGCGCGGCGTTTCAAAAGGCTGCGGCGTTCCAGCAGCTGTTGAACGCGGTTATGATCATCCGCCAATACCCAGTCGCCGACGGCGAAGTCGCCCGTCGGCTGGGCCAGGGTGAGCAGAGGTGTTTCACCGTTGATGTTTGCACCGATCAGACGATCACGGTGAACGGCTGTGATGCGAAAGGGAACGCACGAAGGATTGGCCGCATGTTGGGCGGCAAAGTGTGAGGACCATCCCAGGTCCGAAAGTGTAAAGGACATTGTTCTGCCTGTGTTCAGGTACAGCAAGCCGTCTGGATGGCGGTCGCGCAATCAGCGGTGATGTGTTCAGGCAGGTGTGAGGGTCGGCCTCAGAAACGCTCTGCCCAAAGGGTTTTTGCTACAATCATAAAAGCCCTCCTGTGGCTAGCGGTTCAAGTAAGTGAGAGGTTGGACATCGACCCAAGCGGGGCTCGTTGTGGCTGCTTCCTTCCGGACCTGACCAGGTTGGCGAGGCGCTCGCCCGCGCCAACCTCTCGAAAATCGATATAGGGAAGACACGCAGAAATGACAACCCGTCACAGTGTGAGTTGAATGCGCAAAAACCCTTCGGCATCCGTGCCAGCCAGCTTTGCGCTAAACTCTGCGATGTCCGCGAGGTGACACTGTGCCTTTGGACCGGTCTTCAACAGGACAGAGGACCCCGGCATGGGCGCAAAACGGAATGGGCAGGGACCTTGTTCCAGCGATTCTGTGGGCATTGCACCGGTCAGGTAGCCCTTCAATGCGTGTTGGATCGGCAAGGCTGGAACGTTGATGACTTCGGCGTCTTGTATGAACGGAAAATGTCCACCGCCGCTGGCGCGGTAATTGTTCAGTGCAACGACAAAGCGGTGTTCGGCCGTCACCGCGTGGCCTTGGAAACGAAGATCTGAGATGCGCCGGTATGCCGGATTTACCAGTCGCCCTTCCGCATCGAACCGAGGCGGTACGCTGAGGTCGATCACGTAGCTTAGCCCGAACAGAACATCGAAATTGTGTCCGGCTCGATCAGGATTGACCAATTCAGTTTGCGCGCCGGGTTTCACCTGATTGAAAACGCCCGCAGACATTTCAAGCCAATCTCTGATGTGCTCTCCTGACACCGCGACCGAACGAAGTTCGTTTGGAAAGATGTTCAGATCGGCCACGTGGCGCATGCGCATTACGCCCGCAGGAATGTCCGAGTAAAAGCGAGGCCCGGCGCGACCACCGAATTTCGAAGGCGCTACGGCAGACAGCAATGGTGTCGCTTCATGGGGTGTGCCCTTCAGGATCTGGCGCACGGTCGAAGCCTGTGCTGCGGCCACCATCGCAAGCCCTCGATCCTTGGCGCAAAAGCTGAAATAGCTGTGCAGGCTCTGATCCGTATGCCCAATCGGTTCCGCGGCCCGTTTTCGTGTTGCGGAATGCACATCTGAAAACATCGCTACCAACAGCGGGTCTTCGGCCGCCGGGTCAGCACCTGAGACCGGGCGCAGTTCAGTGCGATGAGCCGCGACCGACCAACCCTTTTCCGTCGTGGCAGTCAGCGTCAGATCAATCACGCCAAGATGAGATCCGGCAGATCCCGGCATGACAACAGGTGTGCCATGCACCATACCGCCAGTGGCATCGACGTGTTCCAGCCCAGCGTGTGACTTCCCCGGCAGGGTCAGATGCGTGTGCCCGGCGATGATGGCGTCAATGCCCTCAATCGCGGCAAGGGGGATTATCGCGTTTTCAAGATCGGGCGCGGGGTCGACGTACCCCAGCCCTGTATGGGCTAGCGCGATGATCACGTCGCAGCCGTGGGATCGAAGCTCTGACACTTTAATGCGCGCGCAGGTCAGAATGTCGTCTATCCGGACGTCATTACCCAGCCGATGAGATTCCCAATTCCGGGTCTGCGGCGGAACCACCGAGAAGACGCCGACGGTTAGCGAGGCTTGGTGCCCCGCGACCTCAACCCGGCGGGTTAGAACTGCCTGATCCTGCCAGACTTCGTTGGCGCCCGGGCGATGAACATTGCTGCAAACCACCGGGCAGGGGGCCTGTGAAAGTATGCGATCCAGTATGTTCCCTTCGAACCCGAAATCATGATTGCCTAACCCGATCGCATCATACTCTAGCGCGCCAAGGGCCTGCATCAGCGCATGCGGCTTATCAGTTTGCTCGGCGGCCAGGTCCCCAACCGGAGTTCCCTGCAGCGAATCGCCATTGTCAAAAAGTAACACAACCGAGCCTTCCGCCTGCGCCTCAGTTCGGGCTTCACGGATCAGGCTGGCGGTTCGAGCCAGGCCGATTGTGGGTTCAGGGGTGTCAGAATAGTAATCAAAACCCCTCAAGTTCATATGAAGATCCGTGGTGGCCAGTATTCGGATCTGCACGGTCTGCGATGGCAGAGAAGGGGAAGGTTTCAAATTTCTACTTTTGGCAGTTTTGTCTTAGTTATTTTCAACAAAAAGATTAATCACAGTGAATTGCAAGGCTTAGCTGTGTTCATTCGATGGCGACCTGTGATTTTGGAGGTGAAACACCGTTGCAACTGATTGGCCGACATGGCAGCCCTGTGCGGACAAGCCTAAGGATAACTTATGAAAAATGCGGAAAATGTGACGTTTGGTAGCTCGGGGCTGGATCGTGCGGCGCATATTCGCGGGGACGCTGATGCGGTCGCGGGGGCGCGGGTGCATCCCAATGCAAAATGCCTGCTCTTGTGGCGCGGTAAGGTATTGGTTCAGGGTGAGGCGCTGGATCAGTTGGGGCTGATCGCGATGTCACACAAGCTGGTCGAAACCGGGCTAGGAGGTTCTGTCGAGCAGCCTGTATTCCTGGGGCTGTCAGACGACGCGCCTGTGTTTGCCTTTGATATCTCGGACTGGACGGCTGATGGGTTGGACGTGTCCGGTGTCGGAGGCTTTATCGATAAGTCAGAGCAACAGCACCCGGACTTGCCCCACGGCCATGTCTTTGCCGAACTGCGTCGGATCATGACCCGTTTGTCGACGCGTGACGCCGAACTGGCGGCCTCGGCCAAGGCGGTGACTGCATGGCACGAAACGCATCGGTTTTGCGCCCGGTGCGGCGCAGCCAGTGAACTTGCGCAGGCGGGGTGGCAGCGCAGTTGTCCGTCCTGTGGTGGACAGCATTTTCCACGTACCGATCCGGTCGTCATCATGTTGATTACCCATCGCGATTCAGTTCTGATGGGGCGTTCGCCGGGCTGGCCAGAAGGGATGTATTCGCTGTTGGCAGGGTTTGTTGAGCCGGGTGAAACGCTTGAGGCTGCAGTCCGACGCGAAGTGATGGAAGAAGCCGGAGTGCCCGTGGGTGAGGTCCGTTACCTCTCCAGCCAACCCTGGCCGTTTCCAGCCTCGTTGATGTTCGGCTGCGCCGGTGAGGCGTTGTCGCGCGATATCACCATCGACCCGATTGAAATCGAAGATGCGATGTGGGTTACCAAATCCGAGATGATGGAGGCCTTTGCCGGCGAACACCCCGTTCTGCTGCCAGCCCGCAAGGGAGCGATTGCGCATTTTCTTTTGCAAAACTGGCTTGCCGATACGTTGGACTGACAAAATACTGTTCTGAAAAGCGAGAGAACCCCGAACCACAATGCAGTTTACAGTGCGCGAAGATATCGAAGCTCCCATCAACTCGGTGTTCGAAATGGTGGCCGACTTTGACCGATTCGAACGGATCGCAATGCGGCGCGGGATCGAGGTCCGGCGGATTTCGGGCGAATTGGGCGTTGTTCCGGGCACCAGTTGGGAAACAGAATTCAGGTTGCGCGGAAAGCCACGTCAGATTTCCGTGCAGATGGCCGAATGCGACCCGCCTTCGCTGATGCGGTTCGAAGCGGCAAGCAAGGGGATGAACGGCATCACCACGATCGAGCTTTTGGCCCTGTCGCAGCGTCGCACGCGTCTTAGTGTTGATATGTCCCTGTCAGCCAAATCCCTGCCTGCGCGGCTGCTGTTACAATCGCTCCGGCTTGGGCAATCCCGGTTTCGCCGACAGTTTCAGTTGCGCCTGACCGAGTTCGCACGGGAATTGGAACAACGCCACATTCATGGTGGCTGATTACCCAATGCCTTGGTGGGAACAAGATGGATAGCTTTATTGTTCGTGAGGCGGTGTTGACGGATGCCCAAGGTATCTCAGAGGTACTGCAGGACATCGCAGCGGCCGGAAAGCGTAATAAGCGCTGCGACGTTGATTTTGCCCGCGAGTATTACGTGGCCGACCCCGACCGGATCAGATGTTCAGTCGCTGTTCAAGGGGAACAGATCCTGGGGTTTCAATCACTGAAATGGGCGGTCGAAAACAACCCATATGGTGCTCCGGTCGGGTGGGGCGTCATTGGAACGCATATTCGCCCGTCTGCCGCACGGCGCGGTGTCGGGCGTGCCTTGTTTCGTGCGACGCTCTTGGCGGCACGGGAAAGTGGCCTACCGGCCATTGATGCGACCATTTCGGCCACAAACGCCGAAGGATTGGCCTATTATTCGGCGATGGGCTTTGTGGATTACCGGCAGCACGAGGGAGGCCTGTGCAAAAGCTTCACCGTGACTTGAGCCGGGGTCCCTTCAGCCGCGCGGTTGAGCCGCTGGGTAGACGCCCAAAATCTCGACATTCGTGGTGAAATGTTCCAGCTCTTCCATCGCCAGCTGAACGTTCCGGTCGTCCGGGTGGCCCACGATATCGGCATAAAACTGGGTCGCGGTGAACGAACCATCGACCATGTAGCTTTCCAGCTTGGTCATGTTGATGCCGTTGGTCGCAAACCCACCCATCGCCTTGTATAGCGCGGCCGGAATGTTGCGCACCTGAAAAACAAAACTGGTGATCATGCCGTGCTCACCCCGGCGCGACATGTCGGCCTGCTCTGACATCACCAAAAAGCGCGTGGTGTTGTTGTCGCGGTCTTCAATGTGCCGGGCAAGTACGTTCAAGCCGTAGATTTCGCCGGCCAACTCGCTGGCCAATGCTGCTGAATGCACCTCGCCTTGTTCCGAGACCTCGCGGGCCGCCCGCGCGTTGTCGGGGCCGACACGTCCTTTGATGTTGTGTTCTTTCAAAAACCCGGCGCATTGCGGCAAAAGAACCAGGTGCGAGTGTGCCTCAGTTACGTCCTCAAGCTTTGCACCCGGTACGGCAAGAAGGTTGATGTGAACGCGCACGAATGCTTCTTCGATGATGTGCAACCCGCTGTGGGGAAGCAAACGGTGGATATCGGCGACGCGCCCATAGGTCGTGTTTTCCACCGGCAACATCGCCAGTTCAGCCTCACCTGCGCGCACCGATTCGATCACATCTTCGAAAGTCCGGCAGGGCAGGGCCTCCATATCGGGGCGGGCATTACGGCAGGCCTCGTGGCTGTAGGCGCCGGGTTCTCCCTGAAATGCAATACGTTTGGTCATTTGGTCGATTCCGTGCAACAAGTTCGATAATTGGGCGTTTAGTCGCGGTGTCTATACCTTGCCTCTTGTCAGGGGAAGCCTTAGACACCCCGCAGACAGCTGAAATGGACTCGCGATCAATGTTCGACACGATGACAGTTACCAAGGCCGCAGCAGGCCTGTTTGGCACCTTCCTGGTGCTGCTTCTGGCCAAATGGGGTGCCGAAGTGCTTTACCATGCGGATGGGCATGGTGAGACGGCCTCGTATATTATCGAAACCGAAAGCTCTGGTGAAAGCGCTGACGGCGAAGAAGTGGTGTTCGAAGACATGCTGGCCGCCGCCGACCCGGACAAAGGCGCCCGCGTATTCCGCAAGTGCACCGCGTGCCACAAGCTGGAAGACGGTGCTAACGGTACTGGCCCGTACCTCTTCGCGATTGTGGACCGTCCGGTTGCATCTGCGAAAGGCTTTGGCGGCTATTCGGCCTCTATGCAGGCGCATGGCGGCAACTGGACTCCTGAAGCACTGGACGCATTCCTGACCCGCCCAAGCTCTTATATCTCGGGCACCACAATGAGCTTTGCTGGTCTGAAAAAACCGCAGGAACGGGCCGACCTGATTGCCTATCTGCAGACCATCAACTGATCTTTCGCTCAGTTTTGACGCATTCAAAAGCCGCTGCCCCGTGCAGCGGCTTTATTTTTTGTCTAAGTAAATCTTCACAAAGTGTTCACGCACTCTAAACTTGAAACTGGCAGTGCTGGTCTTTTAGCTGGCGCAAACAATATTAAAGATGTCAACGAGCAGGGGATGAACCACATGAAATCCAATCGAGTTACCGCTTTAGCGCGAACAAGGGATTTCGGACGCTTAGTTCACATTCTGGCTTTGGGGGCATTGCTCTGTGCAGCCGCCGCAACTCAGCTTTTTGCTGAGGAAAAGATCATCAAATCACACGGGTTCTCGGAATTCGGTGATCTAAAGTACCCCGAAGGCTTTGCGCACTTCGACTATGTGAACCCGGATGCGCCACGTGGTGGAGAACTCTCCTATGCGGCGCAAGGCACGTTCGACAGTTTTAATCCGTATACCAGGCAGGGCCGGGCTGGTGCGCGGTCGGCAGATCACTACGAAAGCCTGCTGGTTCCGTCTTATGACGAACCTGCAGCATATTATGGCCTGCTAGCCGAAAGCCTCGAATACCCCGAAAGCTATGAGTGGGTGATCTTCAATATCCGCCCGGAGGCGCGGTTTTCTGACGGTACACCTGTGACGGCAGAGGATGTGGTGTTTTCCCATAACCTGCTTCTGGACCAGGGGTTGAAATCCTATGCCGAAGCAATTCGCCAACGAATCCCCAAGGCCGAGGCGCTGGATACCCATCGTGTAAAGTTCTACTTCTCGCCGGACTTCCCTCGCCGAGGCCGGATTTCCCAAGTTGGGGCCACGTCGATTTTCTCAAAGAAATGGTTCGAGGAAGACCCTGAAAACCGCCGATTGGACAAGTCGCGGCTGGATCCGGGTATCGGTTCGGGGCCATATGTTCTGGATGATTATGACATCAACCGGCGCATCGTCTACAAGCGCAACCCCGATTATTGGGGCAACGACGTCAACGTCAATGTGGGCCGCAACAACTTTGACACCATCCGCGTTGAGTATTTCGCCGATTCCATCGCTGCGATGGAGGGGTTCAAGGCAGGCACATTTACGCTTCGACAGGAAAACAACTCAAAAAGTTGGGCGACGGCCTATGATTTCCCGGCAATTGCGAATGGTTCTGTCGTGCGGGTTGAACTGGCAGACGGAAATGTGCCGACGGCGTCGGGCTTCATCATGAACCTTGACCGTCCAAAGTTTCAGGACCCTCGTGTTCGCGAAGCTATTCAGCTGGCGTATAACTTCGAATGGACGAATGAGAGCCTGCAATATGGATTATTCCAGCAGCGCAGCTCTTTCTGGGAAGGAACGCATCTTGAGGCGACCGGCCTGCCCGAAGGGCGCGAGCTTGAGGTGTTGCAGGAATTGGGTGACGCGCTGGACCCGGCCATCCTGACCGAAGAACCGGTCTCGGCGCATGAATCCCGGGCCGCCCGCCAAAATGACCGTGGCAACTTGCGCAAGGCGATGAAACTGCTGGACGAAGCTGGCTGGCTTGTTGGGGATGACGGCATTCGTCGCAACGACAAGGGCGAAGTGCTGTCTGTTGCATTTCTGTCCGACCAGCCAACGCTGGACAGGCTTATTCAACCCTTCGTCGCCAATTTGCGGGCAATGGGGATTGATGCGAGCTACAACCGCGTGGACAACGCCCAGTTCACCTTGCGCCGCCGGGACCGTGATTTCGACATGATTGTTGGCGGGTACCCGAGGTCGTTGCAGCCGTCGACAGGGTTGTATCAGCAGTTCGGAACCGAAGCGGCCTCTTACTCGGTCTTCAACCCGTCGGGTGTGCATGGCCCGGATATCGAACCGCTGATCGATAACATTGCCTCTGCCGAAGACAGCGAAGAGCTGTTTGCAAATGTCCGCGCATTGGACCGCGTCCTGCGCGCCAAGCGGATCATGGTTCCTACGTGGTATCTGGGCAAGCACTGGGTTGCCTACTGGGACATGTACGAATACCCGGAAAATCTGCCGCCTTACGCATTGGGTGTTGAAGACCTCTGGTGGATCAACGAAGAGAAAGAAGCCGAGTTGAAATCCTCCGGCGCCTTGAGGTAATCCGCCCCCATGGGAGCATATATTCTTAGACGACTGTTGCTGGTCATCCCAACCCTGCTTGGGATCATGATCGTCAACTTCACGCTGGTTCAGTTCGTTCCTGGCGGACCGATTGAACAGATCATCGCCCAGTTGGAGGGTGGCGGTGATGTGTTCGAAGGGATTGCCGGCGGCGGCAGTGACATCGAGCAACAGACCGGCGGCACGAATGATCGCTACATCGGTGCGCGTGGCCTTCCGCCCGAGTTTATCGAAGAGCTGGAAAAGGAATTCGGGTTCGACAAACCTCCGGTTGAGCGGTTCCTCAACATGATGGGCAATTACCTGACACTGGATTTCGGTGAGAGCTATTTTCGGTCGATCAGCGTAACCGATCTGGTGTTAGAGAAGATGCCGGTATCGATCTCACTGGGCCTGTGGTCCACGCTGATCGCGTATCTGGTTTCGATCCCGCTGGGCATTCGCAAGGCGATTAAGGATGGGTCACAGTTTGATACCTGGACCAGTGGCGCGATCATCGTAGCCTATGCTATTCCCGGCTTCTTGTTTGCGATCCTGCTGTTGGTTCTGTTTGCCGGGGGATCATATTGGCAGATATTCCCGCTCCGGGGGCTGACCTCGGACAACTGGGACAGCCTCAGCCTGTTTGGTAAGATCGTTGACTACTTCTGGCACATTGCCCTGCCAATTATCGCGCTGACGATTTCGGCCTTTGCGACGCTGACTCTGCTGACCAAGAACTCGTTCCTGGACGAGATCAAAAAACAATATGTCATGACCGCCCGCGCCAAGGGTCTGAGCGAAAGTCAGGTTCTGTACGGCCATGTTTTCCGCAACGCGATGCTGATCGTAATCGCCGGATTCCCGGCGGTTTTCATCGGCGTCTTCTTCGGGGGGTCGATCATCATCGAGACGATCTTCTCGCTTGACGGTCTCGGCCGTCTGGGGTTCGAGGCAGCCGTTGCGCGGGACTATCCGGTGATCTTCGGCACTCTGTTCATCTTTGGCTTGATGGGGTTGGTTGTCGGCATCATCAGTGACCTGATGTATGTGCTGGTCGACCCGCGCATCGATTTCGAAAAGCGGGAGGGGTAAATGGCGCTTTCCCCACTCAACCAGCGCCGCTGGCGCAACTTTCGCCGCAATGGGCGTGCGTTCTGGTCGCTGATGGTGTTTTCCGTGCTATTTGGTTTGTCGTTGTTCGCCGAATTCATCGCCAACGACAAACCGATCCTCGTGAAATACCGCGGTGAGTTTTACACGCCGATTTTCAATTTCTACGCGGAAACCGAATTCGGCGGTGATTTCCAGACCGAGGCAATCTATCGCGACCCCGAGGTGCAGTGCCTGATCGACAGCGGTGGCATCGAAGACTGTTTTGACGACCCCGAGGGGATTATCGACGAAATCAAGGCCGGTACATTCCAGGCAGAAGGGTACGAGCGTGGCTGGGCCGTCTGGCCGTTGATCCCGTATTCCTTCAACACCAGCGTTGATCGCCCCGGTGCAGCGCCGCTGCCACCCAACGGGCAAAACCTGCTGGGCACGGATGACACCAAGCGCGACGTGTTGGCCCGTGTAATTTATGGCTTCCGACTGTCGATTTTGTTCACGCTTATGGTCACGGGTGTGGCCAGTCTTGTGGGAATTTTTGCCGGGGCTATTCAAGGCTTTTTTGGCGGCTGGCTGGACCTGATCTTCCAACGGATCATCGAAATCTGGTCAGCGACTCCTTCGCTTTACGTCATCATCATCATGTTCGCCATTCTGGGTCGAAGTTTCTGGCTGCTTGTCGCGCTGATGATCCTGTTCAGCTGGACCGGGCTTGTGGGAGTTGTGCGCGCCGAGTTCCTGCGGGCGAGAAATCTGGAATATGTGCGCGCTGCGCGGGCACTGGGTGTGGGCAATATGACAATCATGTTCCGCCACATGCTGCCCAACGCGATGGTCGCTACGCTGACCTTCATGCCCTTTATCGTGACGGGCACCATCGGCGGCCTGGCCTCACTGGATTTTCTGGGCTTCGGCCTGCCGTCTTCCGCCCCGTCTTTGGGTGAGTTGACCTTGCAGGCCAAGCAGAACCTGCAGGCACCTTGGCTGGCCTTCACCGCCTTTTTCACCTTTGCCATCATGCTGTCGCTACTGGTCTTCATCTTCGAAGGCGTGCGCGATGCATTTGATCCCAGAAAGACCTTTTCATGAGCCTGCTGGATGTGAACAACCTCAAGGTCTCGTTCCGTCAGGACGGGCAGGTGAGCGCAGCAGTCAAGGGGGTGTCCTTTACTGTGGATCGGGGTGAAACGGTTGCGCTGGTGGGCGAATCCGGATCTGGCAAATCAGTCACTGCGCTGTCGACAGTGTCTTTGCTGGGTGACAGTGCGATTGTCGAAGGTTCGGTCACCTATGAAGGGCAGGAGATGATCGGCGCGTCTGACCAGCGCCTGATGGATGTGCGCGGCAACGATATCAGCTTCATCTTTCAGGAGCCGATGACCTCGCTCAACCCGCTTCACACGATCCAGAAACAGATGGCCGAGTCACTGGCCCTGCACCAGGGTTTGACAGGTGATGCTGCACGGGCCCGGATTGTCGAACTGCTGACCAAGGTTGGCATCCGCGATCCCGAGGAGCGTCTGGACAGCTACCCGCATCAATTGTCAGGTGGCCAACGCCAGCGCGTCATGATCGCCCTGGCACTTGCCAACAAGCCCGATATCCTGATCGCGGATGAGCCGACAACAGCACTGGATGTTACCATTCAGGCGCAGATCCTCGAACTTCTGGCCGAGCTTCAGAAGTCCGAGAATATGGGGATGCTGTTCATCACACACGATCTGGGGATCGTGCGCCGCATCGCGGACCGCGTTTGCGTTATGAAGGACGGCGAGATTGTCGAGTCGGGTGCAACGCTCGAGATTTTTGACAACCCGCAACACCCTTACACTCGTAAGCTGCTGGCGGCGGAACCTTCTGGTCATCCCGATCCCGTAGCGCCCGATGCCGAAGAGGTTGCGCGCACCGATCATCTGAAGGTCTGGTTTCCGATACAGCGCGGCTTCCTGAAGCGCACAGTTGGGCATGTGAAGGCTGTGAACGATGCAACGCTCAGCGTGCGCGCCGGTGAAACCTTAGGGATTGTGGGCGAAAGTGGATCGGGCAAGACAACGCTGGCGCTGGCGATCATGCGATTAATTGCGTCCGAAGGTGGGATAACGTTCCGAGATCAGGACGTGCGCAGATGGTCGACAAGAGAGTTGCGGCGGCTGCGCAAGGACATGCAGATCGTGTTTCAGGACCCGTTCGGCAGCCTCAGCCCGCGGATGACCTGCCAGCAGATCATTGCCGAAGGGCTGGCAATCCACAAAGTCGATCCGCACCGCTCGCCACGGGAACTGGTGACCGAAGTGATGATTGAGGTGGGCTTGGACCCAGCCGCGATGGATCGTTACCCACACGAATTCTCAGGCGGGCAACGACAGCGTATCGCAATTGCGCGCGCCATGATCCTCAGGCCCAAGCTGTTGGTTCTGGATGAACCGACCAGTGCCCTGGATATGACGGTGCAGGTGCAGATCGTCGATCTGCTGCGCGATCTTCAGCGGAAATACGGGCTGGCTTATCTGTTCATCAGCCACGATCTGAAAGTCGTGCGTGCGATGTCCCACAATGTGATTGTCATGCGAAACGGTGACGTGATCGAAATGGGCGCGGCCGAAGACCTTTTTGAAAACGCCCAGACCGACTACACCCGCGAACTGATAGCGGCGGCGGGCTGAAACCAGCCCGCCCGGGGCTTTCAAGCATTCGCTGTTTCGCGCGCCGCGGATTTTGGGACAGGCCCGCGTAATTCTTCATAGTGATCGAAGCTCAACTTAACCCACCCGGTGCCACGCGTGGCGCTGGCGAGGGTGCGGTGCAACTCGTCCTCGGCCACCGCGGGTAGTTGGGCGTTGAATATCTCCCAACCCGAGGCGTTCGGGTTGCCTTCAAAGCCCAGAACCTGACCCTGCAGCGAACTGATCGTAGGCACCAGATCTCCCACAAAATCCGAGGGCAAGTGGATTTCTGCGTTCAGGATGGGCTGCAGCACGACCGGTTTCGCTTGCGGCAAAGCCTCTCGCACCGCGTTCTTGCCCGCAGTGCGGAACGCGTAGTCTGAACTGTCGACGTTGTGATGCTTGCCATCGCTGAGTGTGACTTTGACATCCACAACCGGGAACCCCTCGGGCCCTTGCACCAGAGCGTCCTTGGCCCCGTGTTCCACCGAAGGGATATAGTTTCTGGGAACAGCGCCCCCTTTTACGATCTCTTCGAATTCGAACCCGGCCCCGCGTGGGGTCGGTGCGATCGAGATCACCACATCGGCAAACTGTCCCGCGCCGCCGGATTGTTTACGGTGGCGATGACGATGTTCGATCGGTGCGCGGATGGTCTCGCGATAGGCCGTCTCAACCGAATGGGTCTCAATCTCGATACCGAAGTCTTCGGCCAGTTTGGCGCTGACCCGGCGCATATGCTGAGGCCCTTGCGATCCAAGAACGGCATGACCGCTCAGTTCATCGTGTTGCAGGTGCAGTCCGGGGTCGATCTCGACCAGTCGGGATAACGCGTTGGACAGGCGTACATCGTCGCGCTCATGTGCAGGCGACACAATTTGTCGGTGGGCGGCCGGATGGGCCTCGGCCCATTCCGGTAACGGTGTGGCTCCGGTGCTGTCGTACAGGTTGCCGGGGTTGAGGTGGTCGGATTTCACGGCCAGCCCGATCTGGCCAGCTTCCAATTCCGAAATTTGTGTTTTGGCATCCAGCGTCGTCAGGTTGCCAACCGTTTCGCCGCCCAAGGCTTCATGCGCTTTGACGCCCTTGCCCAGACCGCGCAGCACGATGATTTTTCCGATATGCTTTTTGACATCCGCGAACCCGGCAATTGCGCGCGCGTCTTCGGCTGCTTCGTCCCGCCCGGCGGCGATATTGAATTCTGGGGCTTCGTGACGCAGCGCTTTCATCAAACGGGTCAGACCGTTGCCGTGGCTGGCAGACCCCAGGCAGGCCGGGATCAACTGGTGGTTTTGCAGAACCTGCGCGGCCAGATCATAGATTTCTGCGCTGGGCGGCTGTTTGTCCTCGATCAGTTGCTCCAATAGATGATCATCGAAATCTGAAAGCGTCTCCAGCAATTCGGTTCGGGCTTCCTGTTCCCGGTCTTCGACGGACTGCGGAAGTTCGATCAGGGCCGAGGGTTGCCCTTCCTGATACTTCCATGCCCGTTCCGAAATCAGGTCGACCGCGCCGATGATCGCTTCGCCATCGCGGATTGGAACCTGCCGCAATGCGATGTGGTGTGTGCAGTAGGTTTGCAGAGCGGCGATGATATCGCGGATACGTCCGTTTGGTGTGTCCATGCGATTGATGAACAGAAAGCAGGGGATACCCGCCTCTTCGACCAGCCGCAGATAAGGGGCGCAAAGCACGGCGGCGTCCGGGTCAGGCGGTACGACGACGACAGCAGCATCCGAGATCGCCATGGCAGGGCCGACATAAGCCATGGTGTCGCTGCCGCCATTCACGTCAATGGCACACCAGGGTTCGTCCAAGTAAGAAAAACCGTGCAAATGCACGGTTCCGGAAACGTCGAATGTGGTTGGCCGGCCATCAAGGCGGCTGATGGCCTCGACCAGTGTTGTTTTGCCCGAGTGGCTGGGGCCGAGGACAGAAAAAACGCGCATAGATGCAGTCCCTCTTTCAAGTTGCAGAACGGCTGCACGAAAAGGGCGGTCGAGCGCGAACGCGTCGGCACATACTGTCTGGTACTCTGCCTGCCTCAGGCACGGGGCGGATTTCCACCCGCCCTACAAGTGTGGGGAAAACCCACCCTCCGCGTCAAGTCCTGTCCTGCGTCGGTATCAAATCGCCGAGCTGTGTCCCGCCTTGCTCAGATCATAGGCGTCAAAGGTGCGGGCGACCATTCGGGTCAGCGCGCGCGCCTCGGGCGGGATGAACAGGCCGTCTTCAGAGACGCTTAGCAACCCGTCAAAGGTTGCGTTTGCAGTCTGATACATCTCCTGCAATTCCGCGGCGGTGATGTTGTGGTCGCGCAGAATCTCGGCGGTATCTATCCGGAAATCGCACATCAACGCTTCAATCAATCGGGCGCGCAAGATGTCTTGGCCTTTGAACAAATGCCCACGGGATATTGAGAACCCGCCCTCGCGGATCGCTTTGGTATGCGCCGACGTCGCGGGTGCGTTCTGGGCGTATCCTTGCGGGAATCGTGAGATCGAGCTTGCACCAATTCCAATCAGAACGTCGGACTGATCGTCGGTGTAGCCCTGAAAGTTGCGTTTTAACCTTCCCGCGTTCAGTGCGTGCGTCAGCCCGTCATCCTGCGTGGCAAAGTGGTCAATGCCGATTTCGGCGTACTTGTCCCACAGGAACAGGCGCCGGGCCGTATCGAACAGATCCAGGCGGTCTTCGGGTGTGGGCAGGGCATCCGTCGGGATCAGCTGTTGCCGCTTTGCCATCCACGGCACATGCGCATACCCGTACAACGCCACCCGGTCCGGGCTGAGCGACAGCAATTTCTGCACGCTTTCAGTCATCCGCGCCTTGGTCTGGTGCGGCAGACCATACAGAATATCGGCATTCAGGCTGGCGATGCCGCGCGCGCGGATCATTTCTATGGCCTTGCGGGTGGTGTCGTAACTTTGGATGCGCCCGATGGTTTTCTGGATTTCGTCGTCGAAATCCTGCACGCCGATAGACGCACGGTTCATGCCAGCCTCGGCCAATGCATCGAGCCGACCCTCGTCAATCTCATTCGGGTCGATTTCGACCGAGAATTCCGCCTCCGGCCCCAGTGGGACAATTTCAAGAATCCGGGCGGCCAGATCGAGCATCAGATCGGGGTTTAGCAGGGTGGGTGTACCACCGCCCCAATGCAGGCGCGACAGGGTTACGCCTTCGGGAAGCTGGGCGGCAAGCAGGTCCAGCTCGGCCTTCAGGACGTCCACATAGGCGATCACGGGGTTGTCGGTTTGGGTGCCTTGCGTCCGGCAGGCGCAGAACCAGCACAGTCTGCGGCAGAACGGGACGTGGACGTACAAAGACACAGAACTGCCGGGCTTGATCCCGGAAATCCAGTCGCCAAAAAGACTTGGCCCCACATCGTTGCTGAAATGCGGGGCGGTGGGATAGCTTGTGTAACGCGGGACTTTCGCGTCAAATAGTCCAAGCCTTGATAATTGCGGTTTCACTATCATAGCGATACCGTTAAGGCACGGCCGTCTACGAAACCTTGACTGAGATCAAGTGAAAGCGCGAACGATGCTAAAAGCACAGATTGATCATACCAATTGTTCCGAATGCCCCATTCGGCATCGCGCCGTCTGTGCGCATTGTGATGCTGATGAGTTGGAAGAGCTTGAAGGCATTAAGTATTACCGTAGCTTCGAAGCTGGTCAGACAGTCATCTGGTCGGGCGATCAGATGAACTTTGTGGGCTCTGTCGTGTCAGGAATTGCCTCGTTGACCCAGACGATGGAAGATGGGCGAACCCAGATGGTTGGCTTGTTGCTGCCCAGCGATTTCGTCGGTCGGCCGGGCCGTGATTCTGCGCCTTATGATGTGCAGGCCACAACTGATCTGGTCATGTGCTGTTTTCGCAAGAAGCCATTCGAACAACTGATGAACGACACGCCCCATATTGCGCACCGGCTGCTTCAGATGACGCTGGATGAACTGGATGCCGCGCGCGAGTGGATGCTGGTGCTGGGGCGCAAGACGGCGCGCGAGAAGATTGCAAGCTTGCTGTCAATCATTGCCCGGCGGGACGCTTCAATTGCGCCCAAGCAAAAACCTGGCCCGATTGTCTTTGACCTGCCGCTGACACGCGAGGCTATGGCAGATTATCTGGGATTGACCCTTGAAACCGTAAGTCGCCAGATTTCGGCCCTGAAGAAAGAGGGGGTCATCGAGTTGGAAGGCAAACGCCACGTGACAATCCCCGATATGCGGCGTCTGATGGACGAGGCTGGCGACGACTCGGATGGCGGCTTTCTGATTTAAGCCTATCCTGCTGCCTTCAGCCGTGATTTACTGAATCCGTGAATGAACCACGCAGGAGTAAGGCATGGAATTCAGTAGCATTTTGGCAATGCTGGTCATCGGTGCGATCGCCGGGTGGCTTTCGGGAAAAATTATGGAAGGCCGCGGGTTCGGCCTGATCGGAAACATCATAGTCGGGATCGTGGGCGCCTTTCTTGCAGGTCTGATTTTCCCGGCGCTGGGCTTTTCGGTTGGCGGCGGCGTGTTTTCGTCAATACTCTTCGCAACCATCGGCGCGGTCATACTGTTGTTTGTGATTGGTCTCATAAAACGCGTCTAGGCCATCCGTCCGAACGGAAGGCCCTGAATAGGAAACACGCCTGATCAGTGTGCCAGAAACACTGGGACCGAAGCTTGTTCCAGCATGTTGCGAGTCGCCCCGCCCAGGATGGCTTCGCGGAACCTTGAATGACCATATGCACCCATAACGATCATGTCCGCCTCACTATCTTCGGCGTGCCTGTTCAGGATGTCTGAGACACGGGTCATGGTTTTGCTGAGCACATCAATTTCACATTTGGCCCCATGACGAGCCAACATCTGAGACAGTAGTCCACCGGGGTCAGAGCGGTCGGGGCCGTGGCGCGGCGGGTCGATAACGACAATTCGGACCAGATCAGCTTGCGTCAGGAAAGGCAGGGCGCACCGGATGGCGCGCATGGCTTCGACACTTTCATTCCACCCGATCAGCACAGTACTAGGACGCTCAAAGGGCGCTGAGCTATCAGGCGTGACCAGAATTGGCGCGTGACCCTCGAACATGGCGGCTTCGACAATTGGTTCGGCCTCGGCGCTGCGGTCTTTGCCATAAGGTTTAGGCAGGACAACCAGATCCGAGAACCGGGCACGATGCGCTACGTGCCGACCAATATCGGCGATCTGAGCGACCCCGCTTTCGGCAGACCAGCGAATATCGGATTTGCCCAGATATTCCTGAGTTTGCGTCAGCAGTTCGTCGGCGTCTGCGTTGGCCCGGCTCAGCGTTTCTTGCAGGACCAGAGCATTTGCACCCGCGTAATAATAACCCGCTTGGCTGCGATCGACGCCAAGGCATAGCGCTTCGGCATGCGCATCCTGTGCATTTGCCAGTGCAACCATTTGCGCCAAGGCTGATTGTGATTGTCCCGAGTCCGTTACGACTGTGAGAAGAGATTTGTACGCCATTTTGACCTCTTGTCTTCAGGGCTAAGTGGCATGCGGCCATGCAACTCAGTCTAAGGCTTAGGATTGTCACAGATTTCGGGCTATTGTCTTGATACAGATCAAAGCGAGGTTGGCCGCTGTCCGACAAAACAACGGCCAGTCAAAAGGGTTCCGCGACAAATAAGAATCGCGCGGGGCATGGCAAAGGGACGCAATATGTCAAATTACATCAAGCTGATCGTGCTTGGTCTGATCGCGATATTCGCGGCGATCGGAACCAATTACGCACGCGATTTGGCGTATCAGGTGCATGCAATTCTGGTGATGCTGATCGCCGGTGGATTGTTCATCTGGACGCTGAGAAATACGGATGAGCCAGATATCCTCGTCGACCGTTCGGCCGAGTACATGGATGACGTGATCCGCTATGGCGTGATCGCAACTGCCTTCTGGGGGGTGGTCGGGTTCCTTGCGGGGACCTTTATCGCCTTTCAGTTGGCCTTTCCGGTGCTGAACTTCGAGTGGGCACAAGGCTATCTGAACTTTGGCCGTTTGCGTCCGTTGCACACCTCGGCTGTGATTTTTGCCTTTGGTGGTAACGCGCTGATCGCGACGTCTTTCTATGTGGTCCAGCGCACAAGCGCTGCGCGCCTATGGGGCGGCAATCTGGCGTGGTTCGTGTTCTGGGGCTATCAGCTGTTCATCGTTCTGGCAGCAACCGGCTATGTGCTGGGTGGAACGCAGTCCAAGGAATACGCGGAACCCGAATGGTACGTTGACCTGTGGCTGACCATCGTCTGGGTGGCCTATCTGGCCGTATTCCTGGGTACGATCGTCCGGCGGAAAGAGCCCCACATCTACGTGGCGAACTGGTTCTATCTGGCGTTCATCGTGACCGTCGCCATGTTGCACTTGGTCAACAACATGACCATCCCGGTCAGCGTTTGGGGTTCGAAGTCAGTCATCGTCTGGTCGGGCGTTCAAGACGCCATGATCCAGTGGTGGTACGGCCACAACGCCGTGGGCTTCTTTCTGACCGCAGGCTTCCTGGGCATGATGTACTACTTCATCCCGAAACAGGCCGAGCGTCCGGTATTCAGCTACAAGCTGTCAATCATCCACTTCTGGGCGCTGATCTTCCTGTATATCTGGGCCGGTCCGCACCACCTGCATTATACCGCGCTGCCGGATTGGGCGTCGACGCTGGGCATGGTGTTCTCGATCATCCTGTGGATGCCGTCCTGGGGTGGCATGATCAACGGCCTGATGACCCTGTCGGGCGCGTGGGACAAGCTGCGTACTGACCCGGTGATCCGGATGATGGTGATCTCGGTCGGCTTCTACGGCATGTCCACGTTCGAGGGGCCAATGATGTCGATCCGCGCGGTCAACAGCCTCAGCCACTACACCGACTGGACCATCGGTCACGTGCACTCGGGCGCGCTGGGCTGGAACGGCATGATCACCTTTGGTGCGCTGTACTTCCTGGTGCCGGTCCTGTGGAAGCGTGAGCGTCTGTACTCGCTGCAGATGGTCAGCTGGCACTTCTGGCTCGCCACTATCGGCATCGTGCTCTACGCCGCGTCGATGTGGGTGACCGGTATCATGGAAGGCCTGATGTGGCGTGAAGTGGATGCAAACGGCTTCCTGGTGAACTCGTTCGCTGACACCGTGGCTGCCAAATTCCCGATGTATGTGGTGCGTGCTTTGGGTGGCGTGATGTTCGTCGCGGGTGCGTTGATCATGTGCTACAACCTGTGGATGACTGTGCGGAAAGCGCCGGCCAAAGAGGCCAGCCTGACCGTCGCGGTCCCGGCTGAATAGGAGGGCCGGAGCAATGGCAATTCTCGACAAACATAAGATCCTCGAGACCAACGCGACCCTCCTGCTGATCTTCAGCTTTTTGGTCGTGACCATCGGTGGCATCGTGCAGATCACCCCGCTGTTCTATCTTGAGAACACCATCGAGAAGGTGGAGGGCATGCGCCCTTACACCCCTCTCGAAATGGCGGGCCGTGACATCTACATCCGCGAAGGCTGCTATACCTGCCACAGCCAGATGATCCGCCCGATGCGGGACGAGGTCGAACGCTATGGCCACTACTCACTGGCGGCCGAGTCGATGTACGACCACCCGTTCCAATGGGGGTCCAAGCGTACTGGACCAGATCTGGCGCGTGTTGGTGGCCGCTATTCCGACCAGTGGCATGTTGATCACTTGCGTGACCCGCAGTCGGTGGTTCCGGAATCGGTGATGCCGAAGTACGGCTTCCTCGAGCATCGCAAGATCGACGGCAAGTATATCGGTGACGTCATGGCGGCGAATGCTGTCGTGGGCACGCCCTATACGGAAGAGATGCTGGCAAATGCACAGGCGGATTTCCGAGCGCAGGCCGACCCGGACAGCGACTATGACGGTTTGCTGGAACGGTACGGTGACAAGGTCAGCATTCGTAACTTCGACGGTCAGCCCGAGCTGACCGAGGCTGATGCGTTGGTAGCTTATCTGCAGATGCTGGGAACGCTGGTCGATTTCTCGACCTTCACCCCGGATCCGAGCCGCTAAAGGAGGGTGTGATGGAAGAATACACAATCCTGAGGCAATTCGCGGATAGCTGGATGCTGTTGCTGCTGTTTGCCTTCTTTGTTGGCATCGTGATCTGGGTGTTCCGCCCCGGTTCCAGCAAGGAATACAAGGACACCGCCAACATCCCGTTCCGGCACGAAGATGCCCCAGCGCCCCGCAAGGGTGACGAAACAGCTGCGCCCCGTGGGGGCGACAAACCCGCCACATCCAAGGAGGCGCGGCAATGAGCAAGATACCTGAAAAACAGCCGGGCGATCCGAATACCACGGGCCACAGCTGGGACGGCATCGAGGAATTCGACAATCCGATGCCACGTTGGTGGCTGTGGACCTTTTACGTCACGATCATCTGGGGTGTGATCTACACGATCATGTATCCGGCCTGGCCGCTTGTTCAATCCGCAACTGCGGGCGTCCTTGGCTGGTCTTCACGAGAATTGGTGCAGGAAGAGATCGTTTCCTTCGAAGAGGCCAATGCGCCGTGGAACGCCAAACTGGTTGAAACCTCGCTTGAAGATGTCTCGAAAGATCCGGAGCTGCAGCAATATGCGGTCAATGCGGGCGGCGCGGTATTCCGGACATGGTGCGCGCAGTGCCACGGTTCGGGCGCGCAGGGTGCGCCGGGCTTCCCGAACCTGCTGGATGACGCATGGCTCTGGGGCGGTTCGCTGGAAGATATCGAGACCACCATTGCCTATGGTATTCGGAATGAAGAAAGCGACGATGCACGTTATTCCGAAATGCCAGCCTTTGGCGAAATCCTCGAGAAAGAGGAGATCACTCAGGTCGTACAGTACGTCATGTCGCTGACCAATGCGCAGACCGACCACGCGGCGGCACAGGCAGGCAAGGTTGTCTTTGAGGACAACTGCTCGGTTTGCCATGGCGAAGACGGCAAGGGTGACGTCACTCAAGGTGCACCGAACCTTACGGATGCGATCTGGCTTTATGGTGGCAGCGAAGAGGCTTTGACCGAAACGGTACAGTATAGCCGCTTTGGCGTGATGCCCCCGTGGGAAAACCGCCTGACCGAAGCGCAAATCCGCGCTGTCACCGCCTATGTCCACCAGTTGGGTGGCGGTCAGTAACCTCAAAAGAATACCTTCGGACGGTTCGCCGTCCGAAGGTTGAGGCACCGGCTGTTCCATCTGTTCGCGCGTTTCCTGAACAGCCGGTGCTGCCTCTCTACCTTACAAATCACCAGCGAGGCGGTCCAGACGCGGGCTTCGGTTTGCTATTTGCATTGCGAAAAACTGGCGCGTTTGTGTTGCCTCCACCAATGACTTTCCGGCAACCAGCGTTGCCTTTGTCTGTCAGATCGATCCGATGATTTTGGTTCATCCAGCTCATGTGTCTGAGTGGCGATCATGAATGACTTTGCAAGAATTGAGAGCATCTGACATCTCCTGAGTTTTGGTTCTTCTGTCATCAGGATTGATTTTCAGACTGCAAAATGCGACTCAATTAGCATTTCTATATGTAATCAGGGCTTACATATGAACTGGATGGAAATGCCGCCGCTCGCATCGCTCAGAGCTTTTTCCGCTTTTGCGGCGACACGGAATGTTGTGGAAGCGGGCAACTCACTGAATGTCAGCCACGCTGCCATCAGCCAGCAATTGCGCGTGCTTGAGAAATTTCTTGGAGTTGCGCTGTTGGATCGGTCCGGCAAATCCATGACCTTGACGCCTGAAGGTGAAAGGTTGGCGCGCGCCGTGCATCTTGGGTTCGGTGCGATTGGCGATGCCTTGGTCGAACTGACCCAATCCAAACAGGATCGTCCGGTTCATGTTTCTTTGACGTCGTCATTTGCCGCGTCATGGCTGATGCCCCGCCTGCCTGCATTTCAGGCCGAACACCCGGATATCCAATTGGCGCTTGATCCGTCACCTGCACTGGTCAGCCTAGATCCCGGCGGTGTCGATGTGGCCATCCGCTATGGTGCAGGCACATGGCCCGGTGTCCGTACAGAAATGTTGCTGCAAAGCCCTATGGTGATCGTCGCGGCCCGCAATCTGGTGGGGGGAAAAACGTCGTGGACGCCAGACGAGCTCAGCGAACTGCCCTGGCTTGAAGAGTTCGGCACCACCGAGGCAACCAACTGGCTGGCCCGACGTGGTGTCGGGCACGGGCCAAACGCAGGGCGAATCTCATTACCCGGCAATCTGCTTTTGGAAGGGTTGCGCGCGGGGCAGGGCGTAACCGTCACGGCGCGGCATTTTGTCGAAGCAGAAATCACGTCGGGCCAAATCATCGAACTGTTTCGCGAGCCCGAAAACAGCGGATATCACCTTGTTACTGGTGATTTCCCTCTGCGTCCGGCGGCAAAAACTTTTATTGCATGGCTCAGGCGGCAAGCTGGTAAGATGTGACAAAAGGTGTCTGCACGATGCGCTTTTGACCCATGTCAAAGTGGCTACCTTTGTGTTCTGGAAAAAGACACCGTGATATAGCCACATCTGGAGCCAGCCCGTGAGCGATTCCGACCCCGCACCCAGCCTTTACGCCGCACGAGAACCCATATTTCCGCGCCGCGTGTCCGGGCCGTTTCGCAACCTGAAATGGATTATTCTCGCGGTCACGCTGGGGATCTATTACATCACCCCGTGGATCAGATGGGACCGGGGGCCCAGCCTGCCGGATCAGGCGGTGTTGCTGGATTTGGCCAACCGCAGGTTCTATTTCTTCTGGATCGAGATCTGGCCGCATGAATTCTACTTTGTTGCCGGTCTGTTAATCATGGCCGGGTTGGGGTTGTTCCTGTTCACCTCGGCGCTGGGGCGCGTGTGGTGCGGATATGCCTGCCCGCAGACGGTTTGGACTGACCTGTTCATCCTTGTCGAACGGTGGATCGAAGGAGATCGCAACGCCCGATTGCGTCTGCATCGGCAGGAAAAGCTAGACTTTCGTAAAGCGCGGTTGCGGCTGACGAAATGGGGTGCCTGGCTTTTGATCGGTCTGGCGACCGGTGGCGCCTGGGTGTTCTATTTTGCCGATGCGCCGACACTTCTGCGGGACCTTGTGACCGGGAATGCCCATCCGGTTGCCTATACGACAGTACTGATTTTGACGGGAACGACCTTCCTGTTCGGTGGCTTCGCGCGCGAACAGATCTGTATCTATGCCTGCCCATGGCCGCGGATTCAGGCGGCTATGATGGACGAGGATACACTCGTCGTCGGGTACCGTGAATGGCGTGGTGAGCCGCGTGGCAAGGGCAAACGAACTGCGGATTCTGAGCTGGGCGACTGCATCGACTGTATGGCCTGCGTCAATGTCTGCCCGGTTGGGATCGACATTCGCGACGGACAGCAGTTGGAATGCATTACTTGTGCGCTGTGTATCGACGCCTGTGACGACATGATGGCCAAGATCGGCAAGCCGCGTGGTCTGATCGACTATATGGCCCTGAGCGACGAAGCCAACGAGCGGGCAGGTAAACCTCCCAAAAATGTCTGGAAACACATCCTGCGGCCCCGGACCATCCTGTACACGGCCCTTTGGTCACTTGTCGGCTTTGGGCTGCTCTTTGCCCTGTTCATCCGGTCCGACATCGAAGTTACCGTGGCCCCGGTTCGCAACCCGACCTTTGTCACCCTGTCCGACGGCACGATCCGCAATACCTATGACGTGCGCGTGCGGAACAAACATGGCGAGGAACGGCTGTTCAAGCTGTCCCTGTCCGGTGATCCGGCGATGCGGATCGTGATCGAAGGCACGCCACTTGATACGGTGAATGTCACGGCGGATACTGCGCAATTGCAGCGGGTCTATATTATCGCCTCGAAAGACACGGATCCGGCAGCGGCGGACGCGACACCGGTTCGGATCTGGATCGAGGATATCGAAAGCGGTGAGCGCGCCTACAAGGACACGACGTTCAATGGACGAGGAAACTGAGATGGCCGAGCGTCAATTTACTGGAAAGCACTTTCTGGCGATCTTTGTCGCTGCTTTCGGGGTGATCATTTCCGTGAATCTCGTGCTGGCCTACAAAGCTGTCCAAACCTTTCCCGGGCTCGAGGTCAAAAACTCTTACGTCGCCAGTCAGGAGTTCAACGAGCGCCTGAAAGTGCAACAGGCCTTGGGTTGGGAAATCCGGGCTGAGACCAATGGCGGTCTTTTGATCCTGCACATCACCGACCAAACCGGCGCGCCGGTCCAGGTGGCCGAGCTGCAGGCAGTTGTTGGCCGGGCGACGCATGTGAAAGAGGATTTCACCCCGGATTTCACTTTTGACGGGACCGCCTATTCCACGCCCGCAGCGCTGGGCAAGGGGAACTGGAACATCCGTCTGGTGGCCAAAGACAACAGCGGTGCCGAATTTGCGCAGCGGGTTCCGTTGTATGTGAAAGGGTAGGGGATGACCGCTCAGCTCAGCTCAGGTACGGCGGCATGCCCCGGTTGCATCGCAGCACCGGCGGAACCAGCGCGACCCGTTCCTGAAGATGTGCAGATTGCCCTATCCCTGCCCGGCATTCACTGCTCGGCCTGTATTGCGAATGTTGAGCGCGCGCTGAACGCCCATCCGGGTGTCGAGGACGCGCGGGTCAATCTGACGCTCAAGCGTGCAATGGTCAAAGCAGCCGCTGAGACACACGCTGCCGACCTGATCCCCGTTTTGGAGCGCGCCGGGTACGAGGCGCATGAGCTGGACCCGGGCGCTTTGTCGGCAACCCAATCCGACAAGGCCGGGCGTGATCTGCTGATGCGATTGGCGGTGGCTGGTTTTGCGTCGATGAACGTGATGCTGTTGTCTGTGTCGGTCTGGTCAGGGGCTACGGATGCAACGCGGGACCTGTTTCATTGGATTTCAGCGGCCATTGCTCTGCCTGCGATTGCCTTTTCAGCGCAGCCCTTCTTTGCCAACGCCTGGAGTGCGCTGCGCGTCAAACGATTGAACATGGATGTGCCGATTGTGCTGGCCATTCTGTTGGCGCTCATGACGTCGCTTTGGGAAACCGCGCTTAGCGGAGAGCATGCGTATTTCGACGCCGCACTGACGCTGACTTTCTTCCTGCTCGCGGGCCGATATCTGGACTACCGCACCCGCGCCGCAGCGCGATCAGCAGCCGAAGAACTGACGGCCTTGGAAGTGCCGCGTGCAATTCGCTTGGTGGATGGGGCGGAAGAAGAGGTGTCCGTCGCAAGCATGGCCGTTGGTGATCTGATTCTAGTTCGGCCCGGCGGGCGTATGCCTGTGGATGGTGAGATTGTATCGGGCAAATCGGAGCTCGACCGGTCATTGTTGACGGGCGAGACCTTGCCTGTCTTTGCCGAAGCCGGTCTTGCCGTCAGCGCAGGTGAAGTCAACCTGACAGGCCCGCTGACGGTCCGGACGACGGCGGTAGGCGAGGATACGTCACTGCACCGTATGGCGGATCTGGTGGCCATCGCCGAATCCGGTCGATCGCGCTATACGTCGCTGGCTGACAAGGCGGCCAAGCTATACGCGCCAGGGGTGCATATTCTGTCCGCGCTCAGTTTCCTTGGGTGGTACATCTATTCCGGCGATATCCGAACCGCGCTGAACATCGCTGCAGCGGTTCTGATCATCACCTGCCCCTGTGCGCTGGGGCTTGCTGTGCCCGCTGTGACGACGGCGGCCTCGGGGCGATTGTTCCGCAAGGGGATGCTAATCAAACATTCTACTGCGCTGGAACGTCTGGCCGAGGTTGATACGGTCGTTTTTGATAAAACCGGCACACTTACATCCGGCACTCCGGAATTGACCAATCTTGAGGATCATTCCCGCGCGGATCTTGAGATTGCACTGGCACTGGCCGAGGCGTCTTCGCATCCGTTGTCGGTGTCGCTTGCCAAGTCCGCCAGAGATGCCGGGATCAAGCCTGCCAGACTTGAGGATGTGGTCGAGGTTCCGGGTTATGGCACCGAAGGAACCTACCGTGATCAGCGTGTGCGCCTTGGGCGCGCCGGTTGGACCGGCGCGACCGAAGGTGATCAGACGGCAGCTTGGTTGGCGGTCACGGGGCAGTCACCGGTTGCGTTTCTGTTCTCGGATTCTCTGCGTCCGGGCGCGGCCGAGGCTGTGCAGGCGTTCCGTGACGGCGGAAAGAGCGTCGTTCTCATCTCGGGTGATACGCGGGGCGCAGTTCAATCGCTGGCCGACAAGCTTGGGATTGAAACATGGATTGCCGAGGCGCTGCCTCAGGATAAAGCCACCCATGTACAGGAGCTCAGCGACCAGAGCCGCCACGTCCTGATGGTTGGTGACGGGCTGAACGATACGGCCGCGCTTGCCGCGGCGCATGTGTCAATTTCACCTGCCTCGGCGCTGGACGCAGCGCGAGTGGCGTCGGATATCGTATTACTGGGCAACGATTTGTCCCCGATTGCAGATGCCTGTGACACAGCAGTGAAGGCGACCAAAAGGATTCGCGAGAACTTTCGCATCGCCACGGTTTACAATATCATCGCGGTACCCTTGGCCGTGGCCGGGTTCGCCACACCTCTGATCGCGGCATTGGCGATGTCGACGTCGTCGATTACCGTGTCCCTGAATGCCCTGCGCCTGAGGTAGTTAATATGGAAGTTCTGGCCTATCTCATACCGATTTCCCTGTTTTTGGGCGGGGTTGGCCTTGTGGCGTTTATCTACACGGTGCGGTCGAACCAGTACGATGATCCCGAAGGTGACGCGCGGCGTATCCTCAGCGATGAATGGGATGACAAGCCCAAGTCCTGACCACTCTTGAAATTGCCGCAATGCCCGGTTATGTCCGGCCCATCCGCTAGCAGAGAGAACCAAGCCAAATGGCAACTATGAATCCGATCCAGTTCATTCAGCAAGTCCGTGCCGAAGTCTCGAAGGTCGTCTGGCCGACCCGGCGCGAGGTTCTGCTGACCACGGTCATGGTGTTCATCATGGCGGCGCTGACCGCTGTGTTCTTTGCGCTGGTCGATCTGGGTATTCGCGGCGGTCTGCAACTGATCCTGGGCGCATTCGGTTAAACCGGATTGGGCCGGGCGGAAACGCCACAGCCCCCTTGCACAGCGCGGGATGTCAGAGTAGTTGACACAGTACTATTCGGAATGGGCGTGCGGCGATTCGGGCTGTGCGCCGCTTTTTATTCCGGGTGACGTGGCAGAATTTCAATGACGGTGCTTGCGGCATTCCGAACGCACCGAAGGCAAACAAGGACGACAGGTTCATGGCGAAACGGTGGTACTCGGTCAGCGTTCTTTCGAACTTCGAAAAGAAGATCGCAGAGCAGATCCGCACGTCCGTGGCTGAGCAAGGCCTTGAGGACGATATCGACGAAGTACTGGTGCCCACCGAAGAGGTGATCGAAGTGCGCCGGGGCAAGAAGGTCACGACCGAACGCCGCTTTATGCCCGGCTACGTGCTGGTGCATATGGAAATGTCGGATCAGGGCTATCACTTGGTCAACTCGATCAACCGGGTTACCGGCTTTCTGGGCCCGCAGGGCCGCCCGATGCCGATGCGCGACGCCGAGGTGAACCAGATCCTCAACCGTGTTCAGGAAGGTGAGGACGCGCCAAAACTGATGATCTCGTTCGAAGTGGGCGAGAAGGTCAAGGTCAACGACGGCCCGTTCGAGGATTTCGACGGTATGGTCGAAGGTGTGGACGACGAAGCCCAGAAGCTGAAAGTCTCGGTTTCGATCTTTGGTCGCGAAACCCCGGTCGAGCTGGACTTTACGCAGGTTACGAAGCAGGGCTAAAACCCACTTCAGCGAATTTTGGAGCGCCGCGATGCTAGGAGCAACGCGGCGCTTTTGCTTTTATGGCATCAGCTTTTCAAATTCGCAGGCAAAAGGCAGAAGAAATCGACCGGAAAGTAAGAGCTTTGCAGCTAGGGCGGACCGGGAATTAGTTCTTGTTGTTGAAGAACTGTTAGGATGTCCAGAATTGTCGACGGGCTGACATCCACCGAACCGTCCAAAAATACACCAAGTCCACCTTCTCCGATCTCTCGTGGGCCACCAGAGTCATAAACCGGATCAAGAGACGCGAGCTCTGCCGGCAGTACCGGACACAAAGGGGTTTCGTTCAAAACAAGGTCTACGGCAGCCAACATCAGCTTCTTGACGGACTCGAGCGTGTCGTCCTCAAGGAGTTTTTCGCGCTGCGCTTCGGGAGCCGTGAGTACGAGGTCGATAAGTTCGAAATAGGCACAGTTGTCCCGCAACTCTACAGTCGCCTCGGTGGACATGTTTGCCTGGATAGAGTTTTTTTGTTCACCCCGCTGAAAGTCGCGCTCACTGGTTCGGCTGCATTCAAAGATTGTGATGGTCACTTGCCCATCCAGATCGATCGCGTCGTCTTCAGCCTTAAAGCCGAATTCATCCAGTCGGACTTGCAGGCCGCAATTGTCGACTATTGCGTTTTCCGCCAGTCGCTCAGGTACAGTTTTCTGTACTTCGCGCAGATCAAGAAGGGCACCCACACCGATCCGGGTAGGGGCAACAGCGGAGAGGTTAAGATCAAGCGTATAAGGCAATTCCGTATCACGAACTGGCAGTGTCGCGTCGATGACAAAATCTACCTGTTGCGCGACGGGTGCTCGGGCTCCCAGAACTACTGCCATTAAGGCTGGAAAAATCAACCAAAGTCTCATTCAGCAAACTCCAATACGCCAAGCTCCTTCAATCCTCCAAGGACTTCGACAATTGTCTCAGCGCTGACATCGGCAGACCCGACAATGGCAGCACCCATCCCGCCTGGCGCAATTTCCCGAGTGCCCCCGGACTCGTAAATCGGGTCGAGTACAGTGAACTCCGCGGGCAATGGCGGGCAGACCGGGTGCGCAGCCAAAAATTCCCCGCCTTTTTCGAGGACGGCTTCGTTGATGCGGTTGGTCAGTCCGAAAAGATTGGAGACAGCGCCAATAAAACCGCGCGGATTTAGATCAACGCCTTCGATGCTGAATGTCAGGCATTGGCCCTTCACCTCGGCCTTGGCGACCGCGACCGCGTCTACCGTGGCCCCAAAATACCGAAAGCCCGGTTCTTCATGGCGGTTACATCTCGTAAACTGCGCACGGGCTGAACCTTCAATCTTTACGGTGTCGTCTATGGCGGTGACGTCCCGAACCTCAAGATAGATCTGGCGTTTACAGCTTTCTTCCAGGGGACCGGTCAGTATTTGAGGCGCTTTTTCCTGCAATCCGCGCAAATCCATAAAGGCGCGCAGTTGCAAACGGGTTGGGCTGGCTTCTTCAAGGCCACCATAGACAGTGAAGGGAACCGGAATATCGCGCAGTGGAACTTCTTTATTCAATTTGATCTGAAACCGACCGGCATAGGTGGCAGGATCAATTCCCGTAGAGGAGTATGAAGAAGAACTGTTGGACCCGCCGGTTTGGGTGACCGCCTCCGGCTCTGCGCCCTGATCCTGAGCCTTGCTACCACAGCCCGGCAGCATAGCAAAAAGAATGCAGACCAATAGTCCCTTATTCAGTCGAGATGATGCCATCCCTGACCACCTCTTCTGTGTCCAAGCCGTACCAAGATACCCGCCTGCGTTTCTTAAGCAACTTATGTATTCAATTTATTTATTTTGTTTCGCTGTTTCCAACTGTCACAGAGGCTCGTTCAGGACACAAACACGCCCTTTGGAAACAAGGTGTGAGCTACTTGCCAACCCCACCATTCCCCTATTCATGCCGCCTTTACCGTTTTCGGGCGAGATTCTCTCGTGGGAGGTTGCTGGGATCGCGGTCTGGTATCTGACCGCGCGAAACAAGTCGGGTGGGGCGTGCCGGTCAAGCTGCTGTTCTAACTTTTGGCGGTGAAGTCACGGTCGAACTAGGTTTCTAGCAACTTGCGAAGTAGAGCTAGGTTGTTTTCTGGCTACATTGATAACGCCGCGATGCAATACGCAACGCGGCGCTTTTTTGTTTCAGCTTGGCAGACGCCGATAGCGTTTAGTTTATCGACTTATCTCGCCTGCACCATAGCCGCTCGCAAGAGTTGCGGGCGGTCTGATTGGGATGGCAGGAAGACAGCCTGCGATCCAGCATCCAGCGCAGAAAGGCTCGCATCGTACCATTGCATCGCAAGATCGCGGCGTTCTTGTACACCAAAGCCTTCGCGCAGGTGGTGCCCAACCAACTCTCCATAGGCTGGCTCGCCCATAGCGACCAACATCAGTGCAGAACCAACAGCGGTATCCATGTTGTCCTGCAGGTAACCCATTGCCAGGCAGACTTTGCTTGTCGCCGCAAGATCTTCAGGGCTGAGCCCGGAATCCAAAGCAAGCTTGCGCATCTGAGTTTCCGACTCTGTTTTTGAGTTTAGAGACAACGCAACAACTTGCGGCTCCAACATTTCACCAAAGGCGTCACACTGAGCTGCGACCTGATCTGGTGTCAGTCCCTGAATGTCCTGCATCAGATCCTCACCGCGCGCCATCGCGTAGCTACGGGCGAGGCAGAACTGTTCGCTGAGTGCAAAATCAGGATCGGACATATTGGCCAAAGTCGTGTAGCCGCCATTGGTCGACGTCTGAAGCATAACCGCGCTGCAGCGATTGGCGAGTGACGGGCCTGTTGTGCCGCCAGAAAACAAGGTCGGTAGGGTAGTGGATGGTGCTTCGGCAACGTCTGCCGTGGGTTCGACCTCTTGCGCGGTTGCGACCGGGGCGGCCACTGCCGGTGGCTGCGGAGCCGCCGCCAGAGCGGTGCCGCTATGCACTTGCTGACGGTACGCTAACAAAAGAGGCTGTCCGGACAGTTGAGTCGATGCCTGTCCTCCGCTTGTCGCCCAATAGTAGGCCTGCATAAGGAAGTCGCGCTGATACGGCTGAAAATCATAGCCATTGATAGGGTAGCCCATTGAAACCTGATAACGTTCGATCGCAGACCGGGTTCCGCGGCCGACCTGTCCATCCACCCTTCCGGCATTGTAACCAAAGTAGTTGAGTGCGGTCTGAGTTTGCGCACCTTGTGTTGTCGACGGTATGCCGGGACGGTAGGTCCGAGTTGACCGCGTCGTTCTCTGGGCTTTTTTCTTCTGCTGGTCCTGGCCTATCGCGTAACCTAAGACCCCACCAACGACAGCGCCGCCGAGGAAGTCACCGGCGTCGGCCCGCGCCACCTGAGGAGCGGTTGCAACAAAGGATAGGGCGAGTCCGAGCGTAACTATCAAACGAAAAAACATAACTTACCTCCAAAACAAAACGCCTGAATTTGATGAGTATACCACATTCATTGCTCAACGCGGACCTGGACATTACTGTGACGTTCGAATCCCAGTCTCAGGGCGGTTGGTTGGCGGACTTTTGCCAATTTCAGGCTATTTTCCGATGGGCATAAAAGTCTTCTAACTCACGAAATGTGGACGAGCGGGTCAATTGTGGTCCGTTCGAGGAATTCGTCGGTATGGGCGACGGCGTGGACGACGAGAACCAGAAGCGAAGGTCTTGGTTTCGATCTTTGGCTGCGAGATGTCGGCCGAGCTGGACTTCACGCAGGTTAAGAAGCAGGGATACTTGGGCTTAGCAGAAAATTTATGTTGAGGTGACCTGTTGGGCACCCTTTTTATGAATTTGCTGTGCGAACTTTCCAGACAGATTGATCCTCGCCAAACCCTTTTAGGGACGCCGTTCCGATCTGTTCGCACAGTTCTGGCAGAATTGCCGCAGCCGCGTCAGAGAGGACATGATCAGAATCTAACTCTGTCGCCGCTGTAAGCAATCGGGCGGTTAGATTCACGTCAGGCCCAATCGCTGTAAAATCCAGCCGGTCGCCACCTCCGATGTTGCCATAATGAAACCGACCATAGTGGATCGCTGTGCGGACGCCCAGTTTATGATCGAAGCTTGCCGTGTCCAGCGCTTGCCAACCTTCTTGAACCGCCGCAATTGCGGCTTTGACCTGTGCGTCCGGGGGCATGTTTTCCCGAGTTGGGAAAATGGCAAAAAATCCGTCACCCATAAATTTCAATATTTCACCGCCCTGATCCATCACGGATGGGGCCAGGCAGTCGAAAGTATTATTCAGAAGCTTGACTAACGCGTCTCCGGAAACTGAATTCGAGAGTTGTGTGAACCCCTTAAGATCTGCGAAAAGAATGACGGCGTCGATTTCTCCTCCGTCGCCGCGGTGTATCTTGCCATCCAGAATTTGTGCGCCACTGTTCCGGCCCACATAGGTCGACAAAAGATAGGTTGCATCCAGTCGCAGCATATAGGACTCGGTCAGGCGTGCGAGCGGTCCACGGACCCTCTCCAGAATATTCAAATCCCGTTCTGAGAATCCGCCCGGCGATGCGCTCGACCACGTGCACACGTGGGTATCGCCGTTGAGGTAGATCAGTGGCTGCGCAAGATAGTCTGTAAACCCTTGTTCGCGCAATTCGCCTATGATGATGTAATCTTCCGGGCAATCGGGGTCTTCCAAGTGCCGACGAATAGTTTCCTTACGCTCGATCACATGGGGCAAGGGATTGTTCGTGTAAATTTCGGTCGTAAACAACTGCAGCGGGGCATCAACCCTGTCCACTCCCTCACCCGCCTTCCATAAGAACCGGCGGCCTGTCAGATTGGGGTGAAGCGTCCAGATGAACAACCCGAACCGGTCGATTGCTACGCCCGCATCCACTAGACTCGTACAAATACCCTCAATGATGCCTATGGCATTTCCTGCCGAGCGGGCCCCATCGACCATCCATTCGATCAGGGCGTCAACTTTGGTTTGTTGCGGGCTGGGCTTTTGCGATGCGGGCAACATGAGTTTCTCGTTAGGCGGCGTGTTGTAGCGTATAAACCGGTATCATGAAACTCTGACTGTCTTGGGCTGAAACTGCAAGATTCGTACGTCAGGCAGATCGGCGATCAGAAATTCGGCTTGCCATTGGACGTTTAGACTAGTAAGGCGCAGCTCTGTCGTTGAAAGCGACAAGCATTGTGGAAGGCGAGCGTATCGCGATTCGCGGACCAGACCACACAACTGAATAGCCCTGATGACGCGTCAGAGGGGTGTTGGAAAAGGAGAAACCAAATGGCTAAGAAGCTTGCTGGTACGATGAAACTGCAGGTTCCTGCAGGTCAGGCGAACCCGTCGCCGCCAGTTGGTCCGGCGCTGGGTCAGCGCGGCATCAACATCATGGAATTCTGCAAGGCGTTCAACGCCAAGACCGCAGACATGGAGCAAGGCGCACCTTGCCCGACCGTGATCACCTATTATCAGGACAAGTCCTTCACCATGGACATCAAGACGCCGCCCGCGTCTTATTACCTGAAAAAAGCAGCTGGTCTGAAGCCGGTTGGTAAGCGTAACCGCCCCCGTGGCGCGGAAAACCCAGGTCGTGAGACCGTGGCAACCGTGACCTCGAAGCAGGTTCGCGAAATCGCCGAAGCCAAAATGAAAGATCTGAACGCCAACGATGTCGAAGGCGCTATGCAGATCATCCTGGGCTCGGCCCGCTCTATGGGCATCGAGGTGAAGTAAGATGGCAAAACTCGGTAAACGTACGCGCGCCGCGCGCGAAGCTGTCGCTGGCAAGGAAAACCTGTCGGTAGACGAAGCAGTTGCCCTGGTCAAAGCCAACGCAACTTCGAAATTCGACGAGACCATCGAAATCGCTCTGAACCTGGGCGTTGACACTCGTCACGCAGACCAGATGGTTCGTGGCGTTGTTGGCCTGCCCAACGGCACCGGTAAAGCGATGCGCGTTGCTGTATTTGCTCGTGGCCCCAAGGCTGACGAAGCGAAAGAAGCAGGCGCGGATATCGTTGGCGCAGAAGACCTGATGGAAACCATTCAGGGCGGCACCATCGAATTCGATCGCTGCATTGCCACCCCGGACATGATGCCGATCGTCGGTCGTCTGGGTAAAGTTCTGGGCCCGCGCAACCTGATGCCGAACCCCAAGGTTGGCACCGTGACCATGGACGTGAAAGCGGCCGTGGAAGCAGCCAAGGGCGGTGAAGTTCAGTTCAAGGCGGAAAAAGGCGGCGTCGTGCACGCCGGTGTTGGCAAAGCGTCATTCGACGAGGCCAAGCTGGTCGAAAACGTCCGTGCCTTTATCTCGGCCGTGGCCAAGGCCAAGCCGACAGGCGCGAAAGGCACTTACATGAAGAAAATCGCGCTGAGCTCGACCATGGGCCCTGGCGTGACTCTGGATGTTGCCGCTGCTTCGGGCGAATAAGCCCTATTGTTGCAACGCGAAGATGAAATCCCGGGTGGTGCGAACCGCCCGGGATTTTTTTCTTAAATTTGATCAGGCTGTCCGCGTTTAGGCCGCATTCAAGTGGCCTGCGCCAGGCGGAAGCTGCGGATTAAGACTGCGCGTGTCTGACCTCTACGGCTTAGATGTATGCGCGCAATACACCGGCCTCACGCGCGCTGATCGTTGGGGCTGCGGTGCGTCGAAACGCGTCGCTGACATCTTCGATTGATGGGAATAGCGCCAGGATTTCAGATTGTTGCGGGGACGACAGTGCGTATCTTGCGCTTTCGCCATAATAGTAGCTTTCTGTCAGCGCGCCGTTGGACCGGACAATGTGGTGTCGGTCGAACATGAAGTGGGTGTAGGTAATGCAATCCGTCGGGCGGATCGAAACCCCCGGCAGGCCACACAGGTGCTTGGCGGCCACGAACACTTCGGATGATCCAAAAAGCATGTCAGTGGCAGGAGAGCCGATCAGAATTCGATGCTGTTGCGAAACCACCAGCTCTTTCGTGTTCCCGATAGCGCCGACCTCGATCACCACCGGAGCAAACGGCCCATGACCATGAACCTCGGTCGTTCCGATCCAGAGGATAGGTTGAAATCCACTGTCCCGTGTCCAGACGCGTTGACCTCTGGTGAGGTCTTGAACCTCAACAATTCCGTCGGCAGTTTCGATAAGGGTTCCCGGCCCAAAACAGGTAACATAGTCTGCATAAGCCGACGACCCGGCATTCGAACCACCGGTTTTGACATACGACGTTCCAGACTCTAGCGGGGCAGATGTAGCATAGCCCCAAACGTTCTGCGTCACCCCACCTTGGGAAAATACATAGATGGTGATTTCTGGTCCGGTCGGGTTGAGATCGTCATCCAGGGCTCGCACAGTGATAATTGACTCGGATTCTACCTGCATGCCGTTTGTCACTATGCCGCCACCATCGGTGATGACGTGGCCAGCTGGCAGGTCATCGTCGAAAACGTCAGGGCTGCCAGCAGTGTCATCCAGTGTGATGGTGGTACCGGTGCCGCCCGAGTAGGTAAAGATGGTGCCATCCGGTGTGTCCGAATTGTTGATGATCGAGCCTCCGACCACGATATCGTTCGCGTCAGCTGTATCCGGGACGAATGTAGCGACCAGGCTGGAGCTGTCCTGAGCAAAAAAACTGCGGAGAACCATGTAAGCGACTTACCTTCTGTGTGGCGGTTATTGTCGGCCTAAACTGACAAACGCCGCGTGGGTTATGGTTTGGGATAACGTTTCTTGGGATGGTTCGGTCAACTAAGATTTGCGCGATGTCGCTCACAATCTCGTCATTTACGCTGACCATCCATCCAGCTCAACGGTGTTGGAACGCGACCAGCAGGCGATCGCCCAGTCTTTGCCGCTTGTCTCTTTCGAAATCGCTGCATTCGTGGTCGTTCCGCCACAAGGCCAACCAGTCTTTCAATAGCCGTCCGCGGAGACAATAATCCAAGACTTCAACATTGACAGGATGTCGGTAAAGGCGAAAGAACATGTCTTTGTTTCTTTTAAGTATACCGCTTCGGTCGACACCCGATGCGCCGCCATTCCGAAAGATATCCGCCTTCAGAAAATCGACGATATCGTAGACCGCCAGCTTGTCGCGGGCTTCGGTGAAATCCAGTCCGATCGTTTTCCCCTGTCCCACAATCAGGTTCTGCCCGTGATAATCGCCATGTGAAAACACGCGCAGGTCCTCGGTGCCCTTCAGGCGGGTCCCTTCGGACAGCATCAGGTTCACCATCGTCCGGCTTTGGTTCGCGATTTTATTAGGTACGGCCGTCATCAGCTCTTTCAAGCTGTCTGTCATCCACCTGGGGCGAAAGGCGTATCGAACAGGCGGGTTGCGACTGTGGAGATCGTTCAGCCACGACCCCGCGCGACGGTACACCTGGGCGACCTGATCATCGTCTTTGCTGTTGTAGATCAGATCAACGGCGGTTGGCCGATTGATGTATTCGGTCACCAGAAAAGCGCCACCTGGCGAGAGGTAAACGGGCCGGACAACGCGCGAAGTCTCATTGCCCTCAAAAAATCGGTACAGTTCGACGAGCAGGTCATATTCGTTCCGCAATCGCCCGGTGTCTGGCGATTGCGTGTCGATCTTAAGGGCGAAGGCCTGCGCTGCGGTATGCAGGATAACGACGGATCGCGTGTCGTCGAACGCATGCGATCGGTAGATGCATTCATAGCGGCGGATGGGCACTTTCAGGAACTGGTTTGAAAACTCGTCGATATACAAGGCGACGCGGGCATTTTCTTCGTCTGAAAGGGGCAGCGTTCCAGCCAACGGGCCAAGTCCTGAGTGCTATTGTCCAGTCTCCGGACAGGATAACAGTGCGATGTCCGTGTCAACGGAAAGTCGATGCTTGAATCTGCTTGATTTGGCGTTTGCGCGTCATATTCCGCAAATCCGCGCCTATGTGCACGCCAAGCCCCAAACGGGGTGGAAATCGTTTTCGACAGATGCTGTAGCGAACCTGCGGAAACCGCAATTTACCCCTTGGAAACCGGCCCCATCTGCCCTAAGTAGGGCTACGAAGTAAAGCGTGCGATTCGTCGTGCGCTTTATTTTGTTTCGTCCAAGACGGTGGGTGGTGCCATATGGCCCCTTAATTCCCTGCCTGAGACGGGTAAGACCAAAGAATTCTGGGGGGTCCAACCCTCGGGCGCATTTTGGCCAATCCCGTAACAACGGACCTGAACGCCGGAGCGAAAGCTGCGGCTAATATGAGCCGGGGTGAGATATCGCCCCAAACTTGGAGAGAACTGTGGATAGAGCCCAGAAAGAGAAAGTGGTCGAGGAACTCGGCCAAATCTTCGAAAGCTCTGGCGTCGTAGTGGTTTCGCACTACGCCGGTCTGACAGTTGCCGAGATGCAGG
Organism: Ruegeria sp. CDSC054; assembly: GCF_059610645.1. Classification (NCBI taxonomy): domain Bacteria; kingdom Pseudomonadati; phylum Pseudomonadota; class Alphaproteobacteria; order Rhodobacterales; family Roseobacteraceae; genus Ruegeria; species Ruegeria sp. CDSC054. The sequence continues at coordinate 15,393 of NZ_JBXWOA010000008.1, read as the reverse complement.
ACCTTCGCGCACGTGCTCGTGACGCGGGTGGCTCCGTGCGTGTTGCCAAGAACAGGCTCGCCAAAATCGCCCTCGACGGAAAGCCATGTGAAAGCATTGCCGACCTGCTGACGGGTATGACCGTTCTGACCTATTCTGAGGACCCTGTGGCAGCAGCCAAAGTGGCCCAGGACTACGCCAAAGAGAACCAAAAGTTCGAAATTCTTGGCGGTGCAATGGGTGAGAACGCTCTGGATCGTGCCGGCGTCGAAGCCGTGTCGAAAATGCCTTCGCGCGAGGAGCTTATTGCTACTATCGCGGGCATGCTTGGCGCACCTGCTTCGAACATCGCTGGCGCAATTGGCGCACCTGCAAGCAACATCGCAAGCATCCTTTCCACCATCGAAGAGAAGGCGGAAGCTGCGTAAGCGGTTGGCACTGAATGATCTGCGTAGGGTAACCACCCTGACGTTGGAACACACACTGTAAACGGAAAGAGCTGATAAAATGGCTGATCTGAAAGCACTCGCAGAAAGCATCGTGGGTCTGACCCTGCTGGAAGCACAAGAACTGAAAACCATCCTCAAAGACGAATATGGCATCGAGCCCGCAGCAGGCGGCGCAGTTGTCATGGCAGCCGGTGGCGACGCTGGTGGCGCAGCTGAGGAAGAAAAAACCGAATTCGACGTCGTTCTGAAGAACGCCGGCGCTTCGAAAATCAACGTGATCAAAGAAGTTCGCGGCATCACCGGTCTGGGCCTGAAAGAAGCCAAAGAACTGGTCGAAGCTGGCGGCAAGATCAAAGAAGGCGTGTCGAAAGACGAAGCCGAAGAAGTCAAAGGCAAGCTGGAAGCAGCTGGCGCCGAAGTCGAGCTGGCCTAAGCCATTCGACAGGTGCATCGCTGATGTGCCGCAGAATTTGGCTGGATCCGGAGAAATCCGGGTCCAGCCGAACCTGTCTTAGAAAGGGCCTCTGAAAATTGGGGTGTTTTCTAAGACGCGGTTCGCGGATCGGGAGGCTGCCATTCGGGACGGTGGCCACGAATTGATCCGGACGTGTCGTCTCTAATGTGCAAGGCACCGGGGCCCGACGGTGTCTTTGTCCGCTGAGAACATCGAAAGGTGACATCTGACATGGCTCAAACGTTCCTTGGCCAGAAACGTCTTCGTAAATATTACGGCAAAATCCGCGAAGTGCTGGAGATGCCGAACCTCATTGAGGTCCAGAAATCTTCTTATGATCTATTCCTGCGCTCCGGCGATGCAGATGTGCCCACAGACGGCGAAGGCATCAAAGGCGTGTTCCAATCGGTCTTCCCGATCAAGGATTTCAACGAAACCTCCGTTCTGGAGTTCGTGAAATACGATCTGGAAAAACCTAAATATGACGTCGAAGAGTGCATGCAGCGCGACATGACCTACAGCGCGCCGCTGAAGGTCACTCTGCGTCTGATCGTGTTCGATGTCGATGAGGACACCGGCGCCAAATCCGTCAAAGACATCAAAGAACAGGACGTATTCATGGGCGACATGCCCCTGATGACGCCCAACGGTACGTTCATCGTGAACGGCACCGAGCGTGTGATCGTGTCCCAGATGCACCGTTCGCCCGGCGTGTTCTTTGACCACGACAAGGGCAAGACCCACTCTTCGGGTAAACTGCTCTTTGCTTGCCGCATCATCCCGTATCGCGGCAGCTGGCTGGACTTTGAGTTCGACGCCAAGGACATCGTGTTCGCCCGTATCGACCGTCGCCGCAAACTGCCTGTGACGACCCTGCTTTATGCGCTGGGTCTGGATCAGGAAGCGATCATGGACGCGTATTACAACACCGTGTCCTACAAGCTGGACAAGAAGAAAGGCTGGATTGCGCCCTTCTTCCCCGAGCGTGTACGCGGTACCCGTCCGACCTATGATCTGATTGACGCAAAATCCGGTGAAGTGATTGCCGAAGCCGGCAAGAAAGTCACCCCGCGCGCGGTCAAGAAACTGATCGACGAGGGCGTTGTCACCAATCTGCTGGTTCCGTTCGATCACATCGTTGGTAAGTTCGTTGCCAAAGACATCATCAACGAAGAAACCGGTGCGATCTATGTCGAAGCCGGCGATGAACTGACGCTGGAATACGACAAGGACGGCGATCTGATCGGCGGCACTGTCAAAGAGCTGATTGATGCAGGCGTAACCGATATCCCGGTTCTGGACATCGATAACGTCAATGTCGGCCCTTACATGCGCAATACCATGGCGCAGGACAAAAACATGGGCCGCGACACTGCGTTGATGGACATCTACCGCGTCATGCGCCCGGGCGAGCCACCCACCGTCGAAGCGGCTTCGGCCCTGTTCGACACGCTATTTTTCGACAGCGAGCGTTATGACCTGTCCGCCGTTGGCCGCGTGAAGATGAACATGCGTCTGGCCCTGGATGCGCCGGATACGCTGCGCACCCTGCGCCGCGAAGACATCGTGGCCTGCATCAAGGCGCTGGTTGAGCTGCGCGACGGCAAAGGCGACATCGACGATATCGACCACCTGGGCAACCGTCGTGTGCGTTCTGTCGGCGAACTGATGGAAAACCAGTACCGCGTTGGCCTGCTGCGCATGGAGCGCGCGATCAAAGAGCGTATGTCTTCGGTCGAGATCGACACCGTCATGCCGCAGGACCTGATCAACGCGAAACCGGCCGCTGCCGCTGTTCGCGAATTCTTCGGCTCGTCGCAGCTGTCGCAGTTCATGGACCAGACTAACCCACTGTCCGAAGTCACCCACAAACGCCGCCTCTCGGCGCTTGGCCCCGGTGGTCTGACACGTGAACGTGCGGGCTTTGAGGTGCGCGACGTACACCCGACCCACTATGGTCGGATGTGCCCGATTGAAACGCCGGAAGGCCCGAACATCGGTCTGATCAACTCGCTGGCCACCTTCGCCCGCGTGAACAAGTATGGCTTCATCGAAACACCCTACCGCGTCGTCAAAGACGCCGAGGTGACCGATGAGGTTCACTACATGTCCGCAACCGAGGAAATGCGTCACACCGTGGCGCAGGCGAATGCGACGCTGGATGCGGATGGCAAGTTCATCAACGATCTGGTTTCGACCCGTCAGTCCGGTGACTACACGCTCGCCCCGCGCGAGAATGTGGACCTGATCGACGTCAGCCCGAAACAGTTGGTATCGGTCGCCGCGTCGCTGATTCCATTCCTTGAAAATGACGACGCCAACCGGGCCTTGATGGGTTCGAACATGCAACGTCAGGCGGTTCCGCTGCTGCGGGCCGAGGCGCCGCTGGTCGGCACCGGTATCGAGGAAAAGGTTGCGATCGACTCGGGTGCTGCGATTCAGGCGAAACGTGCCGGTATCATCGACCAGGTCGATGCCCAGCGTATCGTTATTCGTGCTACCGAAGATCTGGAACTGGGCGACGCGGGTGTGGACATCTACCGTCTGCGCAAATTCCAGCGTTCGAACCAGAACACCTGCATCAACCAGCGTCCGCTGGTAAAAGTGGGTGACACTGTCACGAAAGGCGAGGTTGTTGCCGATGGTCCGTCCACCGATATCGGTGAACTGGCCCTTGGTAAGAACGTGGTCGTCGCGTTCATGCCGTGGAACGGGTACAACTACGAAGACTCGATCCTGATCTCGGAACGTATTGCGCGTGACGACGTCTTTACCTCAGTCCATATCGAGGAATTCGAAGTCGCCGCCCGTGATACAAAGCTGGGCCCGGAAGAGATCACCCGCGACATCCCGAACGTCGGTGAAGAAGCGCTGCGCAACCTCGACGAGGCGGGCATCGTTTACATCGGCGCGGATGTTGAGCCGGGCGATATTCTGGTCGGCAAGATCACTCCGAAGGGCGAAAGCCCGATGACCCCGGAAGAAAAGCTGCTGCGCGCCATCTTTGGTGAAAAAGCATCTGACGTCCGTGATACTTCGCTGCGCGTGAAGCCGGGTGACTACGGTACGGTCGTGGAAGTCCGCGTCTTCAACCGTCACGGTGTTGAGAAAGACGAGCGTGCGCTGCAGATCGAGCGTGAGGAAGTCGAACGCCTGGCCCGTGACCGGGACGACGAGCTGGCGATCCTTGACCGCAACATCTATGCGCGTCTGCAAGGTCTGATCCTGGGTAAAACCGCTGTCAAAGGCCCGAAAGGCGTCAAGGCGGGATCGGTGATCACCAAGGAACTGCTGGACATGCTGACCCGTGGTCAGTGGTGGCAGCTGGCACTGGAAGACGAAAAGGACGCACAGATCGTAGAGGCTCTGAATGAGCAATACGAAGTGCTCAAGCGCGCTCTGGATGCCCGTTTCGAAGACAAGGTCGAGAAAGTCCGTCGTGGTGACGATCTGCCGCCGGGTGTGATGAAGATGGTCAAAGTCTTCATCGCCGTGAAGCGTAAGCTGCAGCCGGGCGACAAGATGGCCGGTCGTCACGGAAACAAAGGTGTGATCTCCAAGGTTGTTCCGATGGAAGACATGCCGTTCCTGGCTGATGGTACTCCGGTTGACTTCTGTCTGAACCCACTGGGCGTGCCTTCGCGTATGAACGTTGGACAGATCCTTGAAACCCACATGGGTTGGGCCGCACGCGGTCTGGGTCTGAACATCGACGAAGCACTGGGTGAATACCGCCGTTCTGGCGACCTGACCCCGGTTCGCGAAGCGATGAAGCTGGCCTATGGCGAGAATGTCTATGAAGAAGGCATTGCAGGCATGGACGAAGGTCATCTGATCGAGGCGGCGGGCAACGTGACCCGCGGTGTTCCGATCGCGACCCCCGTCTTTGACGGAGCCAAAGAGGCTGACGTCAACGATGCGCTGGTGCGTGCGGGCTTCTCGGAAAGCGGTCAGTCGGTTCTGTTCGACGGTCGTACGGGTGAGCAATTTGCGCGTCCTGTGACCGTTGGCATCAAGTACCTGCTGAAACTGCACCACCTTGTGGATGACAAAATCCACGCGCGTTCGACCGGGCCGTACAGCCTGGTTACCCAGCAGCCGTTGGGTGGTAAGGCGCAGTTCGGTGGTCAGCGCTTTGGTGAGATGGAAGTCTGGGCTCTGGAAGCTTACGGCGCCGCCTACACCCTGCAGGAGATGCTCACCGTGAAATCGGATGACGTCGCCGGCCGGACCAAGGTCTATGAGTCGATCGTCAAGGGCGAGGATAACTTTGAAGCGGGCGTACCGGAATCGTTCAACGTTCTGGTTAAAGAAGTCCGCGGCCTCGGCCTGAATATGGAACTCCTGGATGCGGAGGAAGAGTAGGGGCGGCAACGCCCCAAACTCATCCCATCCCAATTTGTAAGGACGCAAAATGAACCAGGAAATCACCAATAACCCGTTCAACCCGCTGACGCCGCCGAAAGTCTTTGACGAGATCAAAGTCTCCTTGGCGTCGCCCGAGCGGATTCTGTCTTGGTCCTATGGCGAGATCAAGAAACCCGAAACCATCAACTATCGGACGTTCAAGCCCGAGCGTGACGGTCTGTTCTGTGCGCGTATCTTTGGCCCGATCAAAGACTACGAATGTCTGTGCGGCAAATATAAGCGGATGAAGTATCGCGGCGTTGTCTGCGAGAAATGCGGCGTGGAAGTCACCCTGCAGAAAGTCCGCCGCGAGCGTATGGGCCACATCGAACTGGCAGCACCCGTTGCGCACATCTGGTTCCTGAAATCGCTGCCGTCCCGCATCGGTCTGATGCTGGACATGACGCTGCGCGATCTGGAACGTGTTCTGTACTTTGAAAACTATGTCGTCATCGAGCCCGGTCTGACCGACCTATCTTATGGCCAGATGCTGACCGAAGAAGAGTACATGGACGCGCAGGATGCCTATGGCATGGACGCGTTCACCGCGAACATCGGTGCCGAAGCTATCCGTGAGATGTTGGCCCAGATCGATCTGGAAGCCGAAGCCGAGCAGCTGCGCGCTGATCTGGCCGAAGCAACCGGTGAACTGAAGCCCAAGAAGATCATCAAACGTCTGAAGGTTGTTGAATCTTTCCTCGAGTCGGGCAACCGGCCTGAGTGGATGGTGATGACCGTGATCCCGGTCATTCCGCCGGAACTGCGTCCGCTGGTTCCGCTGGATGGTGGCCGTTTCGCGACTTCGGATTTGAACGATCTGTATCGCCGCGTCATCAACCGGAACAACCGTCTGAAGCGTCTGATCGAACTGCGCGCACCTGACATCATCGTCCGCAACGAAAAGCGGATGTTGCAGGAATCCGTGGATGCTCTGTTCGACAATGGCCGTCGTGGCCGCGTGATCACCGGCGCCAACAAGCGTCCGCTGAAATCGCTGTCGGACATGCTGAAAGGTAAGCAGGGTCGCTTCCGTCAGAACCTTCTGGGTAAGCGCGTCGACTTCTCGGGCCGTTCGGTCATCGTGACCGGTCCGGAACTCAAGCTGCACCAGTGTGGTCTGCCCAAGAAGATGGCGCTGGAGCTGTTCAAGCCGTTCATCTACTCGCGCCTTGAAGCCAAGGGTCTGTCTTCGACCGTGAAGCAGGCGAAGAAACTGGTCGAGAAAGAGCGTCCCGAAGTGTGGGATATCCTCGACGAGGTGATCCGCGAACACCCTGTCATGCTGAACCGTGCGCCGACGCTGCACCGTTTGGGCATTCAGGCGTTCGAGCCGGTCCTGATCGAAGGTAAAGCCATCCAGCTGCACCCGCTGGTCTGTTCGGCCTTTAACGCCGACTTCGACGGTGACCAGATGGCTGTGCACGTCCCACTGAGCCTTGAGGCCCAGCTGGAAGCCCGTGTTCTGATGATGTCGACGAACAACGTTCTGTCGCCTGCAAACGGCGCGCCGATCATCGTTCCGTCGCAGGATATGATCCTGGGTCTGTACTATGTGACGCTGGAACGTGAAGGCATGCCGGGCGAAGGCAAGGTCTTTGGTTCGATCGACGAAGTTCAGCACGCGCTGGATGCAGGCGAAGTTCACCTGCACACCAAGATCACCGCGCGGATCACGCAGATCGACGACGAAGGCAACGAAGTTCAGAAGCGTTTCGAGACCACTCCGGGCCGTCTGCGTCTGGGTGCCTTGCTTCCGATGAACAACAAGGCGCCGTTCGAACTGGTTAACCGTCTGCTGCGGAAGAAAGAAGTGCAGCAGGTGATCGACACCGTCTACCGTTACTGCGGTCAGAAAGAGTCGGTTATCTTCTGTGACCAGATCATGTCGATGGGCTTCAAAGAAGCGTTTAAGGCGGGCATCTCGTTCGGTAAGGACGACATGGTCATCCCTGATGACAAGTGGGGCATCGTTGATGAGACCCGCAGTCAGGTAAAAGACTTTGAACAGCAGTACATGGACGGACTGATCACACAGGGCGAAAAGTACAACAAAGTTGTCGATGCCTGGTCGAAGTGTAACGACCGCGTAACCGATGCGATGATGGGCACGATCTCGTCTTCGGATCGGGCAGAGGATGGCTCCGAACAGGAACCGAACTCGGTCTACATGATGGCCCACTCGGGTGCGCGTGGCTCGGTTACTCAGATGAAACAGCTGGGCGGTATGCGTGGTCTGATGGCCAAGCCGAACGGCGACATCATCGAGACGCCGATCATCTCGAACTTTAAAGAAGGTCTGACCGTTCTCGAGTACTTCAACTCGACCCACGGTGCCCGTAAGGGTCTGTCGGATACCGCTCTGAAGACGGCGAACTCGGGTTACCTGACCCGTCGTCTGGTGGACGTGGCGCAGGACTGCATCGTTCGTGAGATCGACTGTGGTACCGAACGTGCGATCACTGCCGAAGCTGCGGTCAACGATGGTGAAGTTGTTGCATCTCTGGCAGAACGTGTGCTGGGTCGTGTTTCGGCCGATGACGTTCTGCGTCCGGGTACGGAAGAGGTTCTGGTCGCTGCGGGTCAGTTGATCGACGAACGCATGGCCGACACCATTGATGAAGCCGGTGTTGCGTCGATGCGCATCCGTTCTCCTCTGACCTGCGAGTCTGAGGAAGGCGTATGTGCCACCTGCTATGGTCGTGACCTTGCACGTGGTACGCGGGTCAACACGGGTGAGGCTGTCGGTATCATCGCCGCCCAGTCCATTGGTGAACCAGGTACACAGCTGACGATGCGGACCTTCCACATCGGCGGTGTTGCGCAAGGTGGTCAGCAGTCGTTCCAGGAAGCCAGCCAAGACGGTGTGGTTTCGTTCGAGAACCCGCAGGTTCTGGCCAATTCCGCAGGCGAAATCCTGGTTATGGGCCGGAACATGAAGCTGGTGATCAAGGACGAACACGGCGAGGAACGTGCCAGCCACAAGCTGGGCTACGGCTCCAAGCTGTTCGTCAAGGACGGCGCCAAGGTTGCCCGTGGCGACAAGCTGTTCGAGTGGGATCCCTACACCCTGCCGATCATCGCCGAGAAAGCCGGTACCGCGAAGTATGTTGACCTTGTTTCGGGCATTGCTGTCCGCGATGAGACCGACGATGCAACCGGCATGACCCAGAAGATCGTGATCGACTGGCGCGCCGCCCCCAAAGGCAGCGACCTCAAGCCCGAGATCATTCTGGTTGGTGAAGATGGCGAGCCGGTCCGCAATGATGCGGGCAACCCGGTTCACTATCCGATGTCGGTGGATGCGATCCTGTCGATCGAAGACGGTGAAAAAATCGAGGCTGGTGAAGTCGTTGCGCGTATCCCGCGTGAAGGCGCCAAAACCAAGGACATCACCGGTGGTTTGCCGCGTGTGGCTGAACTGTTCGAAGCCCGTCGTCCGAAAGATCACGCGATCATCGCAGAAGCTGATGGTTACGTGCGCTTTGGCCGCGACTACAAGAACAAGCGCCGCATCAGCATCGAGCCGGCTGACGAGTCCATGGAGACCATCGAGTACATGGTGCCCAAGGGCAAGCACATCCCGGTCGCCGAAGGGGACTTCATCCAGAAGGGTGAATACCTGATGGACGGTAACCCGGCTCCGCATGACATCCTGTCCATCATGGGTGTCGAAGCGCTGGCGGATTACATGATCGACGAGGTGCAAGACGTCTATCGCCTGCAAGGTGTGAAAATCAACGACAAGCACATCGAAGTCATCGTGCGTCAGATGCTGCAGAAGTGGGAGATCCTGGACTCAGGCGACAGCACTCTGCTGAAAGGCGAACATGTCGACAAGCAGGAGTTTGACGCAGCCAATGAGAAGACGTTGGCCCGCGGCGGACGTCCAGCTCAGGGCGAACCGATCCTCTTGGGGATCACCAAAGCCTCGCTGCAGACACGTTCGTTCATCTCGGCGGCGTCGTTCCAGGAAACCACCCGCGTGCTGACCGAAGCTTCGGTTCAGGGCAAGAAGGACAAACTGGTTGGCCTGAAAGAGAACGTCATCGTTGGTCGCCTGATCCCAGCCGGTACCGGTGGGGCCACTCAGGCCGTGCGCCAGGTTGCGCAAGGCCGCGACAACGTCGTGATCGAAGCCCGCCGGGAAGAGGCCGAAGCGGCCGCTGCTCTGGCTGCGCCGGTCATGGATGACGATATGGTCGGTGACGAGCTGGACGTTCTGGTGGAAACACCGGAAAGCCGCGAGTAACTTCCTCATCATAGAAATACGGAAAGGCCCTGCGATTTTGCGGGGCCTTTTCTTTTGCCCTTGGTGCGCTTTCACCCAATCGTGATACAACTGAATAGTCTCGAAGACAGCGACCCACTGACCAAGGGATGCATGATGCATATAATCAAAGGTGATTTGATACAGCTTGCACTGAATGGTGAGTTTGATGTCATCGTTCACGGTTGCAATTGCTTCCATGCGATGGGGGCCGGGATAGCACGGGCGATTGCGGTGGAATTCCCTGATGCGCTTGAGGCCGACAAGCAGACGGACCTTGGGTCCCGATCAAAACTCGGAACGATTTCTTCGGTCCAGATCACGCGGGGTACGACCGAGTTTGCGGTGGTTAATGCCTATACCCAGTTTCATTGGGAGGGGCCGGGGCCGCTTGTGGAATATGACGCGATCTCGGGTTGTTTTTCGAAGATTGCACGCACATTTCCCGCATTGCGGATCGGCTATCCGATGATTGGCGCAGGATTGGCTGGGGGTGATTGGGTTGAGATTGCCCAGCGCATAGACGCGGCCCTTGCCGGTATAAACCACACACTGGTGATCTTGCCCGACTGACCGACGGGTCCGTGGTTGCATATTGACATCTCACAAGGACTTACGGCCAATGATCCGTGTTTCTTTTGAGTATTGGATTCTGCGACTATGACCCCGAATGTGAAGGGCGCTATGCTGATGATGGGCAGCATGGCCGCCTTTACAGTGAATGATGCATTGATCAAAGTGGCGGGGGCAGACTTGCCGCTGTTTCAGATGGTTGCGATGCGTGGCCTCTTGGCGACGTTGTTGGTGTTTCTGATGGCGCGTCATCTTGGGGCGCTGCACCTGAACTTTCCGCGCCACGACAAGTGGCTTGTTGCTGCACGCTGCTTGGCCGAGTTGTCGGCCACATTCTTCTTTCTGACAGCGCTTTTGCATATGCCGCTTGCAAATGTAACGGCCGTTCTTCAGGCGTTGCCACTTACGGTGACATTGGGGGCTGTTTTGTTCTTTGGTGAACATATCGGCTGGCGCCGCATTCTAGCGATCGGGATGGGCTTTGCAGGAATGTTGCTGATTGTACGGCCGGGGCCTGATGGGTTCAGTCTTTACGCGATTTACGCTCTGATTGCCGTGGCATCCGTCACCGCACGCGACCTGATTACCAGGCGTATGTCCACCCATGTTCCGTCCTTGACGGTCACATTGGCGACGACGGTTTCCATTACAGTGGCCGCAGGGATCGCAACTGCAGTCACAGGGTGGGAGCCGGTAACGCCGGGCGCAGGCATAATGGTGGCCTCAGCCGCGGTCTTTGTTCTGACCGGATATCTTTGCAGCGTCATGGTCATGCGCGAAGGCGACGTCGGTTTTATCGCGCCGTTCCGGTATTCCAGCCTGATCTGGGCTTTGGGGCTGGGTTGGGTCATTTTTGGCGATTGGCCCGATACGATCACGATGTTGGGCGCTGTTCTGGTCGTGGGTGCGGGGCTTTTCACGCTGTTCCGGGAACGTCAGTCTCAACCTGCCGAGTGAGCCCGCCGCACCCTGTCCTGTTCAATGGCAAATCGCGCAATGAACTCGCCTTCTTGTTCCGGTGTCAGTGGGGACAGCTCGGTCTTGCTGGCGCGGGCATGGGGGGAGTCGTTGAAGTTGTTCAGCGTACGGACCCACATGGGCGCGTCGGGATAGCTGATTACGGGCATGAAACGACCGATCTTATGGTGCGTGAAGCTCATGATCGTGTGTTTGCAGCCGCCGGCAACATACATCCCCAACCCTACGCCCAAAAGGGACTGGAACACCTGGGTGGCGCGAATGCCATCCGGTCCAAAACGCGCCAGAAACCCGCTGTTGAAATCCAGTCCGACCGTCCGGCTATTCCTGGTCAGTCCTTTAGCGTCAATCGCCGCAAGGCGCAGACGTTCGACAAAGTCGACCGAGACGGCGTCATCGTCATCATGCCGGAACTGGAGGCACGGCTGATCCGGGTCGGTGCGGGCGCTGTGCAGAACCTCTTTGACAACTGGGCGATGCCGGGCTGGTGTGCGCTTGACGATGCGGGTCTGCCTGATGCCCGACGTGAGATCATACAGCCGGTCCATGGACTTTTTAGGAAGGCATTCACCGACTAGCACCACCAGCTCAAAGTCCTCGTCTGTCTGTTCCCGAAAACCGGGCAGGGTGGTGGTTTCGAACAGTCGAAACCGTTCTTCCAGCCGCTCTGGGTTATACAGGTATTGACGACGCTCTTCGACAGTTTCGTGTTCTACCTGATAACCGCCGATCGCGGGGTAGGAAAAGCGGCACAGGCCAATGACTTGCATGTTTCGTCCATCGAAAAGTTTCGCGGCCACTATGCAGAACTCCGCAATTGCCGGCAACGGACGAGTAGCACTGGAAGCTGCAGCTAAGTCTTGGTAAAACGCCGTCAATCGGCTTGTCGGGTATGTGCTGTTGACACTCGAGCCGACTCCCCATATACGCGCGTCATCTCGGTGCCGGGGGCCGCCCCACAACCGATTCCAGTAATGAACTGGTCAAGGCCCGGACACTTTTATCGTTCGCGCCCTCTGATAACAAACCGCGACGTTCACCTCGGAATGGGAACGCTCGCGGGTTTTGCGCTTGTGGACGCACGAACGCAGCAAGTTTAGCCGCACGCAATGCGCGTGCATGTCATGTGTGTTGCAAAACGGGGAAGAAACCGGAATGCCAACTATTCAACAGCTGATCCGCAAGCCGCGTCAGCCCAAAGTAAAACGCTCGAAGTCCATGCACCTGGAGCAGTGCCCGCAGAAACGCGGCGTCTGTACTCGTGTGTATACAACCACACCGAAGAAGCCGAACTCGGCTATGCGTAAGGTTGCCAAAGTGCGCCTGACCAACGGGTTCGAGGTCATCTCGTACATCCCCGGTGAAAGCCACAACCTGCAGGAACACTCGGTTGTTCTGATCCGTGGCGGCCGTGTAAAAGACCTTCCCGGTGTCCGTTACCACATCCTGCGTGGTGTTCTGGATACCCAGGGCGTCAAAGACCGTAAGCAACGTCGTTCGAAATACGGCGCGAAGCGTCCCAAGTAAGAAGGAGAGGCTGATATGTCACGTCGTCACGCCGCCGAAAAACGCGAAGTCCTGCCTGACGCCAAATTTGGCGACAAGGTACTGACCAAATTCATGAACAACCTGATGATCGACGGCAAAAAGTCGGTCGCAGAGCGCATCGTTTACAACGCATTTGACCGCGTTGAAGGCAAGATCAAGCGCGCTCCTGTCGAAGTGTTCCACGAAGCGCTCGACAACATCAAACCGTCGGTCGAGGTTCGCTCGCGCCGGGTTGGTGGTGCAACCTATCAGGTTCCGGTCGAAGTGCGCCCCGAGCGCCGCGAAGCACTGGCCATCCGCTGGCTGATCACTGCTGCGCGTGGCCGTAACGAAAACACCATGGAAGAGCGCCTTGCGGGCGAACTGCTGGACGCCGTACAGTCCCGCGGTACTGCCGTGAAAAAGCGCGAAGACACCCACAAGATGGCCGAGGCGAACAAAGCCTTCAGCCACTACCGTTGGTAATTCCAGAGGCTTATCAAAATGGCACGCGAATATACACTCAACCATTACCGTAACTTCGGTATTATGGCGCATATCGATGCAGGTAAAACCACCTGCTCGGAACGCATCCTGTATTACACCGGCAAATCCCACAACATCGGTGAGGTGCACGATGGTGCAGCCACCATGGACTGGATGGAGCAGGAGCAGGAACGCGGCATCACCATCACTTCGGCTGCGACCACCACGTTTTGGGAACGCACCGAAGACGGTGAAACTGCTGACTCGCCCAAGCACCGCCTGAACATCATCGACACCCCCGGCCACGTTGACTTCACCATTGAAGTTGAGCGTTCGCTGGCGGTTCTCGACGGTGCCGTTTGCGTTCTGGACGCAAACGCCGGTGTTGAGCCCCAGACCGAAACCGTGTGGCGTCAGGCTGACCGCTACAAGGTTCCGCGTATGGTGTTCGTCAACAAGATGGACAAGATCGGCGCGGACTTCTTCAACTGCGTTGCAATGATCGAAGACCGTACCGGCGCACGTGCTGTTCCGGTTGGTATTCCGATCGGTGCAGAAACCGAGCTGGAAGGCCTGATCGACCTGGTCACCATGGAAGAATGGCTGTGGCAGGGCGAAGACCTGGGCGCAAGCTGGGTCAAAGCACCGATCCGTGACAGCCTGAAAGACATGGCTGACGAATGGCGCGGTAAAATGGTCGAAGCGGCCGTCGAAATGGACGACGACGCGATGATGGAATACCTGGAAGGTAATGAGCCCGACGTTCCGACCCTGCGCGCCCTGCTGCGCAAAGGTACTCTGGAAATCGCGTTTGTTCCGGTTCTGGGTGGTTCGGCGTTCAAGAACAAAGGCGTTCAGCCGCTGTTGAATGCTGTGATCGACTATCTGCCCAGCCCGCTGGACGTTGTCGATTACATGGGCTTCAAACCCGGTGACGAAGAAGAAACCCGTAACATTGCCCGCCGCGCGGATGATGACATGGCGTTCTCGGGCCTGGCGTTCAAAATCATGAATGACCCCTTTGTTGGCTCGCTGACCTTTACCCGCATCTACTCGGGTACTCTGGCCAAAGGCGACACGCTTCTGAACTCGACCAAGGGTAAGAAAGAGCGTATCGGCCGGATGATGATGATGCACTCGAATGATCGTGAGGAAATCACGGAAGCATTCGCAGGTGACATTATCGCACTGGCAGGTCTGAAAGACACCACCACCGGTGACACCCTGTGTTCGACCGGCGATCCAGTGGTTCTGGAAACCATGACCTTCCCCGATCCTGTTATCGAGATCGCGGTTGAGCCGAAAACCAAGGCTGACCAGGAAAAGATGAGCCAGGGTCTGGGCCGTTTGGCTGCAGAAGACCCGTCCTTCCGCGTGGAAACTGACCTGGAATCGGGTCAGACCATCATGAAGGGCATGGGCGAACTTCACCTGGACATCCTGATTGACCGTCTCAAGCGTGAATTCAAGGTTGAAGCGAACATTGGTGCGCCGCAGGTGGCCTATCGCGAAACCATCGGTCACGAAGCCGAGATCGTTTACACCCACAAGAAACAGTCGGGTGGTTCGGGTCAGTTCGCCGAGGTGAAGATGATCATCTCGCCGACAGAGCCGGGCGAAGGCTATTCGTTCGAATCCCGCGTTGTTGGTGGTTCGGTACCCAAGGAATATATCCCGGGTGTCGAAAAAGGCATCAGATCCGTCATGGATAGCGGCCCGCTGGCTGGCTTCCCCGTGATCGACTTCAAAGTTGCCCTGATCGAAGGTAAATACCACGACGTGGACTCCTCGGTTCTGGCGTTTGAAATCGCGGCTCGTATGGGTATGCGTGAAGGCATGCGCAAAGCCGGTGCGAAACTGCTTGAGCCGATCATGAAGGTCGAAGTGATCACCCCGGAAGAATACACCGGCGGCATCATCGGCGACCTGACATCACGTCGGGGTCAGGTTTCCGGTCAGGAAAACCGTGGCAACGCCATCGCGATCGACGCGTTCGTTCCGCTGGCCAACATGTTCGGCTACATCAACACTCTGCGTTCGATGTCGTCGGGCCGTGCCCAGTTCACCATGCAGTTCGATCACTACGATCCGGTTCCGCAGAACATCTCGGACGAGATCCAGGCGAAATACGCATAGGCGAAGATTTGAGGGAGCTCTGTTCAGGGGCTCCCTTCATTACCGAAAAAGGAGGCCATCATGGCAAAGGAAAAGTTTGAGCGTAATAAGCCGCACGTCAACATCGGCACGATTGGCCACGTTGACCACGGCAAGAC